>JAGODE010000009.1 GCA_017998385.1 Chitinophagaceae bacterium | reverse complement strand
ATCTCCATTCCATGCCCAACGGAGAAGGGATTGTATATAAAACAACGATGACCGTCAATAACCTCGGGAAGATCGATGTATATCAGTACATTTATTTTCTCGCGCAGCATGCTTCAAGGCATATTACCCAAATGCAGAAAATGCAGAATGAGTTTACCAGTAAATGTGAAGCAGAGAATCTTGAAAAATGAAAAACAATCACTGTTGTGTTTTGCTAATCAGCGGCAGATAGATTTCAAATTAACCGACTCGGTCCGGACGCTGCGCGTCCGGACCGGTTTACTACGGCACCAACGTTTCCGTAGTACCGGGACCAACTTATTAATGCGGATCGGCAACATTCACACTTTACACTCTTTATCCCCTTTATACTTTTAAACCTTTATACTTTTACACCTACCTCCCCAACACCTGCCTCTTCACTCCCACCCCTCCAAACATATCAGTCCCCTGGATAATCATGAGATACCCCGTTTTACTGTCGGATGTGTAAAAAGATAACTGAACCTGCCCCTGTTCATTGGTAATGATATCGGGTTTCCAGAATAAGGTACTGCGATAGTCGAGTAGCGTGGGGTCTATATCCTTGCTGGTATAACGGGGCGAATAAAACAGTTTACCGGTAGTAGGTGCGGTTGGTTTGTAGAGATAGGTGCCGGGCAGGCTTTTGTAAAAAGCGCCATTACCTGAACGTGTGGTAATCTCGATAAAGGCATACCGGTAACCACCTTCGGGGCGCAGATTAAATTCGGTCTCATACGCAAACGTATTGCCCGGGGAAGTCAGTACTTCTATACCCACCACTTCTTCTACGCGGATGTACTTCAGATAATCGTTCAGATAATCTACAAACGCTGTGGGACTGGGGGAAGAGGGTTCATAATTGCGGTTGATATTAAATCCGTCTATCACAAATACAGCGAAGTCTCCATTTACTTTATAGGTCTGTATATTGCTTTTGGGAAAAGTACTCCTGTTAAACCCTTTTACATCACGGTTTAGTATATACAGCAGTTCTTCCTTCGCATCTTTCCCGAGCATGGCCCCGGTGATCGTCTGATCGGCTTCGCGATCTTCATTCAGATTTTTCGAACCTTTTACACGCAGCCTGCTTTTCACAATCACTTCGGGCAGATAGCCACGTTCTCTTCTGAGTCCGCGGTACAGGTTTGCTTTTTGCTGCAGTTGTACGGATACAGCAGTGTCGTACGCAATATCCTGCCGGGTAAAGTCCGGCATGGGCGAGGTTGGTGCACCGGCTTCCCGCGGCAGATCCAGTTCTATGCCGATACCGAATTGTTTTCCTTTTCTGTTAGACGCTTTTATTAGCATGCCGACTGTATCGGTGTTAAACAATGGAAAATCGTTGAAGACAAACCGGCCCTTTTCATCGGTAGTAGTTTGGGTGATAAATGAACCAAATCTGCCGTCTTTGCCAAGCAGCGTAAGCTCAGAACCTTTCACGGGTTTATTAAGCAGGTTGGTAACCTTACCGGTTACCATAAATTGCTTTTCGTATGGATAAACCGGCGTGGTAAATGCACGGGGATACTGTACCCAGCCCTGCGTAAGCATCAGCGCTTCCACCGCTTCGGGCAGAGGATCATTAAAGTAATACGCCGGGTCTTCTATTGCGCCTTTCAGCTCAGACGAAAGCAGCATATGACTTAGTATATTATCTGTATACGGTGCTGGCGACACTCGTCCCGTATCTATGACTGCCAGCGAAAAACTGCCCACTACGGGCTCCCCTGCTGTGTTACGCACCTGTACCGTCACTGATACACTATCTCTGTTGCCATAAACGGGTTTATCGGTGGTCAACTCAATCTGTAAAGTATCCTTATGCCAGATGAGTGCGCTACGCTCCTGCAGGGGCAGGCCTTTTTCATCAAATAAAGTAAACCGGCAGATGCCGGAAGGAAAAGCTCTTTTAGCAATCGCCAGCCGATAGGGCTGCGATTTTGTGCGCACAATACCCATGGCACAACTGATACCATGTGAGCTGGCGCGAAAAAAACAGGACTTATTCTGCAAATCTGCACTGGCATCGACCCATACAATCACGCTATCCGAAACCGGATCATTATCCACCTGTAACCGAATACCACTTTGTTGTGCCGGCGGCAGCGCGAACCGCCGTCCATCGTCAAGTACCGCAGTATAATGCTCCCCTGCCTCTGGTTTGAACCAAAGCAGCCCCATTCCCTTATGTACCGAAGCAAATGATGTCACAACGCCACCCGCTTCATTTTCGATCTGCCCCCTCACATCCACTCCACGGCCGGCAGAGTTGATGGCTTTAAATCCCAGCCGTTGCCGCTGCCCCGCTATCAGGTTTCCTCCTTCGGGCAGGAACTGCAGATCGAGCTCAAGCTTTTCCTGCACATATACCGGCACCTGCATGCTGAAATCACGACCTACAGACAACTGCAGCTGTAGCTCCTGTACATTACCAATCGCCGGCAAAGACTCCTGTACAGTCAGCTGTCCATCGATACCGGTAATAACTTTTTGCCGGAGCAGGGTTTTATTTTTTGCTTTTAATACCAGCGATACTTCTTCGCGGCTGAATGTCTGCCCGGTAGCGGGCAACAGACTTGCCTGCAGAAAAAACTTCCCTTCCGCTACTCCCGCTTTGCTGAGCGCTACTTCCCAGTCAGGATTACCAGAACCGATAATGACAAACCGGGTCAGTGGAAAAACAGAATCGCCATAGTTACGCATAAACTGTGTATGCGTACGCAACCAGTAAACGCCCTGTTTGAAATCGGTTTCGGATAGTCGCAGATTGGCAAAAAAGATACCAGCAGCACTGTAGACACTGCTTCGTTTAATGAGCTTACCGGAATTATCCAGCATATCAATATATACCAATTGACTGCTGTCGAGGGCAGACATATCCATCGCAGATAAAATATATCCTTTGATCCATACAGTATCTTTCAAATTGTAATAAGGCCGGTCAAGATGAAGAAATATTTTTTCTCTCGGGTAGATACTATTAAAACTATCAGTGGCCAGTATGTGCCGGCGAAGCGATTCAAACTGCCCCGAGGCCGTGCTGCAAAAAAGGACACATAAAAAGACAAGATACCGGCCGTTGACTTTCATTGGTTAAATTTAGTATTCAAAAGCCAAAACCCTCCTATCTTTATACTCCGCCTCCCTCCTTTCACCCACACCCATTAACCCTTATTTTTATGCCTGCACAGTTTGCCCCAGAATTGTATATCCCCAACGGTGTAAAAGACATCAGTTTCTATACAGATGGGCTCGGTGCCCAGGAACTACGCCGTTTCAGCAATGACGATGGCAGCATTCATGTGGCTGAATTGGTTATTGATGGTTCGATGTTTCATTTACATGAAATCACTGCCAACAGGCTTTTCTCCGCCCCATCGGCAGCAGGTAGTACAACGGTTATTATTGGCCTTTTTACAGAAAATGTTCAGGAGTTCGTTGATCGGGCGCTTGCAGCCGGTGCCGAACTGCTATCGCCTGTGACCGATTATGACTATGGCTATCGCCAGGGACAGTTCAAAGATCCGTTTGGTCATGTATGGATGATACAGAAGAAGATAGGGTGAAAGGCCGGAATAAAGGTTGTATCAGAAACTGTAGCCCCGCGATGCATCGCGGGGCTACAGGGACAAAATACATCTACCATAATATTTCTGATACACCGCATCAATCAATCCATTCAATCTCATAGCCATACTCATATTTCTTACCGGTGAGCTGATATGGCGGGTGGGGATCGGCACCCCAGCTATTGTCGCCGGCAATACCACGCTGACGGAAATCGATATTGAGGTATATCTCCGGCCGCGGCACCACATCTTTGGGGTGTTGCTGCTTTTTACTGATGCCGGGGTCAATATCTTCTGCAGGATTATACGATGCTTTCAGCTGAATGGGCTGCAATCCTTTTACCCGTATCCCCTGCCCCTTTTCGTTGGTAAGCGTAAACCAGCGCACATCTGAGCGATTACCATTTTCCTGCGGACGCAGGTATTCAAAACCAAGCCCTTTTACATTGCTGTGGTATATCCCTATAAAACTGGCTGTATTCCGGTCTTCATAATTCTCAAGCGGACCCCGCCCGTAATACGTCACCTTATCATAGGCCCTGCTTAGGCGCAATTGCATGCCAAAGCGGGGCAGTTCCGGTACCTCTCCAGCGTTGGCGATCCATTTTGCATATACCCTCAGCTTTCCATTGGAGTAAAATGTATAGATCAACTGATACTCACTCGGTACATCTGTGAGCCTGTACCGTACTACTACCTCAACCGCCGTATCCTGGCTGTTGCTGACAAACTGAAGTAGCTTTTTATTTTGTCCGGCTGTACGCCACGCATTGAGTCGGATCTGCATGTCGCTGCCAAAGTCATTATCATTGGGGGCTCGCCAGAAATCCGGCTCAGGTGCGCTGGTAATAATCGACTGACCATTGCGCAAAACCGATTGCAGCTTGCCGGTCTGTTTATTAAACAGCAATTGGGTGCCGCCTGCTTCGAGTTGCAACTGAGCGGTCGTTTCCTGCCGACTGATAGTGCCAGTTGTGGCCGGATGCGTAGTAAACCAGCTGCCCTGCAGTGGCCATTGAGCCCGGGCCACTTCAAATGCCGCCGGCATCATTTCATCGGCCTCTTTGGTATACGCATATAGCTGAAGAAAGTACTCGCGGCCTGGCTGTACTGACAATGACGGTAAGGGTACCTCCCACTGGCGTACAGTGCCCGCTTCCTGTACAACATCCAGTAAGCCGCTGGCCTGTACCTCACCATTACTACTCAACTCCCATTTAATGGTGTAGGCACTGAGATTACGATACAGAAAACGGTTCTGTATCTGCACCTGTGCAGGATTACCTTTTACGGGAGTAAACAAAATATCCTGGTACACTTTTTTTACTTCTGTCAGGCCCGGATGTGGTTGCCTGTCGGGCGATACCAGTCCATCGGCACAGAAATTAGCATCATTGGTATATCTGTATCCACCCAGGTCTCCGCCATACGCCCAGTAAGAGCGACCAGTTTCATCTACGGCCTTCAATCCATGGTTGATCCACTCCCAGATAAAACCACCCTGCATATGCGGAGCAAGCGCCATTATATCAAAATACTCCTGGAAGTTGCCATTGCTGTTGCCCATGGAGTGTGAGTATTCACACATAATAAAAGGGCGCGTTACATCCTTGCGCAGGGCATAGCGTCGCATAGAGTCCATCAATGGATACATGGGGCCGATAATATCCGTATTCCGGTTTGCTTCTGCCTGTTCAAACATCACCGGGCGGCTGGCATCGCGTTGTTTGATCCAGTCATACATTTCATAAAATACTGGTCCATTACCACACTCATTGCCCATACTCCAGAGAATGATACTCGGGTGATTTTTATCGCGCTCTACCAGGCGCGTAATGCGATCGCGGTGTGCAGGTGCCCATGCCGGCAGGTAGGCCGGATGACGGCTTTTATCGAGTGGACGGTCATAGGCCACCCCCATACCATGCGATTCGATATTAGCCTCATCGCAAAGCAGCAGGCCATACTCATCGCAGAGCTTATACCACAAAGGATTTTGCGGATAATGACTCATACGCACTGCATTGATATTATGCTGCTTCATGAGCGCTATATCGCGCCGCATGGTAGCCTCGTCTACCACATGGCCTGTAGCCGAACTGAACTCGTGCAGGTTCACACCACGTATCAGCAATGGTTTACCATTGAGCAGCAACTGCGCATTCCTGATTTCTACTTTCCGGAATCCCACTTTACAGGAACTGGCTTCGATTAATGCACCTTTTTCATCTTTCAGCATTACCAGCAGCGTATAGAGATAAGGTGTTTCATTGCTCCATAGCTGCGGCGAAGAAACAGCAGCAGTTATCGTACCGTTTACTTCATTACCGGTTCCACTCACAGCAGCCATTTTTTTTAATACCTGCTTCCCCTGCGCGTTCAGCAGTTGTATCTCCACACTGCCGCGCGCGTTAATACTTTTCCGCTCTACCTGCCAGTCTACCTGCAGGGCAGCTTTAGACAGCTGTTCATTCAGGAAATGAGTACGTACAAAGAAATCACGAATTCTTGTCGGTGCTGTTGAATAGAGATAAATGCTACGGTCAAAACCCGAAAGCCGCCACATATCCTGGTCTTCCATATACGACCCATCGCTCCAGCGGTAAGCTTCAATAGCTATGCTATTGCGGCCTGGGCGTACAAAATCCGTGATCTCAAACTCGGCGGGATTCTTGGCATCTTCACTATACCCCACCTGTTTACCATTTACCCAGATATACATGGCGGCTACACCGCTTTCAAAATGCAGGAATACCCGACGGCCATTCCATTGCTGCGGCAACTCAAAACTTCTTTTATAACTGCCCACCGGATTATCGCCGTGATCGATGAAGGGCGGATTCTCTGGAAACGGATAAGTGATATTGGTGTAAATAGGCGTACCATACCCATTGGTTTCCCAGTTGCCGGGTACCGGAAAATCTTTCCAGCCACTCACATCAACATCTTCTTTATAAAAATCTACCGGACGGTCGGCAGGTTTGGGTACCCACCTGAATTTCCAGTTACCATTTAGCGACTGGTAAAACGGAGAAGAAGCATACACGTCTTTTACCGCCAGTTCGGTACTGGGATAAGGCAATGCCGTGGCCCTGGGTCTTTCTTTGTTTATAGCAAATACTGCAGGGTCTTCCCATGGCAATGCCGACTGCGCATATGACAAAAAAGGAAATGCGGCGATCAGGATGACCAGCCACCGGCTACTACTATGCATGATGCCTTTATTTTTAGTTCTTAAAACGTGATTGTCTTACTCGTTCCGTTTTTAAACAACAGCTCAACAGACTGATTATTACTGCCGTGCTTTACTGATTTTACCGGCAACAGTTCTGCATTGGTCCATGGCTGTCCGGATGGCTTCCACAGTTGAAGTGTAATCAGCCATTTCGGCTTCCCGCCGCTTTGTATTTTACCCGTTGCATTGATAACGGCACTATTGGCTGCTGCTGGATGTAAGCCCTTTGTATCAATTGCTGTTGTGTTGCCGAGACCTTCGAGCGTGATCATTGCCAGCTGATAAAGGCCATTATCGATCAACTGTACAGTATGCCCTTCCACCTTTCGTGTCTCCTTGCGGATCGCGCCTTTCAATGCCGGCAATGCATAATGTCCGAGGCGGATATCGCAATCATCGTTTGCACGGATACGGTCAACGCGTATGATGCCCTGTGGCAGAAAAAAATCAGCCAGGTCCATCTGTACGGTACTATCCGTTTCCAGTACGGCACTGCGGTAATACACTTCACCGGTAAAACGTTTGAACGTGTAAAGATGCAGCGGCTCCCATTTTTGCCCGTTGCTGCGCAGCAGGTAATTCATTGCCACTTCTCCATTGGCGCCATCTGTCTGCCAGGGAAAAGCGCTGTTATACGCCAGCCGGTTATAATTTTCATTTGCACGGTAGTCGGTCCAGTTGCCCCCCAGGCGTGTATTGCACCAGGCTCTTATCTCGGCAGCCCCGATACCGGCATAATCGGTCAGCAGTATACCCGGTCCCACCTGAAAATGCTGGGCAGGTTTATTCGGTTTTATCTCATTCACCCATGGGCCATCGTTTTCCTTTTCTGTCCAGAATGGATTATCAGCCGGCAGTAAGAGTGCGAGAAATGATTTGCCCATCCAGAACACGCTGCCGCGGCAACTGTAGTATTGCACAGCGCCATCAAAAGCGCCATAGAAGCCCAGAGTAGGAATCCGGTCTTCGAGGAATGATGGATTTTGTAAAAACTGTAATAATGTACCGGAGGCCAGGCGCCGCATCCAGCCGGCATTTACTTCGCCGGCAGGCAGATAGCCGGTAAGAGCAAGCGGAATATTAGCGGCAAACCGATACGTGATACTTCTGCCCCACATGATCATGTGTCCGTTTCGGGCAAACATATAGGGATAGGTTTGCGTCATATCGCGAAAGTTGTTGAGCAACACCGCGCATTCGGCCGGATAATATTTTTTACCAAAAAATTCTGACCACAGCATGCCATACATCTGAAAGGCCCACATGCTGTAATAATCATAGGCAGGCACATCGCTGTACCAACCACCTCCGCGGTAATGAGTAAGGCTCAGGCGCAGGTATTCTTCCAGCAGCTTGTTGTTGACCGTATATCCTTTTTCACGAAAAAAACTCAGGACAAAAATGTTGAAGAAACGCCAGTTGGAGGCATTGGTTGGCCCATCTCCATAACTTAGCATGAGTGCAGCCAGTCCGTCTTTTACTTCTTTATCCAAAGGATCCCACAGCAGGTTGGGTATAGAGAAGAAAGAAATGGATAATGCGCCAAACTCTACCAGCGCCTGATGCGATCCGCCATTGGGTGCACGCGGTGCAATATATCCAGGCGAGGCAGGATCAAGCAGTTTCCGTAAATGATGCCGGTAATAATCCAGCAGTCGCACATTATTGATGACGAGGTTGGAATCTTCGCGCAGCAATGGTGCAGCAATGAAAAGAGTACGGCAGAGTCCTTCCAGTTTTTCTACCGGCAATTGCTTTTCGTTGACCGGGTACGATTTGCCTGGCTGATGGGGAAATACCATATAGTCATCCAGCTTTCTGACATAGCTGAATGCCCCCTGCAACAAGTAAACACCTGCATCTTTCCAGTGCTGGCGGGTCATTCCCGTAAGCGGACTCTGTTTGTAATCAGGTTGTCTGATTTCAAATACAGTGGAAGCCGCCTGCCGCGCCTGTGCTGCAGAGGCGAGAAAGGATGTAACCAGTAATGCCGTTAGAAGTTTGTACTTTTTCATACGGAGATGACAGATGACAGTTGACAGTTAACAGTTGACAGTTGACAGTGGATAGTTGACAGTTGATAGTTGAAAAACTGGCACATTTCCCCGCTGATCATCAAATTTTCAAATCACCAAATTTTCAAATCAATCAGCACATTCCCCTTTAAACACCTTAAACTCTTTAAACCCTTTATACTTTTAAACTTTTAAACCTAATAAATACTGCCCGCCGTTTTTACAATATCTTCCGATCCGCTTTTGACCGAATAGGTAAATCCTTTCTGCAATGCATAAGCGCCATACTCGCCTGTTTTGCTCAACGCCAGGAAACCGACCTGGATGGTTTTGGCTTTGGCGGGGTTACGTTTGATGATACGCTGGGCAGCTTCTTTACAGGCAGCTTCAGGTTTATATCCCTGGCGCATTAGCTCCACAATAAGGTGTGCTCCTACTATGCGGATCACCTCCTCACCCACTCCTGTAGCGGTGGCAGCACCTACTTCCGGCTCCACATACAGACCGGCACCAATTACCGGCGAGTCACCCACCCGGCCATGCATTTTATAGGCCAGGCCACTGGTTGTGCATGCACCGCTCATACGGCCGGCACTGTCGAGTGCCAGCATACCAATGGTATCGTGATTGTCTACACCACCCGGCATGGGATCATTGTCTTTATTATACCCTTTGTTTTCGCTGTTTATTTCCGGTGAGTAATTGGATGTTTTCATCCACTCCCGCCAGGCCTTTTCACTTTGAGGAGTGAGCAGGTTTTCTTTTTTGAATCCGTTGGCGAGTGCGAAGCGCAGGGCTCCTTCGCCACTGAGAATGATATGCGGTGTTTTTTCCATCACCAGCCTGGCTACAGATATAGGGTGCATGATATGTTCCAGGCACATCACAGAGCCGCAATTGTATTTATCGTCCATAATGCAGGCGTCGAGTGTAACACGCCCATCGCGGTCAGGCAGTCCGCCATATCCCACGCTATTTCCTTTGGGGTCTGCTTCGGGTACACGCACACCGGCTTCTACGGCATCCAGTGCATAGCCTTGTTTACTTAATACTTCCCAGGCAGCGCCATTAGCTGCTTTGCCAAAATCCCAGGTAGAAATTACGATGGGACTGGCCGGTTTGGGGGATGCTGTACACGCCATCAGTGGACCTGCAGCCAGTATACCTGCCGAGCCCATAAGTGATTGTTGTAAAAATTCGCGTCTCGTTTTCATCATCAGTTATTTTGAGGGTTGTTGATCGATTGGTTCAATTTGAGGCAACTACATACATGTCTTCCATTTCTTCGAGCGTTTTGCCGCGTGTTTCTTTCACCATGGCCGAACTGAAAAGCAGGTTAAACAAACTGCATCCGGCAAAGAGCCAGAACATGGTGGCGGCACCCGCCTTACTGAGCAGCCAGGGTACAAACTGTCCAACCAGCGCCACAGCTATCCACAACATAAGTGTACATACTGCCACCGCACGTGCCCGCACATCGGTTGGAAATATTTCATTTATTATAACCCAGGTGATGGGGCCCAATGAAAATGCAAAGCAGGCAATAAACAGCAACATTAATACCAACAACCAGGGCCCCTGTGTATGTCCTGTATAGAACAATGCGCCACACAGAATGAGCGTAAATACAATACCCGAAAGGCCTATCTGCATCAGTCGTTTTCGGCCATAGCTATCTACCCAGCGCACTGCAATGAATGTGGCCAGTACATTTACAGCTCCTATGATAACCTGAAGCAACAGGGCATTCTTACTGTCGATTCCCGCCTTTTCGAAAATACTGGGGCCATAATAGATAATCGCATTGATACCGGAAAATTGCTGAAATACGGCCAGCACAATGCCAATGATCAATGGCAACCGGATAGCGGGTGAGAGCAGCGAACGGCGGCGGCCGGCATTACGCTGGGCGGCTTCTTCAATAGACCGGTATGCCTGCGCTGCTTCTTCGGCAGGCATTACCTGTTGTAATACGGTAGCAGCTTCCTGTTTTTTGCGTATACGCATGAGCCAGCGCGGGCTTTCCGGAACGCGGGCCAGCAGTAATAAAAAAAGTAAGGAAGGTAATGCCATAACGAGGAACATCGGACGCCATACTTCTGTTTGAAAAAGTTGTTGTGCCGCCGGGGTGTCGAGCAAGGCGTTGGAAAAATAAGCCAGCAGAATGCCCACGGTAATAGCCAGCTGATAATAAGACACCATTTGTCCGCGTTTGGACGCCGGAGCAAACTCTGTGATGTACATTGGTGACAGTACCGATGCCATTCCTACGCCAATTCCCCCAATGATACGACCTGCAATCAGCATCGATACCGAAAAACCGGCTGTACAGGTAATAGCTGATAACAGAAACATCACCGCCGCTATCACAATGCTCTTTCTGCGGCCAATACGATCAGCTGCCATCCCGGTAAAAGCCACTCCCAAAATACACCCCAGCAATCCACTGCTCACCAGCCAGCCCTCCATTATGGTATTTAATCCAAACTGTGCCTTTATAGGCTGCAGGGCACCGGAGATAACGGCGGTATCAAAGCCAAACAGCAGCCCGCCGATGGCTGCTGTATAGCAGATATAAGATTGTCGGGAAATTTTTTGCATGCCAATCGTTTGTGGTGGTAGGAAAAACGACCAGGTGCCGGCAGCTATTTACAGACCGGCACCTGCATCATCAGGGCGCAGCAGCCGGCTTTCTGTCATAGATGGGATCAGTATAGGATACCAGTTGGGTAGCGCCTCCGAGCAATTTTTTATACCGCAGCAATGCTTCCAGGAAATAATAGTCGGCATACACCAATGGCACATCAATTTCGGTGTCATGGGGAATACTGCCCACACTATGCCGGAGCAGAAAATTTCCATTGGTATTTGCATCTGCGCGATAAGCAGAGCCAGCCAGTGAATGCAGCATGGAAATGGCTGCAGCGCGGTAGCCTTCATTCTTATTACCGGCAAATGTGCTCAGTTCAAATAAGGCAGAGCAGGTAATAGCGGCTGCCGATGCATCGCGATAAGGTTTATTCACCACATTGGCATTTGATTTTATACCTGGTGTATACCCTTTCTGCTGTACATTAAAATCCCAGAGCGGCACTTTATCGGCAGGCAGGTTTTTGTTATTAAGATACCAGTCTGCCAGCCGAATGGCGGCATCGAGGTATTTAGGATCCTGCGTTTCGCGGTAAGACATGGTATATCCATAGATCGCCCAGGCATGGCCGCGCGACCAGGTAGAATTATCTGCATAGCCCTGTGCGGTCTCCTGTGCAAGCACCTTACCCGTAAGCGTATCATAACATACTACATGATACGAACTGAAGTCTTCCCGGAAATGATTTTTGAGCGTGGTATTGGCATGCGTAACGGCTACTTTATAAAAAGAGCTGTCACCCGTAACCCTTGTTGCAAAGAACAACAGCTCGAGGTTCATCATGTTATCTATTATCACCGGAAAATTATACGTCTTATCGCCATGCCACGACTTGAAGCTGTTCCATGACTTGATACAACCGGTCACAGCATCAAAACGGGTGCAGAGTGATCGGGCGGCCCGTATCAGGTTTTCGCGGTAGGCCTCTTTGCCGGTTAGGCGGTAGGCATTACCATAGCTGCAGTACATCATAAAACCGAGATCGTGATGATCCTTAAAGTCGCGCAGCGGCTCCAGCTTTTCTGTCCACTGCGTAGCAGCCTGCTTCAATGCCGGATCCTGCGAATATTCATACGAATACCAGAGGCTGCCGGGGAAAAATCCGGGAGTCCAGTCGTACATACTGGTAGATACCAGTTTGCCCTGGCTGTTAATAGTACGGGGAAACCTGTTGCCCGTCCCCGCATCTTTCAGCAGCAGTTTGACCTGGTTGCCGGCAGACTGCATATTATCGTTTACAAATTTTGTTTCATTATCCGGACACTTCGATGCTCCCAGCACAACGGTGAGACCCAATAAGAGTGTAGCATATCTTTTCATGCAATAAGATTTAATAAGGCTGTTTCGACGGTCGAAAAAGCAGTTCTGTATTTCCTTCTGTTTGTGTGTTAGTAAGCTGCAATACCAGCCGGGTAATGACAGGTGGCCAGCTTTGCAGTAGTTTTTTATCCGTGACCTCCACAGGTTCCAGTTTTACCTGAAAAAATTTAGGAGAGTAGGTCATATCCAGGCTTACCTCTCCTATTGTAAACCTGAGTAAGCCATCTTTGACCACCTGCACCTGTGCACTGGTCATAAAATGCAGTTCTGTCTTACCATTGTTGGTAGTGAGACTGTACCGATCGCTGATCAGGAATGATTTTTTTCGTTTCAGTTGATAGCTCCGTTTCCATTTTTTTACTGCTGCTGCTTCGGGATAGGCTGCCGCAATATCTGCGGTGAAGCTCGCCTGCGTGCCCGATGAATTGAACTGCACGGCGGTTGCAGTAAACCTTTTGCCTTCCTTCTGCTCCACACCATTAATCAGCGGCACGTTGTGGTAAGCCGAGCGCATTGTCCAGATACTGTATCGTTCGGCGCTGAAAGTTTGACGGTTGTAGGTTTCGTTGCCAACATCTATCAGTATGGGTTGTCCATTATAAAAAAGTACGCAGGTACCAACATCGTTGTGATTATGGCTTTCGTCGTTGTGGCCGGCCAGTGCGGAGAAATAAAAACCTTTGGCGCTACCTGATTCATCGCGTGCCACAGCTATACCCGTTTCCGGCATCCAGGCATCGCGGAGGTAAGGAGGTTGCGCGGTAGCTGCCAGCATTTCGTCTGCACCAAACAAATGCCGCAGCATTCCATAATACGTATCGGCAGGTAAACTGTCTGCCAGGTGTTGTTGTCTGGCCAGGTAAGCACCGAAGCCAGTCATAGTTTTATCCTGCAATGCTTTTCCAAACTGGTAGATCAGGCCGGCATCTCCCCTCAGGCGGGCCGATGCATCGGCATAGTTGAGATAATAATTGCTGTCGATATAGGCTTTGCAGATATAGCTGCCGATGTTGCGGATAAGTGTACTGTCAAACAGATTGACAAACCCACCGGTAGCCTGTTTTAGCAGTGCCAGGTAGTTGTACAACATTCCTCCGGCGTGCGACCAGTAGGCAGGGCCCTCTTCGCAGGCGCCATCATTTTTGTAATAATTGATAAACTGATCGACCGAACGCATGCTTTTGTAAATGCCATCCAACTGCTTTTGCCGGTCATCCTCTACCAAAAGCAGACAGGTAAGCGCATTGTAGTTAAGCCATACATTCCAGTTATTCACCATGCGGGTACGGCCGTCAAGCGCCATCCACCAAAAATCGTTGCGGGTATAGTAAGGCGTGAGGAAGCGGCGGGTAATCTCCTGCTTCAGCCGGGCACTTATCAACGGATTTACTTCAGCAAAGGCTTTTTTGAAAAAGTGATACGTCCAGGCCATGGCATTGGCTGTAATGCCGGCTCCGAGTTCCACAATTGGCTCTTCCACATCGGGCAGGCCGGCCCCTTTTTTCTGCAGGCCGATGCTTGCTGAAATAGACCAGCTCGTGATCTCGCACATAGCCCATACACCGTTGATGAGTTGCGGAATGAATCGTTTGCGGCCTTCGGCCAGCTCTGCAAATGCCAGTTTTTTGATGGCATTGAGATTCTGGTTAAAAATATCTTCCATTACATAACGCTCGCCGGTACGTACAAACTCCAGGTATACCGAAGCCGGCACTACCTGCCATTTGTAACCGAGCGCCTCCTCGCCCTGGCTGATGAGCTGGTGCCTGTAAGCGGGAGCGATGGAATCCCAGGCCTTCCTGTTTTCGTACGCGGGATAAAGTGCATTGGCGGCAGCGGGATCAAAATGAGTATTCAGCTGACCAGGTGTAGCGGCATGGATAAGCATATCCCTTTTCACCTGTGCAGTGAGCAAAAGGGGGGGCAACAAGAGAAGGACCAATTGGCAAACAAACCGCATACCTGGTAATATCTTCGATCTGGTTCTGAGTTCTCCGGTACGGAGACCGGCATTTTACAAATCTTGGAAATTTGCGCTGTTGCCGGGTAGAATATCTTAAATGATTGCAGGGGTTTTTATAAAACCTACACAATATATTGACTTTCAAAGCAGAGCTTTCACTTATTTCTTCACCTTTATTACCGGTATTCACTATTTATTCTGCTCCCAACTGTAATTGTATGTCCGGCTTTTTTGCGCGCAAGGCGGCTGCCCCGGCAGTAGTAACACGGGTATTCCAGGCATATATTTTCTTTAGGGCCGGTAACCCTGCCAGCTGCATCAGTCCCGCATCATCGAGCTGGGTACCTGTAAGGTTAATATATTCCAGATGTGTAAGTGCTAATAAGGGTGTAATGCCGCTGCCGGTAATGCCGTTGCCTGCAAGGTTGAGCCGTACCAGGTTGGTAAAACGGCTAAACTCTTTTAGCCCCGCATTGCTGATCCGGGTGTTTTCTGCCTGAAGAAAAACAATGTTATTCGCTACAGCCAGCAGCAAGGGCATATCTGTATCGGCGAAATCGGCGGCATTAATACAGCTCACATCGAGCAGGGTCTGTTCTTTGGCAATGGGGCTTACGAGTACTTTTCGTTTGATTAATGCCTGTACTGCCATGGAGTCAGCAGCCGGCGGTTTTGTCTCCAGTACGGGCGACAGCGGTGCGGGTGTGCTGGCGGTAGTAGCTCCGCTGGCAAATGTGTGCAACAATTGATTGGTAGCTGAGTCTGGTTTCATTTCTGCCACCTGTTGTTTCATGGGCAGTCCGGCACTCACCCACCAGTGCAGCAGGGCAATTTCTTCTTTGGTAAGCTGCTCTTTGTCTTTTGGTGGCATCCGCTTATCATCTTCAGCAGGCAGCAGCAGTCTTTTGATCAGTTCGCTGCCAGTGGCATCACCTGCCTTTACTACCGGACCATGTTTACCCCCTTTCATCAGCAGGGCTTCGGTGTCGAGCCGCAATGCGCCTTTTATTTTCTGCGCGCTGTGACAGCTGTAACATTTTTCCTGCAATACAGGCATTACAAGATCAGCATATACCTGTGCCCGGTTAATATCAGCAATGGGTGCCCGTGGTTTGACCGAATCTTTGCTGGCTTCTGTCCCCAGCCAGCCTGCAACGGGTTGCGGTAGTCCGGCGGTGAGGTAATCATCACCATGCGTGAGGCTACCGCCATAGTGACCAGTGATCATGAGCAGAAGAAAAATTACCCCGAGTATGACACGGTAAAATCGGGGGGCAGCATATTTCTGCAGCCACCAGCCTATACCTGTTACGGCAGCAAGGCTGATGCCCATCCACTGATGCAGTTTCAACGTGGTTGCAGCATATCCTCCATCCTGCCCCAGCAGCCATCCGGCAACACAGGAAAATACTGCTGTGATGAAACCGGCGGCCAGCGAAATCGATATAGCCCGCCGCAGATCAGGCTGTTTTGACCTGGCTTGAATATATTCCAGTACAAATACCAGGATCAGTATCCCGATAGGTAAATGGACAAACAGGGGGTGAAAATGTCCAAAATAACTCATCCATTCGCCAAGGCTAAGCAGCATTCCGGTTTCTTTATCGCATTAAATTATACTCGTTCCAGTTTTACAGGATAGGTGCCTCCTGCATTCCACTGGCACACGTAGAGATTTTTATCATCATCCACACATACATCGTGGCAGTGTTTGAAGACAGGCTTATCCTGCATCATGAGTTCAGGCTCTCCGTTTTTGTAACGGGGGCGTGTGCCGCCCGGATTGGATACTACCCTGCCCTGCTTATTTACAATGGTTACAAAACCTGAATTGTAAGTGAGCATATGATGCTTGAGCGCCGAAAAACAAACACCGGCATAGAGCATATCGTCATCGATCACCGGCCGGCTCATATAGATGCCGGGCAGATAGATAGAGTCAAGATATTTACCATCGAGTGAAAAGCGTTTAAAGCAATTCTTCATCCGGTCGGTGCACATTAATACCGGATTGGATGCATCGCGTGTATCCAGCGCTACGCCATGCACTTGTTTGAAATTATCCTCACGGTAACTGTCGCCACCAAACTTACGGATGAATTCTCCTTTGGGTGAATATTGCAGGATGAATTGTGATCCGTAACCATCTGCCACATAAATATCTCCATTGGGACCGATACAGGTTTCGGTAGGTTTGAATTTATCACATTCCCCGTATGCGCCGATGAATTTGGGATGACGGATTGTAAGCAGTACACGGCCGTCGAGGGTGGTCTTGTATACTTCACCCAGGTCAATATCTGTTATATAAAGATATTCTGTTCCGTTTTCGTTGTGCAGGGTGAGACCATGCCCGCCGGGAAACTGGTGCCCCCAGGTCTCCAGCAATTTGCCGCTCTTGTCGTAGACAATAATATTATTACGCGTTTCATTGGTAAGCATAATCAGCCGTTTGCGGCTGTCCATCACCATTTCATGACAGTCTTTAACAGGATTTACGGCGGGGTCAAGCTTTCCCCAGGACTCATTGATCCTGTAGCGGAAATCGCCATGACCAATGATCTCGCCTTTACGGGATTGGGCATGAATGATATTAAATGGCGAGCTCACCAGCCCGGCTGCACCCAATGCCAGTGAGTTTCTGAGAAAGGTCCTTCTTTTCATATCAGGCAATGATGGCTTTTACTACTTCGCCCGATACATCGGTAAGCCGGTAGCGGCGTCCCTGGCTTTTGTAGGTGAATTTTTCATGATCTATACCCAGCAGGTACAGCAGGGTCGCCTGAAAATCGTGTACGTGTACTTTATCTTTGACAATATTGTGTGCAAAATCATCTGTCTCTCCGTAGACCATACCGCTGCGTAATCCGCCACCAGCCATCCAGATGCTGTAAGCACGCGGGTGGTGGTCGCGTCCAAACTCGGTGGGTGTGAGTTTACCCTGACAGAAACTGGTGCGTCCAAATTCACCACCCCATACTACCAGTGTGTCATCGAGCAGGCCTCTTTGCTTCAGGTCTTTTACCAGTGCAGCCGAAGCCTGGTCGGTTTGTTGTGTGGCGCGGCGTATACCCGATGCCAGGTTGCCATGGTGATCCCAGCCCAGGTGATAGAGTTGAATAAAACGCACATCCTTTTCGGCCAGGCGGCGTGCCATGAGGCAGTTGTAGGCATATGTACCGGGAGTGCGTACATCGGGGCCATACATATCCAGGATATGATCAGGCTCATTGCTGAGATCGGCTATTTCGGGTACAGCCATCTGCATGCGATAAGCCATTTCGTATTGATTGAGGCGGCTGTCTATCTCGGGATCCTGCCACTTATCTTTTTGCAGCAGGTTAAACTGGCGGATATAATCCAGCGCACGCCGGCGATCGATTCTGTTTACTCCATCGGGAGAAGAAAGATAAAGTACGGGATCCTTACCGGGCATAAACTGCACACCCTGGTGGTGCGATGGCAGAAAGCCGTTGCTCCAGGCCAGGTTACTGATGGGTTGATCGCCGCCGCCTTTCGATACCATTACAATAAAGGAAGGCAGATTCTGATTGAGACTGCCCAGTCCATAGCTGAGCCAGGAGCCAATGCTGGGGCGGCCGCTCAACTGGTTGCCTGTCTGTGTAAAAATCACTGCAGGCTCATGATTGATCTGCTCGGTAAACATGCTCTTCACAATACAGATGTCGTCAACGATACCGGCCGTATGCGGTACCAGGTCGCTCATATAGGCGCCGCTGGCTCCATATTGTTTGAAAGTGGCCGCAGGCTGCGCCAGCGGGAAACCGTTTTGATTCGACACCATGCCCGATACGCGGCCATTACCCAGTACGCTGGCAGGTATTTCCTGTCCGTGCATCTGGTATAAATGAGGCTTATAGTCAAACAGCTCCATTTGCGAGGGGCCGCCACTCTGAAACAGATAGATTACCCGTTTGGCACGCGGTACAAAATGCGGATTAATAAGCGGATGGTTCTCATCCCGCTCACCGGCCACCATTTTTTTTACCACCTGCTTTACACCCGACTCACAGCCCAGCAGGCCGCCCAGTGCTATACTGCCGAGGCCCAGTGCCGAACCGCGCAAAAAATCGCGGCGGCTGCTGTTATAAAAATGTTTACTGATCTCATCCATGATTCGTCATTTTCTGGTTACGAATTCATCTGTATTCATTAATGCCATGACCACATTTGAACAGGCGGCCAGGTTGATAATATCGCTTTGGGTACTGAAGGGCGCATCACCCACATCGAGCAGCTTACGTGCTTTGGCGGGCTGGGATTTATAATGAGCCAGTTCGGTATCATACATCTTACCCAGCAGTTCCTGCTCTTTTGCAGTAGGTGTACGACCCGTTATAAGACGGAAACCATAACCCAGACGGGCAGTCATATCAGCTCCGCCCTCCTGCAGCATACGCTGTGCTATAAATTTGGAAGCTTCCACAAAAGTGGGATCGTTCATCAGGACAAGCGCCTGCAGCGGTGAACTGGATACGGGTCTTTTTACTGTACAGAAATTGCGGTCCGGTGCATCAAAGATGAGCATATATGGCGGCGGACTGGAACGCTTTACAATTGTATAAATGCTGCGCCGGAAGAGATCTTCGCCACTTGACAGTTTATATACATAGCGCCAGCTCTTATCGCTGAGAGCTTCCCACAGGCCGGCTGGCTGATAGGGATACACACTGGGACCACCGATGCGCGAAGAAAGCAGGCCCGCTACCGAAAGCGCATTGTCGCGTATCATTTCGGCCGGCATCTTGTATCGCGAACTGCGTGCAAGCAGTTTGTTTTCCGGATCAACCTGCAAGAGTTCCGGCCTTATCACCGACGATTGCCGGTACGTGGCACTCATGAGAATAAACTTCTGCAGTTGTTTCGTATTCCATCCTTCTTTGCGGTATTTCAGGGCGAGGTAATCCATGAGCTCAGGATGCGTGGGCATCTCACCCTGGTTGCCAAAATCATCAGTCGTCTTTACCAGGCCACGCCCAAAATACATTTCCCATATACGGTTTACAGCAATGCGACCGGTAAGCGGATTTTGTGGCAGAAACAACCAGCGTGCCAATCCAAGCCGGTTTTTGGGAAGAGAATCAGGAAAAGGCAGCACTGAAGCCGGTGTGGCCGGTTGTACAACATCACCATAACTGTCATATACCCCCCGCAGCAATACATGCGTCACCCGTGGTTGGGGAAGATCGCCCATTACCATTACTTCTTTGGTAGAATCATATACATCGGCGAGGTTTTTACGCTGAATAAAAATGCTATCAGCCGATGATGGGGCAGGTGTATGTCTGGCAGCTACCGGCAGGCGTACCGTCTGATAGAGCCAGGCCGCTTCTGCATCTGTCAACTGATTATTGAATAAATAAAACTCATCGAGCTGCGCTCCTTTCATTGTACGCTCGAGTTCGCGTGCACCAAAAGCCAGGCCGCGAAACCAGACCACTTTATGCACATTGGGAAATGGCCTGATATTCTTTTTAAGGTTATCATATTCCACCTCCTGCTGTACCGGCTGACCATTGATATACAATTTAACGCCGGCAGCCGTACTGCTGCCATCATAACTTACGGCAATATGATACCACTTATTGGAATCTAATGCTGCTTTCGACAACACGCTGATGGCATCATGCGGAAATGCATGCATGAGGCGAAAGTTGAGTTTGTTTTCTTTCAGCAGCAGGTCATATCCCTGAAAGCCATAACGGCGGGGGTCGCTGTGATGCAAAATGGCCGACTCTTCGTAACGTTTGGGAACCTTTATCCAGAGCGAAAAGGAAAAAGGTTCATACCGTTCAAAAGCTCCTACCTGGTAAGGAGGAAAGTTGACGCCGGTCTGCTCATCGAGCAGCAGACTCTTGCCCATTTTACCTTCGGCCTGCTCTACGTAATGGGTGGCGGCCGAGAGACGCGGATTCACCTCATTGCGCATAGCAGGAATGGTCTCGGTTTTTTTACCGGTAGAGGTGCTGATGTTTTCAACTTTATCAAAGGAAAGATTGGCGATCATTTTATCCTGCAATGATGCAGCCGGAGTAGCCGTATTATTTACCGGAGCAGTTGTATGACGGTTCAGCCATTGCCGCAACTCTGCTACTTTCGTTTCCTGCTCGGCAGTCGGCAGCATCAATGTTGGACCCGGTACAATATTATTATCAGCACCATAATTGGAGCTACCCAGTTCAAATGTGCTGTTGAAGAAAGCATAGAGTGAGAAATAATCTTTCTGGCTGATAGGGTCATACTTATGATCATGGCATTTGGCACAGCCCACTGTAAGTCCCATAAGTGCCGTACCCAGTGTATTGGTGCGGTCTACATTGTATTCTACCCTGAATTCTTCGGGAATGATACCCGCTTCGCTGTTTTGTTTCTGATTGCGGTTGAAGCCGGTTGCCAGTATCTGTTCGCGAGTGGCATTGGGCAGCAGATCGCCTGCCAGCTGCCAGGTAATAAACTGATCGAAAGGAATATTCCGGTTATATGCGCTGATGACCCAATCGCGCCAGGGCGATGCATCGCGGTGTTTGTCGTCGAGGTAGCCATGACTGTCGGCAAAGCGGGCTACATCGAGCCAGTAAGCAGCCATACGTTCACCGTAGTGTGGCGATTGCAGATAGCGATCTACCATACGCTCATAGGCATCGGGCGAAGTATCTTTCACAAATGCATCGATTTCTGCAATGCCGGGTGATATGCCGGTAAGGTCAAATGCCACGCGGCGGATAAGCGTTTCTTTGTCGGCTTCTGCAGATGGTTCTATACCTTCTTTTTCGAGGCGATTCAGTACAAAGCGGTCAATATCGTTGCGCACCCATGATTTGTTTTGTACAGCGGGCAGCGCATGGGCTTCTATGGGCAGAAAAGCCCAGTGGGGTTTATATTCAGCGCCTTCATCAATCCATTTCAGGAGAATGGCTTTTTCTTCGGTGGTAAGGCTCAGGTGCGAAGCGGGTGTGGGCATACGGTACTCCGCATCGTCGCTGAGTATGCGGTGTGCTACATCACTTTTAGCAAGGCTGCCGGGTTTGATGGCCTTGCGTCCGCTTTCGGTGGTTTTGCCATAAGCGGCTTTGGCCACATCCAGCCGCAGGTCACCCTTTTGCTTGGCGGCATCGGGTCCATGACAACTGAAGCATTTGTCAGATAATATTTTTTTTACATGAATGTTATAATCAAGCTGATCCGGAAGAGCGGCCATGGCGGCTTTTACTTCGTCGGGGATGGCGAGGTTGCCGGAGAAACCCATGCGGGCAATGAGGAGCACTGCCGCAAAAAGAAGGACACCTATCAGTACCGGCCTGTTCAATCGTTTTTTCATGTTCCTGTATCAGTTTTGCACTTAACCCGGCAGGCATTTCACCGTTTCCTGTCCATCAGCAATCGCCGGTAAGTTAACCAAAAAATGGCAGCGCCATCCGGCTGTGGCAAGCCGGTTTATTGATCCGGGTAAAGTTCCTTCACAACATGCGCACAAAAGGGGGATAATCTTAAGTAAATGAGGTGAGTATTTTAAATATTGCACACTTTATTGGTTTTCAATCGTAAATTTAGCCAGCAAGGATTTATGACCGGATAGTACCCCTGGTGGAAACCGGCTTACCTGATTACTAGCCATGCTGAAAAGACACTCCATATTATACCTGGTGCTGTACCTGCTGTGCCCGGTGGCTGGTGTTGCGCAAAGCATCGCCTTTCATCACCTCACGGTAGAAAACGGGCTTTCGCAAAATGCGGTACTATCCGTAAGCCAGGATGAACAGGGTTTCATCTGGATTGGCACCAGCAATGGACTTAACCGCTATGATGGTTACCGCTTCCGCATTTACCAGTCGCGGCAAAACGATTCCACTACGCTTACCAATAATAATATTTTATCGATCCTCAACGACTCCCGCAATCAGATGTGGGTAGGCACCTATTTTGGTCTTAATAAATATGATGCTGCACTGGATCGTTTCAAGCGTATTGCCTCGCCCCGCGATCACCAGCTTTCTTTTGCCAGCATCTTCGAAGACCGAAGCGGACGACTCTGGGTAGGTACCAATGAAGGCCTTTATAATATGGTCAATGACCGCCTGATAGCGGTTGACTTTCCGAAAAGCTCGGGTGTGGCTTCAGATGTGGGTGTGCGGTCTATTGCCCAGGACAGAAACGGACATATATGGATAGGCACCATTGCCGGCCTGCTGCAACTGCCCAACGGGCAGACGCAGGGTATGAAAGTATTCCGGCATAACCCTACCGATGCCGCTACCCTTAGCGCAGACCTGATCACGGGTATTGAAGAAGATCGTTTTGGCCGTATCTGGGCGGCTACCCTCAACAATGGCCTCAATATGCTGGAGCCGGGCACAGATCGCTTTCGCCGCTTTCTGCATATAAACGGCCAGCCCTCTCTCATCAATAATAATGTACGCAAAATATTACTCGACAAATCCGGGTTGCTATGGATCGGCACACAGGAAGGCATCAGCGTGCTGGATGAAAACCTCCGGTTTGTTTATTCCTTTCAGCAGAAAGATGGCGATCCGCACAGCCTGAGCCACAACAGTGTGCATTGCCTGTACCAGGATGTGAGTGGCAATATCTGGACCGGTACTTATTTTGGCGGCCTCAATTACACATATGCGGTCAATACCGAATTTGCCGTACTGCGTAAAAAAGATGCCCCCAACTTTCTGAGCAATAATGTAATCAGCAGTATTACGGAAGATGAGAAAAAAAATCTCTGGATCGGTACAGAAGGCGGCGGCCTCAACTACTACGACCGAAGCAATGGCCTCTTTACGAGCTATAAACATAATGCCGCTGACCCACTCAGTATCGGTTCCAATCTTATAAAAGTGGTATACCGTGACCGTGAAGGAAATATCTGGTGCGGCACACACGGCGGAGGCCTCAACCACTTAGATCCTGCCACACGCAGTTTTCGCCGTTATTTATTTAAAGAAAATGATGCTACTACCCTCAACTCAGAAGTATTGAGTGTATTTGAAGACAGTCGCGGCAGATTCTGGGTAGGATCCACACTGGGCATAAAACTGTTTAACAAGACAACACATGGACTGGAACCCGTCAACAATACATTTACCCAGTCGGCGCCGTTTGGCGGTACCGCCAGCTATTTCTATGAAGATGACAAACGCCGTTTGTGGATCGCTACTTCCGATGGACTATACCTGCTTACCAATGAAACATTTCAGAAAATAAGTAATGAACAGGTCAACTGCGTATTGCAGGACCGCCGCTCACAGATATGGATGGGTATGCGTCAAAGCGGTTTGACCCGCTACAACGAAAACACGCATAGCCTGGATTATGTAAGCCAGGACAACAAACTCAATACCCGAAACATTATGGGTATACTGGAAGATCAGCAGGGACACCTCTGGATGAGTTCAGACAATGGTCTGCTGAAATTTAACCCCGCACAGGACCAGTTGCAGATATTTACGGTGAGTGACGGTATTGCCGGCAATGCATTTAACTTTAAATCCTTTTTTAAAGACGATGCCGGTGAGTTTTTCTTTGGCGGTTTTAATGGTATCACACATTTTTTTCCTGACCGCATTCAGTCCAATCAAAAAGTACCGCGGCTGGTGCTGACTGATCTGAGACTGTTTAATGAAGCGATAAAACCGGGTGACCAGCAACATTTATTACCACAGTCTATCTCCCATACAGCGGGAGTGACACTGCGGTACAATCAGAATATGGTGGGTATCGATTTTGCGGTACTTAATCATATCAAAAGCAATAAGAACAGCTATGCCTATAAGCTTGAAGGTTATGACAAGGCCTGGAACTTTACCGGCACACCTGCTGTAAACTATGCCAACCTGCCGCCTGGTCAGTACAACTTTCTTGTAAAAGGCGCCAACAATGATGGCATCTGGAGTGATCCTGTTTCTTTTAAAATAACTGTACTGCCACCCTTCTGGCTTACCTGGTGGGCTTATTGTATTTATATCCTCGCTATTGCCGGTGTGGGCTTTTTGATTGTGCGTTATTTCTTCCTGGGTGCATTGCTTAAAAAGGAAGAAGAACTGCACCATGTAAAACTCAACTTTTTTACCAATATCTCGCATGAGATACGTACTCACCTTACTCTCATTACAGCGCCGGTAGACCGTATGCTGGAATCGCAGGAGACCAATCATTTTGTGCGCCAGCAATTGGGAGCGGTACAGCAAAATGCCAATCGCTTATTACGGCTCGTTAACGAATTAATGGATTTCAGAAAAGCCGAAACGGGCAATATGAAGCTTTACCCCGGCAAGCATGATATTATCGCCTTCCTGGAGGAAATATATGTAAGTGTACGGGATGCCTGTATTCATAAAAACATCACACTCTCCTTTGTACAGCATACAGATGCCATTGCGGTATATTTTGACCGCGAGCAGATGGAAAAAGTTTTTATCAACCTGCTCACAAATGCCATCCGTTTTACACCCCAAAACGGCACGATCACACTTGAAATAAAAGATGCCGAAAAGGAAGTGATCGTAGCCGTTACTGACAATGGCCGGGGCATAGCGCCGGAGTACCTCGACAAGGTTTTTACCAATTTTTTCCAGGTGGCCGATCATGGTGTGCAGAACACAGGTTATGGTATTGGCCTGGCCCTGGCACGTACGATCATATCGCTGCATCATGGCTCTATTGTGGTCGAAAGTGTGCCTGCCACCGATAACCAGGATGGGCGTACCACGTTTAGAGTGACCCTGCCCAAGGGATACAGTCATTTTGATACAGATCAGCTGAAATGGATTGATGAGCCGGTACGCCGTCCATCTGTATCACTGGTTGATCCGATAGACCTGGGTACTGAAGTGGCTGATAATTTCCGCGAAAAAGCGGGCAACACCATATTAATAGTAGAAGACAATATCAGCCTGCGGGCCCTGGTGCGCGACACCTTTGCCGATAAGTACAGGGTGCTGGAGGCTGGAGATGGTGTGCAGGGACTGGAGCTGGCCCGCACAGAAATACCTGACCTCATCATCAGCGATGTGATGATGCCCGAAATGGAAGGTGTGGAGATGTGTTACCACCTCAAGACAGATACGCGTACCAGCCATATTCCTGTAATACTCCTGACCGCAAAGGGCACACAAAATGACAAAGTGAGTGGATTGGAAAATGGTGCCGATCTGTACGTAACGAAACCTTTCAGCACAAAGGTGCTGGAGCTGAATGTGCGTAATCTGTTGCTCTCACGCGAACGTTTGCGTGAACACTTTCAGCAAAGCTGGGTTCCCCATCCGGCACCTCCCGCTTCACCTGCAGCAGATGTACCTGCATCCAATACTACCGAGCAGGCCTATCTTCAGGAGGTCATTCAGTTTATTGAAGATAACCTTGATAATCCTGAATTTGGGGTTGATATGCTTTCACGTCACCTGGCCATGAGTGTGCCGGTATTATATAAAAAGATAAAAGCGGTGACCAATATGTCGGTCAATGATTTTATCAAATCCATCCGTCTCAAAAAGGCAGCAGAACTCCTGCGCGGACAACAATTAAACGTGAATGAAGTAGCCGCTGCGGTAGGTTATTATGACCGCAAATACTTTAGCCAGGAGTTTAAAAAGCAGTATGGCAAAAATCCGCGCGAGTATATCCAGGATCACAAGCCCATTAACTGACTATAAAGGTGGAAGGATAGAGGTAGAAGGTGAAAGGGAAACAGCTAAATCTTTGGTCGTCTCCTTCTACCTTCCACCTCTTCACTCCCCGCCTTATTCAGGCAAATTGCATATTAATATGGTAGAATATTGGGTGGTTTTACAATTATCCAAATTGGGAATCAACAAATTGCGTGGTTTTTAAAATAATCACTCATATCTTTTATGATTCTCCCCCCTTTAATTTTTATCTCCTTACAAATTTGCATTGACTCTTGCCAGAAAGAAAACCGCCCCTGATACAGGGCATGCCCTCTTGCAGGCAGAGTTTAACCCCTTATTTTAAAACATCTGCTTATGCTACAACAACGACTTGCCACTTTGCTGCTCGTCTTTCTGCTTCCGCTCACACTTTTAGCGCAGACCAAAACTATTACCGGAACCGTGACCGATGAATCGGGTATGCCGGTAGCCGGAGCGTCTGTATTTGTCAAAAACACGAAGAATGGGACTACCACCGACAATGCCGGTAAGTTTACCATTACTGCACAGGAAGGTGCAACACTGGAAATTACATCCGTAAACTTTGAACTGGCTACTCTCGTAGTAGGCGATCAGGCTGTTGTAAGCATCAGCCTCAAGGCGAAGCCCGGTAGCCTGGGCGATGTGGTGGTGGTAGGTTATGCCACACAAAAGAAAGTAAACATGACCGGTTCGGTTGCATCGATTTCTGCTGCTGATCTGGCCAGCCGTCCGGTCACAAACGTATCATCTGCACTGGCGGGTCTGGCACCAGGTGTATTTGTACGTCAGGGTTCGGGCAAGCCCGGTTCTGACGGAGCCAATATCTACATCCGCGGTGTGGGTACGCTCAACAACAGTTCGCCACTGGTACTGGTAGATGGTATCATCGGATCCATGGATGCGGTGAATCCGGACGACATTCAGTCTATGTCAGTGCTGAAGGATGCCGCCTCGGCAGCAATTTATGGTTCACTTGCCGCCAATGGCGTAATCCTCATTACCACCAAGAAAGGCACAAAGGGTAAAACGAATGTGACCTATAGCGGTTACGCTACGCAAACTGAGCCCATCAATAAAATCGATTTTGTGACCAACTATGCACGTCACATGCGGTTGATCAACGAAAGCCTTAACAACCTGGGCCAGGCCACCCTGTTCTCAGATGCCCGTATCCAGGAATGGGAAACGGCCACAGCTAATCCCAATGGCACCAATGTCAATGGCGTACCTAACTGGCTCGCCTATCCCAATACAGACTGGTATGATGCTGTGCTCCGCAAAAGAGCCGGTCAAAACCATAACATTTCTGTAAGCGGCGGCAGCGACAAGGTTGCCTACCTGCTCTCCATGAACTACCTCAATAACCCCGGCCTGATGCAGAATACAGGTACAGAACGTTATCAGTTCCGTGCCAACCTGGAGGCCAAGATAAATAAGGTGATCACGGTAGGTACACAAACATTTGCTTCCATGCAAACCTATGGTATGGCTAATACCGATAACGTTTTTAACTTCCTGAGCCAAACTACACCGGGTGTATATCCTTATTATAACGGTAAATTTGGTTACCCATCCGCTCCCGAAGAATCAGCCAATGCCAACAACATTGTAAGCTACCTGTATGGAACGGGCGGACATGACCAGGAATCACGGTTCAATACTACACTGTACGCTACTTTCAATATCTATAAAGGACTGAGTTTTGAATCACGGTTCAACTATCAGACCCGTTTTGAAGAACGTAATTCACATACCAATCCTACAGATCGCTGGGATTTTGCGACCAATACGCTTCGTTTTGCTTCACCTACTCCTGATCTGCTCTCTACTTCATACGCGTTCAATAAAGATTACCGCATCACGATCGACCAGGTATTGCGTTATAATACCCGTATTGGCAATGACCATGAGATCGGCGCTCTGGCAGGATATAATGAGTGGTACTTCAATTATTATGATTTCGGCGCAAGCAAACTGGGTCTGATCGACTATACTATCACCACGCTGGGATCTGCAGGTAATACTTCAAACAATGCTAACGGTCAGGAATATGATCGCGCAGTACGCAGCTGGTTTGGCCGTGTCAACTATGCCTATAAAGGAAAATACCTGGTAGAAGGTAATCTCCGCTATGATGGTTCTTCCCGTTTTGCCAAAAGCAACCGCTGGGGTTATTTCCCTTCCGTGTCTGCCGGCTGGAGAATATCTGACGAAAATTTCTTCCAGAATCTGAATACGCCGTTGACAAATGTGAAACTCCGTGCCTCATGGGGTAAACTGGGTAACTTTGGTGCTACCAATAACGGTAGTGCGAGTGACTATGCTTACCAGGCTGTATACAGCGCCGTTCCTTATTCTTTCAACGGCCTGGCTGCTGCCGGTCTGCGCCAGGGCAGTATTGCCAACCTGGGTCTGCAGTGGGAAAGCACTACACAGACCAACATCGGTCTGGATGCGACCCTTTTCCGCTCACTGAATGTAGAAATCGACTGGTACAACCGTCTCACAGATGGTATCCTTACCACACCTCCGATACCCCTGGTACTGGGTACAGCCTCTGCTCCTATTCAAAATACAGCAGCTGTACTTAACCGCGGTATTGAGTTAAACCTCAACTGGAACAAGAAACTGGGTGATGTAAACCTTTCAGTAGGTGGCAACTTTGCTTACAACTACAACGAGGTAACAAAATATAAAGGCAAACTGGTGGAAGGCTGGAAAGATGTAAATGGCACCCAGGTATATTCTACCAACATCGGTGCTGTGTCTAACAACGGCGCCAACTCTATGATCCTCGAAGATCATATGATGTATGATTTCTACATCTACAACCGCTACCGTGGCAATGGCTCCTATACCAATGGTGACGGCAGCGTAAACATTAATGGCGGTCCCAAAGATGGTATGATCCGTACTGCAGATGACCTCAATTGGGTGCGTGCCATGATTGCAGCCGGCTACTCTTTTGCACCTGTATCGAGCGTAGCCACATCAAGCAACAAAAACCTGCTCAACTACGGTGATTTCATCTATGCCGACAACAATGGTGATGGCATCTATGGTAATACATTTGACCGTAAGTTTACCGGCACCTCTACTTCTCCCAAATACAATTTTGGTTTCAATGTAAACGTAAGCTGGAAAGGTTTTGATCTCTCCATGCTGTGGGCGGGCGCTACAGGCATGCAATACTACTGGAACGATGGCTACAATACAGTGGCTACACGTAACGGCTTCCACGTTACAGAGCGTATTGCCAACGATCACTATTACTACAATGAAGCCAACCCCAACGATCCCAACAATAACATCAACGGTAAATATCCCCGTTTGAAATATAACTCTGATGCGCAGAATTTAGTATACAATGATTTCTGGCTGTACAATGCCAGCTTCTTCAAACTGAAAAATCTGCAGATTGGTTATACGATCCCGGCACGTATTACATCCAAAGCACTGATCAGCCGTGCACGCGTATATGTATCAGGTGAAAACCTGCTGCTGATTACCAAGTATCCCGGACTTGATCCCGAGATCGGCTCAAGCGTTGGATACCCGACTATGAGACAATTTGCCGCAGGCGTAACAGTAACTTTCTAAAAAACGAACCTGTCGCCTGACGACCGGATCACTATCAACAAACTCAAAAAGAATAAGCTGATGAAAAAGCTATTAATCTTTATAACTACTGCAGCCATCATGACCAGCTGCCGCAAAAGCCTCCTGGATACCGCCCCTTACAGCTCGGCCAGTTCAGAAACTATGTGGACTACCGATGGACTCACCGATCAGGGCGTAACGGGTGTATACCAGGCTCTCCGACTCAGTATCAGTACCGGCGGTGCATCGGGTAATGAGCTGTATCAATTTGACCGCCTCGGCGTTGTAGGCCAGGGGCGCGATATGGATGCCATGCTCAACGGCACCATTACTGCCAACAGTTCCATCTTCAGTACCAACTGGCAGCAGTTGTATGAAGGTGTAAAACGTGCCAATGATGCTATCTATAACATTCCGCTCAAATCACCTTCAAGCGATGTGAAGAAGTCGCGTTATATTGCCGAAACAAAATTTCTGCGTGCCTACTTCTACTTCCGTCTCAATCAACTGTATAAAGGTGTACCGCTTTACCTTGAGCCGGTAGGTGCAAATGATGCCTCAAGACCCCGTGAGACAGAAGCTAAAATCTGGGAAGTAGTATTACAGGATCTGACCGATGCCATCAACGAACCCAACCTGCCAAACAAATATGCAGCCGGTGATGGCCTGTATGGCCATATCACTAAAGGTGCGGCTTATGCACTGCGTGGTAAAACCTATATGTACCTGAAGCAGTGGCAGAATGCGATCAATGATTTCCAGAAAGTAAAAGATGCCGGATACAAACTGTTTACTGGTTCGTATAAGGATTTATTTACACTGGCCAACGAGAAATCAGACGAAATGATCTTCTCCCTCCAGCACATCAACCAGGATGGTTATGGATCCACTACCCAATTCTATTGCGGAACACGTTCTTCTTTCGGTTCATGCTGGAACACCTACCTCATTTCTCCCAACCTGGTAGACCTGTATGAAAATGCCGATGGGTCGCCATTCAACTGGGATGATGTGATTCCCGGTTATAGTGCCATGCCCGCCGCCAAACGTGAAGTATTTTTCTTCCGTGACAATCTCACGACTGCTGAGATCACCGCCGCCACCAATCGCGGACTGGATATGTCGCTCTACCTGCCTACCGGCAACGAAGCGCGTATCAAGGCAGCTTATGCCAATCGTGATCCCCGCCTGAATGCCAACGTTATTGTGCCTTATGCCACCTATCTGGGCCGCCCCATCGATGGTGCAGACCGTACCTTTACTTCACGCTGGCCCGCACGGCTGGAATCATCACCAACCTTTGACCTGTTTACCGATACACGCAGCAATTTCTATTACCTGCATCGCAAATATGTATATGAAGGATCTACCCAGCTTACTACACGTGTAACGGGTCCTACAGACTTCCCCATAATCCGTTATGCAGATATCGCACTCATGTGGGCAGAGGCTATTAATGAGATCGGTTTCAGCCAGGATGCAGTAGACCTGGTAAACACTGTACGTCAGCGTGCCGGTGTGGGCCTGCTCAACTCTTCAGCTGCTACAACAGTAACCAATCAGGATCAACTGCGTGAGCGTATCCGCGATGAGCGCCGCCGCGAATTCCCCAACGAAGGCATCAACTATTTTGATGAGCTGCGCTGGAACACGTGGAAAGACAAAGTATTCTATGCCGGCAACGGCATCAAACAGGTATGGGGTGCCAACGTGGCCTCTTACACCTGGAAAGGAGACTATATCTATACCTGGGCTATCCCAGCTGCCGAAATACAAATCAATCCGTCACTTACACAGAATACGGGTTGGGTCAACTAACGTTTGAGGTGTCAGCAATCGTTCATTAGCAGTTAGGCATGCCCCTTGTTTCGCTCCGAAACGGGGGCATGATTTTTTAATCCACACCCGATAACTTTATAGCAGATAAAAAACATGCAAAAGTCCTGTTGCCTTATAGCCTTTATTATGCTGCTGACTGCCTGTAACAGACATCAGCAACCGGTTCCATCGCCGGCATCTCCGGTGCGTAAACTGGTCTGGTCAGATGAATTTGATTACACTGGTCTGCCCGATCCGGCCAAATGGGGATATGAAGAAGGTTTTGTGCGCAACAATGAGCCGCAGTATTATACCAGTGCACGCCTGGCAAACAGCCGCGTTGAAAACGGTCTGCTCATACTCGAAGCGCATAAAGAAAACTGGCGCAATGCCTATTATGTACCCGGCTCAACAAAACCAGGGGAAAAAGACAGCCTGGCAAAATATACTTCAGCCAGCATCAACACCCTCACCAAACAGACCTGGCTATATGGCCGTATAGAGGTACGGGCCAAACTACCCGCGGGCAAAGGTACCTGGCCCGCTATCTGGATGATGGGACAAAACAGAGCCCAACTGGGCTGGCCCCGCTGCGGCGAAATCGATATCATGGAATTTCTGGGTAAAGATCCCTTCACTGTTTATGCAACGGTACATTATCCCGACACTACCGCCCGTGGGTACAGCTCTGCCGGCACCAGTCTGAAGATACCCGACCCCAGCCAGGATTTTCATATTTATGCCGTGGAATGGAATGCGGATAAAATTGATGTCTTTTTCGACAACAAGCTTTATCTCAGTTTTCCTAATAACAAAGCCAATAATACCGGGCAGGATCCTTTCCGTAAAAAGAATTACCTGCTGCTCAACCTGGCACTGGGGCACGAAGGCGGCTGGCCGGGGCCTACCGATGACGCCATTTTACCGGCCCGTTACTATATTGACTATGTCAGAGTCTATCAATAATCCCTGCCGATCCTATTAACTAAACTACTTTTGATCATGCCAAGAAAAATTATTTTACCTCTTCTGCTGATTTTGCTTCCTGCCCTTCTGATGGCTCAAAGCAAAAGAAATCTGCTGGCCGGTACCATCAGCACGGACCAACTGGCCGGCTGGCTTAAACAGGATAAAAGCTGGATCGGCTTTCCGGCCTACGAAGACCGGGCCGGCTGGGAAAAGATACCCGCTACCTACCGCAGTGCCTGGATAAAGGAAGGTGAAAAAGTGCTGAACTATAAATGGCAGATTGTACCAGCCAGCTCTTACCTCGAATTTGTGCGCACGGGCAACCGCGATACGATGCAAAATATAAACAGCCAGAATACCGGTACACTTCGGAAACTGGTACTGGCCGAACTGGCCGAAGGCAAAGGACGCTTCTTACCCCAGATCATTGACGGAAGCTGGAGTATCTGCGAAATGACTACCTGGGCTCTTTCGGCACACCTGTCTATCCAGAAAGCAGGATATGGCCTGCCTGATGTAAAAGAACCTATTATTGACCTGGGCGTGGGCATCACCGGTGCCCTCATGGCCTGGACCCATCATTTCTTCAAAAATTCGTTTGACAAAGTAAGCCCACTCATTGCTTCCCGCATTGCAGCAGAAATCGACCGCCAGGTATTACAACCTTATTATTCACGTACCGATTTCTGGTGGATGGGCCTGCTAAAGGAAGATGCAATGGTCAACAACTGGAATGTATGGTGCAACTTCAATGCGCTTACCTGCATTCTCCTTATTGAAAAAGACAAGAAGAAACGCATCGAAAGCATTTACAAAAGCATGCAGTCGGTCGACAAATTCATCAACTATTACAAAGACGATGGTGGATGTGAAGAAGGCCCTGCCTACTGGTCACATGCCGGCGGTATGCTTTTCAACTACCTCGATCTGCTCAGCAAAGCCACCGGTGGCGCTATTAATAAATTCAACGATCCGCTTATCCGCAATATCGGCGCTTATATCTACAAAGCCTATATCAACGACCGTTACTACATCAACTATGCAGATGCGAGTGCAAAACTGAACCCTGATGCAGGACTTATTTTCCGTTATGGTCAGGCAACCAATGATAGTATTATGACCGGTTTTGGCAGTTATCTCGCCGCTCAGCAAAACTGGAAAGAGCAGTTGCCCGCCGAAACCATTGAGGCCACCCTCGAAAATGCCCTCGTGGCTCCGTTGGTTTTACAGACACCTGGCCGTAAGCCATTACTGGCAGACTGGTGGATGCCCGGCACACAGATCATGGCAGCCCGTGACCAGGCAGGCAGTACCGATGGATTTTATTTTTCTGCCCTGGGCGGACACAATGCCGAAAGCCATAATCACAATGATGTAGGCAGTTGCATTGTTTTTTATGATGGTCAGCCGGTATTGATCGATATCGGCAGCGAAACTTATACCCGGCAGACTTTTGGCCCCGAACGTTACAGCATCTGGACCATGCAGTCGGCCTGGCATAATCTGCCCTTCATCAATGGAGTGATGCAGAAAGAGGGGGCCGCCTACAAAGCTGCCAACCCCGTTTTTACAGCATCCAAAAAGACCGTTCGTTTCTCGTTAGATATAGCAGCCGCCTATCCGGCCGCTGCCGCGGTAAAGAAATGGGAACGCACCTATCTGCTTACGCGTGGCCAGCAGCTCAGCATCACCGATAACTATGAATTGCAGGAAAACAATGGCAATACTGCCCTGCACTTTATGACCAGCCTGCCGGCAGAACTGGCAAAACCCGGACAAATCCGCTTTCCGCTCCCTTCCGGCGCACTGGCACTGGACTATAACCCAGAACAACTGGAAGCCTCCGTAGAGTCTGTTGCCGTAAAAGATAAACGCCTGCTTCAATCATGGCCAGCTACCGTGTACCGGATTGTTTTGAAGGTGAAGAGCGGGGCGAATAAAGGAAAAATAGCGTTAACGTTCAGAAAGCCCTGACCTTTGCTATTGTATAAAAGTATAAAGGTTTAAAGGTATAAAGCAGGTATCTGTCCATAACCCTTTAAACCTTTACACTTTTATACCTTTTTCCCTCAATTCGCCCTTCCGCCTTTCCTTCTTATCTTTGCCTATTCAAAAAAACAGGCATGTTAAAAATCGGTGTAATTGGTGTAGGGCATCTGGGTAAATTTCATCTCAACAACTGGAAGGAAATTCCGGATGTAGAGCTGGTTGGTTTTTATGACCCGCATGATGATACTGCCAAAGAAGTGGCAGAAAAGTATCAGCTGCCCCGCTTCCTGGATGCCGATTCCCTTATTGATGCCGTGGACGCCGTGGATATCGTAGCCCCCACAACTTTTCATTTCTACTGGTGCGAAAAAGCTATTAAAAAAGGAAAACATGTTTTTGTAGAAAAGCCCCTGGCCAATACCATGGAGGAAGCCCGTCAGCTGGTAAAGCTGGCCGGGGAATCCGGCATCCGGTTCCAGGTAGGTCATGTAGAACGTTTCAATCCCGCTTTTCTCGCAGTAAAAGATGTACACCTGCAGCCGCTTTTTATTGAAGTACACCGGCTGGCACAATTCAATCCCCGTGGCACAGAAGTGAGTGTAATCCTGGATTTGATGATCCATGATATTGATATTATTCTCAGCATTGTAAAAAGCGATGTGAAAAGTATTTCGGCCAGCGGTGTGGGGGTTATGACCGAAACACCCGATATAGCCAACGTGCGCATTGAATTCAACAATGGTTGTGTAGCCAATCTGACCAGCAGCCGTATCTCCATGAAAAAAATGCGGAAAATAAGACTCTTCCAGAAAGACGCTTATATCGGTATCGACTTCCTCAATAAAAAGACGGAGATCATAAAGCTGAAAGAACCGGGCGACTCCAATGTTTTTGCTTTTGATATCGAAACCAATAGCGGCACCAAGACCGTAGCCGTTTCAAACCCGGCCATACCTGAAGTAAATGCGATCAAAGAAGAACTGACCGCTTTTAAAAACGCCATCCTTACCAACACCAAAACAGTAGTATCAGAAATCGATGGTCTTATGGCCATGGATGTGGCACACCAGATACTTTCCAAAATCGGCAATAATGTGATCTCACACTGATGAATGCTGACAAGAAAATATCGTTGTCCTGGTATATCCTGACCGACTATCTTGCTGCTGCCCTCTCCTGGCTTATTGTAACACTTGTGCGAACCGAATGGCTTTTCGGCCCTGCAAAACATGCCCTTCCTGAAAAATCCTGGCTCGATGCGGTGTTGATTGTACCTGCGGGCTGGATTTTATTATATACACTGGCCGGTACGTACAATTCGCTGTACAAAAAATCGCGGATGGTAGAATTATTCCGGACCCTCATCTGCACCATACTCGGTAGTCTGGCCCTTTTTTTTATATATATCTTCGACGACCCTTCGCCCGGCACACACTATTTCTATTCCGTACTGGCACTCCTGGGCGGCATTCATTTTACGCTCACTTTTGGTTGCCGCTGGCTGTTTCTTAATAAGGTAAAATGGCAGCTGCTTACCGGTCGTGTCAGATTTCCGGCACTCATGCTGGGCAGCCAGGAAAATGCCGTGAAACTGTATAAGGCTACCTCGCGTCAACTGGGCGATGGCGGTTACTGGTTTGCCGGTTTCGTGAGTACGGGCAATAGCAGCCAGACGGCTCCCCTGCAGGGACTGCTGCCTCAACTGGGTGAGTTAGCTAACCTCGAAAAGGTTATTGATGAGCACGGCATTAAGCTGGTGGTGTTGGGTCTGGAAAAGACACAATATCCGCAGCTGGAAAACCTGATCAACCGGTTAAGTGAAAAGGATGTGGAGATAAAGATTCTGCCCGACACGCTTGATATCCTGGCCGGATCGGTCAAAACGATCAATGTGCTGGGTGCTCCGCTTATCGACCTTCGCACCAACCTGATACCCGAATGGCAGGAGCATATCAAAAGACTGATAGATGTGCTGGCCGCCTCATTTTCGCTGATCATCCTGTCTCCGCTCATGCTGTACGTAATGCTGCGTGTATGGCTGACCGACCGCGGCCCCATCTTTTACTCCCAGAAACGGGTAGGCTATAAGGGAAAACCTTTCCGCCTTTATAAATTCAGGTCCATGATCCCCCATGCAGAAGCAGGCGGTCCGGCATTATCATCTGACCATGATCCGCGCATAACATCCTGGGGTAAGGTGATGCGCAAATGGAGGCTCGATGAACTGCCGCAGCTTTGGAATATCCTGATTGGAGAAATGAGCCTGGTAGGCCCACGGCCCGAGCGGCAATACTATATCGACCAGATCGTAGCCCGTTTTCCCTATTACAAATACCTGCTCAAGGTAAAACCCGGCCTTACCAGCTGGGGGATGGTGCAGTTTGGTTATGCCGAAAATGTGGATGATATGATCGAACGCAGCAAATTTGATCTTATCTATATTGAAAATATCTCCCTGGCCCTCGACTTCAAGATCATGGCCCATACCCTGCGTATCATCTGGAAGGGCAAAGGCAAGTAGCGCAATATTTGCTTGTAATTGCGGGCCATAGGTTCTATTTTTGAAATATGTTCCTATCGAAAAAAATGCTGTTGACCGGCCTGACCGCCCTGTTATGCGTCTGCACACTTCGCGCACAAAATCCATACTGGCAACAGCGGATAGACTATACAATTGATGTATCACTCAACGATCAGCAACATACACTCGATGCCTTTGCCCGCATTATTTATTATAACCAATCGCCCGATACTCTTCATTACATCTGGTTTCATCTCTGGCCCAACGCATATAAAAATGATAAAACTGCCCTGAGCGATCAATTGCTTGAAAATGGCAGTACGCGCTTTTATTTTGCCACACAGGAAGAAAGAGGTTATATCAACCGGCTCGATTTTAAGGTAAATGACCAGCATGCAGAAACAGAAGACCATCCCAACTATATCGACATCATCCGTCTGATGTTGCCAACGCCATTACCTCCGGGTCAGAAAGTAACGATCACCACACCGTTTCATGTGAAATTGCCCGAGGTATTTTCCCGAAGCGGGCATGAGGGGCAACGTTACCAGATCACCCAATGGTATCCCAAACCGGCCGTATATGACCACGATGGATGGCATCCATTGCCCTACCTCGACCAGGGCGAGTTTTATAGCAATTTCGGCACCTACGATGTACATATAACCATACCTTCCAATTATGTAGTGGCTGCTACCGGCCAATTGATGGATGAAAGCGAAAAAAACTGGTTACGCAGCCGGGCTGGATTTGAATGGACTCCCGGGCGACGGAAGGAAAAGACCAAATCGGGCGCCATCAAAACAGTGACCGAAAAATTCCCCCCTTCGGCCGCTACACAAAAGACACTTCATTTCAGGGAAGAAAATGTACTGGATTTTGCCTGGTTTGCAGACAAACGCTTCCGGGTATTGCAGGATACCTGCCGGCTCGACAATGGTTCTATCGTTTCCCTATCCAGTTATTTTATACCGGCCGAAGCACCGGGCTGGGAGAAAAGCCTCGCCATGATGCGTCAGTCACTCCTCGCACACAGCCGGTGGCTGGGCAATTATCCATACAGTACACTCAGTATTGTGCAGGGGCCGCCCGGTAATGGAGGGGGTATGGAATACCCCACCGTCGCTCTCATTGGTCCCAACGACAGCGAAGGCTTACTTCATTATACCATCTCACACGAGATTGGGCACAACTGGTTTCAGGCGATTGTGGGTAGCAATGAACGCAGCTATCCCTGGATGGATGAAGGTCTTAATAGCTTTTACGACAACCGTTACAGTCCACAGATAGGGAATGGTAAAGGGGAAGTGAAGTTTGGTAAACAACAGATACCCCTTCATGCCATCAGCAACGCATTGGTAGAAACGTCTGCCTCCCTGTACCGCGACCAGCCTATTGCTACGCCTGCCGACAGCTTTAGTCAGGTCAACTATAATCTGGACGCGTATGCCAAAACCGCCATGTGGCTCGAATACCTGCAGCAGGTAATGGGTACTGCGGCGTTTGATGCAGGTATCAAAAGTTATGTGGCACAGTGGCAGTTTAAACACCCAACACCTGCAGATTTCAAAGAGGCGATGGAAAAAGCCGCCGGCCAATCACTCGACAGTGCATTCAGCCTGATGCATACCACCGGCCCCCTGCCCTATGCACGCAGAAAAGGTACCCAGGCAGGCTTTCCGCTGAGTCCCGCATTCTGGAGCCGTTATTTCAAAAACCGGCCTGCTCATACACTATTGCTGAGTCCCGCCATAGGCTTGAATACCTACGACAAACTAATGGTCGGTGCGGTGGTTACCAATATAGGAATGCCCATGCCCCGTTTCAGCTTTTTGCTGGCGCCCCTTTATGCAACTGGCACGAGCAGGCTGGCAGGCAATGGTTTTATCAACTACAGCATTTACCCAAAGCAGGGCATATTCGATCGTATAGATGCAGGTGTGCATGCGGCATCTTTCAGCATCGGCAGTTTCACCACAC
>JAGODE010000436.1 GCA_017998385.1 Chitinophagaceae bacterium | reverse complement strand
GCCATGAGTCAGATTTTTGCCGATACGTCCAGGCTAACCAGCAACGATTATCAGCTGCAGATAGAAAAGGCATTTGTCATTCTCGACAATGTGAGTAATAAGAGCGAGCTCGGATTTCCGGTATTGCTGATACGAACACGCCTGAAGGACAGCGACTCCGTCCTTTCTGTACTGAAAGAAAATATTCTCTATAACAGCAATGCGCTTAATTTGCGCAACCTCCAGGTATTCCGGACGCTTTTACAGGATCTGCGGACTGACCTGCGCGATCACCGGGCCACACTCGACAGTACAGAGAATGATCTGAATGATTTACGTGCCAGCATGAAACCGCTGGTAGGGGATACAATCCTGCGTCAGGTGTACCGCGACTCGGCACTGCGTCAGCAATTTTCTCCGCAGGTCAGAAGTATGCGGCAGCAATTTCGTGCAGCAAGTGAACAACTGCGTACCAGCCTGGCCGATATTAACCAGCTTCAGACTCAGACCTCTTCAGCTATTATTACCAGCAGCCAGTTGCTCGAACGGGTAAATGAACTCCTTAATACATCCGCCGCCAGGATATTTGGAAAAGAATATAATTATATGTGGGAGCGGGATACGGTGAGTCAGCCGGTAAATGCCCGTGCCGCTTTTGCAAAGGCCTACGGCGCCGAACGTAAAGCCGTACAGTATTATTTTAAAGACAGCGGTTTCAAAAGGGTATTCCTGTTGCTGATCGGGTTGCTGTTTTTTGGTTGGATGTTTCGCAATATCCGCCTGCTCAAAAAGCATGGTGGGCCTGACCAGCTCAACGGATTGCCATTTACCTACCTGCCGGAAGGGTATGTGGTTTCTGCGCTGGTGATCATGTTTTGTATCGCACCATTTTTTGATCTCCATGCACCTTCCGTGTATATCGAATCCATGCAGTTTCTGCTGCTGATCATACTGACCATTATCTGCTGGAAGAAATGGCCGCGTCCGCTTTTTATTGTCTGGATTGTAATGGCCGTTCTGTATATCTGTTTTTCATTCTTCCATCATATTTCGGATCCTTATATGTGGCAGCGCTGGCTGCTGATCGGGTTAAATGTGTTGTCTGTTGTTTTTGGCAGCCGTTTCCTCACACGTATGAAGGATCACCTGCACCTTAAAGGCTTCCTGCGGTTTGTGATCATCCTGCACAATGTGATGAATGTGTTGTCTGTGATCTGTAATCTCACAGGACGGTTTACACTGGCGCAATTGCTGGGCAATGCCGCTATTTTCTCTTTTATGCAGGCGGTGGGACTGGCTGTATTCAGTAAAATATGTATAGAGGCCATTCTGTTGCAGATTGTAGCCAGCCGTGCCAAACGTTCGCTGTCGGTGAGGTTTGATTATACACCGGTCCTGACCAGCTTCCGCCGGCTCATCCTCACCCTGGTTGTTGTCTTGTGGGTAATTGTATTCACTACCAATCTCAATATTTATCATACGCTCCTGAATGCATTGACCGCCTTCCTCTCCGCACCCCGCAAAATCGGCGATGCCTCATTTACGATGGGGGGAGTGCTGTTATTCTTTATGATTATCTGGATAGCGCATTTGCTGCAACGTTATATCGGCTACTTTTTCGGAGCCGGCGACTCGGATGAAGAAGCGCAGGATAAGCGGCAGCGCTCACGTCTGCTCATAGCCCGGCTTATTCTTTTATGTCTTGGTTATCTGCTGGCAGTGGCAGCGTCAGGTGTGCCGGTCGATAAAATAACGATTGTGCTGGGCGCCCTGGGTGTGGGTATTGGCCTCGGTTTGCAAAACATCGTCAACAACTTTGTATCCGGTATCATTCTCATTTTTGACCGTCCTCTGCAGATAGGAGATATCGTGGAAGTAGGTGGTCATTCGGGCAAAGTCAGGGAGATAGGATTACGCTCCAGCACCATTCAAACCAGCGATGGGGCGGAAGTGGTCATTCCGAATGGCGATATTCTTTCCGAAAAAATTGTGAACTGGACGCTTACCAACAATCATCGCCGCCTGGAAATGGACCTGCTTATCAAAGGCAGCGATGATATGGAAATCGTAGCATCAGCCGTTAAAGAAACTGTGAAAGAGTCGGTTTATGTAATTAAAGAACGCGAGCCACAGGTATTGTTTACCAAACTGCAGGGCGAAAAGCTCGGACTTAAGGTTTTCCTCTGGTGTGCCGATGTGTCACAGTCGGAGGCGGCTATGAGTGATCTGCTGGTACGATTAAAAACGGGATTAAGCAAAAAAGGATTAGAGCTGAGTGAGTGACATAACTGACTATAAAGAGAAACGATGAAGAAATGTCTTTGTTTATTTGCGTCAATTGTTTTTTCGGCGGCGATATATGCCCAGGAGAATAATATAGTTGCCAACGGTAAATTGACTACTATACAGACGAAGTATTATTCGTTTGACTACCCGGCACATGGATTATAGACACGAGCCAGGTACTGGGTATAGATGTTTTTGTTAAATCCCCTAAGGAAGACAGCCTTGATAAATTCAGCGAAAATTTGAATGTATTTGTACAGTCGATCGTATCTGTTGAAGATTTGCATAAATACCCCAAAGA
>JAGODE010000181.1 GCA_017998385.1 Chitinophagaceae bacterium | reverse complement strand
GATTACAACACCGGCCGATGGGGATAGTGTGGTAGCCGTAGGTGCTGTAAATATTGATGGTGTGGTGGGAACGTTTTCCAGCTACGGACCTTCGGCCGATGGCCGTGTAAAACCAGATCTTGCTTCGGTTGGTGTGGCTGCCTTAGTGCAGTCTACGGCAAATACCACCAGTGCATCGAATGGGACTTCCTTTGCCTGTCCCAATCTGGCGGGGCTGGTAACCTGCCTCTGGCAGGGCTTTCCGGAATTTTCGAACATGCAGCTCATACAGGTCTTGAAAGAGTCCGGCAGTATCTATAATAATCCCAACAACCGGATCGGCTATGGCATTCCGGATATGAAAAAAGCTGTGGGAGATTTGCTGGTGGCTTTTTCTACTGCCAGTATTACACAAACAGCCTGCACGGTACAACTCAGGTGGACCAGTAAAGATGTATCGGCCATGCGGTATGAAATTGAACGGTTACTGCCCGGAGAAACGCAGTTTAAAAAAATAGATATGCTTGCTGCTACTGCAGGTACCACGCTGACTACTCGTTCTTATGACCGCAGTCTATCGCTTGATAGTCTCGGCAAAGGTCTTATCACCTTTCGTATCCGGCAGATTATTGATACAGCTGCCGCCAGTTTTACAGCCCGTTATCTTGATACGGTCAGCGTGGTAGTAACAGACCTGTGTCCGCCCGTTCAGCACGACAGGGCTTATCTTTCACCCAATCCATCTGGCAGCAATACCAGTCTCGTCATTGAAAGTGTAAAAAACCTGCCGGGCTTTACGATTCGTATTTATGATATGGCCGGCCATCTTATTTATCAGCAGCAGGCCAGTAAGGAAGCGGGCAGAACCGTGTATAATCTTCCCAGTCAGTTGTGGGCCAAAGGCCAGTACCTGGTAAATATTTTTTCAGGAAAAGAACTATTCAGCCAGCTGACGTTATTACGATTATAATTTCTTTCTTAATAAAGCGCCGAAAAGCGTATCGGCTTTTAGCTGATAGCCAGTAAAGAGTTGTTGCTGTACTGTCTCAAATCCGGCTTCACACAACCATGCTGTCTGTATCTCGTTTTCTTCCTTAAAAACAGAACAGGTAATGTACAGGAAATAGCCGCCGGGTTTTACAAAATGAATAGCCTGGCTCAGAATCTTCCGTTGCAGAGAAGCATATTCTGCGATCTTCTTTTCTTCAAAAAAATATAGCTGCTCCGGTGTACGACTCCAGGTACCGCTGCCTGAGCAGGGCACATCAGCAATCACGAGGTCATAAGCGGAGCGTGGCGGGCGGATTTTTGCCACAGACATATCTGCCCTGAACAGTTCATATTTTTTTATTCCCGCTACAGCAAACCGTTTACGCAGATTGGCGAGAATGGACTCCCGTATATCAGATACGGTAAGTTCGATGCCCGGCATAAGATCGTAGACAAGAATCGACTTACCTCCGCTGGCGGCACAGCAATCCCATACCTGTTGTATGGTTGCGGGTGGAAGGAGTTGTAATAACCTCCCTATCTGTTGTGAACTATAATCCTGGATCACCACTTCTTTGTCTATCAGCAGCAGTTCATCTGCTTTCACCGTATTGTCGAGCGCCACACAGTGATCGTTCATTTTCCGGAAAGCCTGGCCGGCCTGTTGTAATTGCTCCTCCACTTTCTGTTCATAGCCCGGCCTTATGCGTAAAAAAAGATCCGGTTGTACCAGCAGGCTTTCTTCCAGCGCTGTAGCCTCTATTCCGCTGCTCAGTTGTGTTTGCCAGGGAAAAATGGCGGCTGGCTTCAGTTGCACAAGCTCCCATTTTTTTGCCAGTGGCAACGTAATCGAATCGCTCCACTCCGGTATTAGCTGAAGACACATTTCATCTGCAGTTGCACTGGTGAGGAATAATCCCGACAGTATCTGTTGCTGAAGTGACAGATGCCGGGCAGCATACCCCAGCCGGAGACAGCTGTAGCAGAGCCGGGCAATACTTTTCCGGTCTTTAGAACCATACTTTTTATGCTGGCGGAAAAACTCACGGATAAAGTGATGAAATGGTTGAGCACCCTGATAGCGGGTCAGTATAGTTTGAGCCGTATTAAGATGCGAAAAATATTTCATACACTGCAATATAACAATCCTGGTTGGCTTTGCTCTTTAATAAGAAGGGCTCCTTTGCAGGAGCCCTTCTTATTTTATTTGGAGAAAATAATCATTTATAACTCCAGCAGTGTTTTTACCGGATCTTTTCCGATAAGCAACTGCTCAGGGCTTTCCAGCAATTCTTTCACACGTACCAGGAAGCTCACTGATTCGCGTCCATCGATGATGCGGTGATCGTAACTAAGTGCGATATACATCATTGGGCGAATCACTACCTGGCCATTGATAGCCATTGGGCGCTCCTGTATTTTGTGCATACCCAGAATAGCGCTCTGAGGTATATTAATAATAGGTGTACTCATAAGCGAGCCAAATACACCACCGTTGGTGATCGTAAATGTGCCGCCGGTGAGTTCTTCGGCGGTGAGTTTGCTGTCGCGTGCCTTTCCTGCCAGTTCAATTACTTTTTTCTCGATATCAGCCATAGAAAGGCTTTCTACATTGCGGATCACTGGAACGGTAAGGCCACGGGGCGTGCTCACTGCTATTGAAATGTCGGCATAATCATGATACACCAGCTGGTCTCCATCGATGTAGGCATTTACAGAAGGCCATTCGGCCAGGGCTACAGCACAGGCTTTGGCAAAAAAGCTCATAAAGCCGAGGCCCACGCCATGTATTTCCTTGAACTTATCCTTGTACCTGCCGCGGATATCCATGATACGGGTCATGTCCACTTCGTTGAAAGTGGTGAGCATGGCTGTGGTATTCTTGGATTCTACCAGGCGGCGTGAAATAGTTTTACGCAGGTTGCTCATCTTCTCTGTACGCACATTACGACTGAAAAGATCACTGCCGGCAAAAGCTTTGCGTCCCGGGTTTGACAGGGCAGCCAGTACATCTTCTTTCAGTATTTTACCCTGAAAGCCGCTGGGAGTAACCGATTTGGGATCAACTTTTTTATCAGCAATAATTGCAGAGGCCACGGGGGTGGCTTTAATATCGTTGGGCACAGCAGTAACCGGCGCTGCCGAAGCAGGAGCGGCCGCCTTTGGAGCCTCTGGTTTGGGCGCTTCCTGCTTTGGTGCAGGTGCAGCAGAAGATGCTGCCGGTTTCGCTGCTGTTTCGTCAATGCTGGCCAGTACATCGCCAATTTTAAGTGTATCGCCTTCCTGGGCACCTGTTTTCAGCACACCAGCCTGCTCAGCATTTACTTCAAAGGTGGCTTTTTCACTTTCCAGTTCGGCTATCACTTCATCACGTTCCACATATTCTCCATCCTTCTTAATCCATTTCAGCAGGGTCACTTCACTAATGGACTCCCCTACTGTTGGTACTTTAATATCTATCATTAACTGTCTTTTTATGTGATGCTATCTGTTGTTTTTGTTGTTGATACTGCTATCAGATACTGAATGCGGTTTCGATGATTTCTTCCTGCTCCTGCTTATGCACCTTCATATAACCGGTAGCGGGTGAGGCAGCGGGCTGGCGGCTGATCACTCCGTAGTTGATTGTTTTGAGCTGCATTTGCAGATAAGATGCTGCGCCCATATTGAGCGGTTCTTCCTGTACCCAGAACCAGGTGGCCTTATTATATTTCTGATACAGTTCCTCCAGCTGGCGGTAAGGCAGCGGATATAACTGCTCCAGTCTTATAATAGCTACATCGTTACGTTGTTCTTTTTCTTTCCGCTCAGCGAGATCAAAATAAATCTTGCCACTGCAGAAAAGGACTTTTTTCACGTTGGCTTCACTGGCACTGGCATCATCAATCAGTTCGCGGAAGCCTCCTTGCAGAAACTCGGCTTTTGTTGAATAGCTGCCGGGATGACGAAGATTTGCCTTGGGCGAAAAATTGATCAATGGTTTACGGAAAGGCCATTCGATCTGGCGGCGCATAGCATGGAAATAGTTGGCAGATGTAGTGATGTTGGTAATAACCATATTCAGCTCGGCACAGGATTGCAGGAATCGCTCGAGGCGGGCACTGCTATGCTCGGGCCCCTGGCCTTCATATCCATGCGGCAGTAACATCACGAGACCATTCATCCGGTTCCATTTCTGCTCACCGGCACTGATAAACTGATCGATCATGGTTTGTGCCCCGTTCACAAAATCGCCAAACTGGGCTTCCCACAATACCAGCGCATTGGGATTGGCCAGTGAATAACCATATTCGAATCCGAGTACGCCATATTCACTCAGGAAAGAATTGTAGATAAGAAAACGTCCTTTGGCACCGGGCACACGGCTCAGGCGGTTGTAGGCGCTGTCATTATTCTCATCGCGCAATACAGCATGGCGGTGAGAGAAGGTACCGCGGCGTATATCCTGACCGCTCATGCGCACATCCTTCCCATCGATCAGCAGACTGCCATAAGCCATCAGTTCGCCACTCGACCAGTCAAGTTTCTGTTCTGTTTCATACAGCTTCACTTTATCCTGGATGATCTTCTCGATCTTACGGAGGGGTTTAAACTCTGCCGGCCATTTCATCATAGCATCAAACACGGCAGAAAACTGTTCTTCGCTGATGGCAGTTACGGGTGAGTGGTCAAAATCTTCTTCTGTTGCCTTACGCAGATTACGCCACCAAATTTCCGGCTGCTGATAATGGTAAGGAAGTGGTTTTTGTTTCACTTCATCCAGCCGCTCCTGCAGATCGGCCCAGAATTTTTTCTCCATCTCTTCGGCCAGTGCTTTGGCATCCGGCTCTCCATTCTGCATCAGATAATTGATGTATACTTCACGGGGATTGAGATGTTTCTCAATCAAAGCATATAAATGCGGCTGTGTAAATTTGGGATCATCGCCTTCATTGTGGCCATGTTTACGATAACATACCATATCAATGAATACGTCTGAATTAAACTCCTGGCGGTAACGCGTGGCGATCTCTGCACATTTCAGTACAGCTTCCGGATCATCGCCATTTACGTGAAAAACAGGAGCCTGTATAGCGGCTGCGAGTGATGTACAGTAATCGGAGCTGCGGGCCTCATCAAAATCGGTAGTAAACCCAATCTGGTTATTGATAACAAAGTGAACAGTGCCGCCGGTATAATAACCGCTCAGCTTGCTCATTTGCATTACTTCGTACATGATACCCTGGCCAGCTATTGAAGCATCGCCGTGAATCAATATCGGCAGTATTTTTTCGTACTCAGATTCGTACAGCACATCTGCCTTGGCGCGGGCAAAGCCTACTACTACAGGATTTACAGCCTCAAGGTGCGAAGGATTGGGCATCAGTTTCAGGTGAATCACTTTGTTATTTGGCGTGGTCACTTCGCTGCCAAAGCCCATATGATATTTTACATCACCACTACCCATTGTCTGATCTACCTGGGCGGTGCCTTCAAATTCGCTGAATATCTGCTCATAGGTTTTGCCCATGATATTGGCCAGCACATTGAGGCGGCCACGGTGTGCCATACCAATCACCACTTCCTGCACATCATGATCAGCTGCGGTATTGATAATTGCATCGAGTGCGGGGATGGTTGTTTCTCCACCTTCGAGTGAGAACCTTTTCTGGCCTACATATTTTTTGTGAAGGAATTCTTCAAACATCACACCCTGGTTAAGCTTTTCCAGGATGCGTTTCTTTTTTTCCAGCGGCACGGGATCGGCAAATTTCTTTTCCATCTCGGTAGCCAGCCAGTTTACCCGGTTTTGGTCGCTGATATATTTGTATTCGATACCTACAGGGCCTGCGTATACTTTCTGCAGATGGCCCAGGATATTACGCAGTGTAGTAGCACCCAGTCCCACACGCTCTCCCACCTGGAAGGTTTTATCCATATCCTGCTCATCCAGTCCAAAGAATGAAAGCGTAAGATTGGCATTACGATCGCGGCGTTCGCGAATAGGGTTCGTTTTTGCGATAAGGTGACCTTTATTGCGGTAGCCAAGGATCATACGATAAGCCCCCAACTCCTTGCGCCAGTTGCTGTCTGCAACGGTTGCAGCAGCTGTACCGTTTTGAGCAGGAGTGGCTGCATGTCCATTACCAATGGCAAAGTCGAAGCCTTCAAAAAATTTCCGGAGATCGGGATCTACGCTTTCAGGGCTCTTGACAAACTCGCTATACAGGTTTTCAATAAACGCAGGGTGAGAATTCGTGATATATGAGAAATCCTTCATGAATGTGGATATTTTCGGCGGTACCTGTTTGCTGTCTGCAACTGCTTTTCTCCGCTGCCTTAGCCGATATGGTCGTGGGCTGTAAACCCTGCTATTGCCTCGTAGCCGCCTGCAGACATGCTACTTTTATTTTGGGACACAAATATCGCCTAAAAAGTCTGAAAATCAGGGGGCATTTTGGTTAAAAAAGCAGATTTTCGGGCCTCTTTGGCCGGGAGTGGTTTACGGAAACGTTTTCATGCCGCCCGGCTATGCCCTGATTTACAGCATCCTGCTGTCCAAAGGGCCGGTCAGCCTAAATTTTGAACATTTTCTCGGCAGGAAAAATGGTCAAAATTTGGTGATTACCTATATCCCCCTTACCTTTGCCGTCCTTAAAATTGATACGAAATGGCTAATCACAAGGCTACGAAAAAAGATGTGCGCCAGGCTGCAAAACGCCGTGAAAGAAATAAATACTATGGCAAAACTACCCGTAATGCCATCCGTGACCTGAAAGCAGCAAAAGGTAAAGAAGCGTCTGAGCAACTGCCTGGAGTAGCCGCCATGATTGACAAACTGGCTAAGCGTGGTGTTATTCATAAGAATAAAGCCGCTAACCTGAAGAGCAAGCTGGCTAAGCATTTAGCTACCGCTAAATAAGAAGTTTTTCTATAAAGCAGAAAGGCGATCCGTTGGATCGCCTTTCTGCTTTATAGAATGGTATAGGGTCAAAGGCAGATGGGTGAAGGAGTGACGTCACCACATCACATATTTCGACATCGGCCCAAAGCCCCTTCTACCTTATCCCTTCTACCCTCTACCTTCCTACATTTGGCATAGGGTCAAAGGCAGATGGGTGAAGGAATGTGATCCCCACCTCATATATTTCGACATCAGCAAAAAGCCCCTTCACTGCCTTCAACCTTCCTCCTTTCTCCCTACATTTGGTTCATGAGAAAACTATTACTCGCCGCCCTCCTGCTGCCCTTGCTGGCTCAGTCCCAGACCATCACCACCCGGTTTGAACAGTCAAAAGGCACACAGACTCCCACCTACTCCGAAATTATAGACTGGTGGCAAAAACTGGATGCAGTTTCCGGAAAAGTCAAAATGCTCACCATGGGTATGACCGATGCCGGGTACCCCCTGCACCTGGTATTAGTTTCCAATAACGGGGATTACAATTTTGCCAACATCCGCAAAAACAATAAAAGAATCGTACTGATCAATAACGGCATTCATCCCGGCGAGCCTGATGGCATTGATGCCAGCATGCTGCTGGCCCGCGATATCGTAGTCAACAAATGGAAAATGCCGGATAATATTGTGCTGGCGTTCATCCCTGTTTACAATATCGGCGGATGTCTTAACCGGAGCGCCAACTATCGCGTTGACCAGGATGGACCGGAAGAATTTGGCTTCCGTGGCAATTCGCAGAACCTCGACCTTAACCGCGATTTCATTAAATGCGACTCACGCGATGCGCGTGCTTTTGCAGAAATATTCCATCTGCTCGACCCCGATGTTTTTGTAGACAACCATGTAAGCAATGGGGCCGACTATCAGCATGTAATGACCCTGCTTCCCACACAGCATAATAAACTGGGCGGCGCCATGGGCGACTTTATGAATGCACAGTTTGAACCAGGCCTTTACGCAGGCATGAAAGAAAAAGGTTATGACCTCATCCCCTACGTAAACTCTTTTGGTGAAACACCCGAAAAAGGGTGGCCCGCATTCTGGGATAGCCCCCGTTATGGCACAGGTTTCGGCGCCCTGTTTCATACGTTTTCTTTTATGCCTGAAAGCCATATGCTGAAACCGTATGACCAACGCGTAAAAGCATCTTACGCATTGATGCAGACTTTTATTGATTTTACGAGCAAAAACAGCAGCACCATCAAAGAACTTCGTGCCAAAAGTAAACAGGCGGTTCGCACGCAAACAGAATTTGCCCTAAGCTGGACACTCGACAGAAGCCGTTCACAGAACTTTCTGTACAAAGGTTTTGCTTCCGGCAAAAAGCCCAGCGAAGTATCTGGTCTGCCCCGGCTTTATTACGATCGCAGTAAACCCTACGAAAAACAAATTCCAATTTACAATCAGTACGTGGCCAAAGAGTTTATTAAGAAACCTGTAGCCTATATCATACCCCAGGGTTGGTGGAAAGTAATTGACCTGCTCAAGATTAATAAGGTCAATATGCAGCAATTGAAAAAAGATACAACCATTGAAGTGGAAGTATATCGTATTACAGACTATAAAGCCGGTGCCCGTCAGTACGAAATGCATCATATAAATACAGAAGTAAAAACCAGCAGTTCTGTTCAACAGATCCGTTTCCGTAAAGGAGACTGGCTGATTCCGATGAACCAGGACGCCAATCGCTTCCTGATCGAAGTACTGGAGCCCCGCGCAGAAGATTCTTATTTTACCTGGAATTTCTTTGATGCTATACTGGGCCAGAAAGAAGGTTACTCGGCCTACGCCTTCGAAGATATTGCAGCCGAATACCTGAAAAACAATAAGGAACTGCAGCAGAAACTCAATGACCGCCGTAGCAGCGATACAGCCTTTGCTAAGAGTGGCCGCGATCAGCTGAATTTTGTCTTTCAGCAATCGCCCTGGTTTGAGCCTGCCTACCTGCAATACCCGGTATACCGGATCGTATCCAAATAGTTATTGCTGAATCGCTATTGTCAGGCGAAAATAAATGTGACAAAAAGAAATGTTGTAATCCGAATTGTACAGCTGCTTTTGTGGGCTTGGGGAAATGTATGCCCTCTTGTAACATTGTTGGTTCTCCCAAACAGCGTGAGCACTGTTTAATCGCTATTACCCTGCCTTATTCAGATCGCGAAGAACGCAAATCAGGCTAAGAACGCAGAGGGGCATTAGC
>JAGODE010000435.1 GCA_017998385.1 Chitinophagaceae bacterium | reverse complement strand
AGCAAACCAACAAATCGCTGAAAGCTGCCTTCGGTTCATTTGCAGGTTTTTTGCTGGGCTCATTCCTGAAACTCGTGGTCTGCCTGTTTATGCTGTATTATATTGTGGTCAGTGTTTAGTGGCCGGTGGTCAGAGAGTTGACGGTTGACAGTGGATAGTGGACAGTGGGTAGTATGGCATTCTCATCAGCACATTTATCTCATTAGCACATTGGCACATTCATCTCATTAGCACATTTCTCTTTAAACTTTTAAACCTTTATACCTTTACACCTATGGCCCTGGAGAAAAAATTAAAACTCACCGCAGGGGCGCGGTTGGCGATTCTTAATGAGCCCACTCATTTTCATACGACCATTGACTCATTGCCTGTAAACATACAATGGGTAAAATGGGGCCAGCCGGCCGACCAGCTTCACTGGTTTGTGACCAGTCAGCAGGTATTGAAGCAGGATCTTAAAAAGGTATTGGCGCAGCTGAAACCCGGCATCACACTCTGGATATATTATCCCAAAGGCCGTTCCGGCATACAGACAGATCTTACCCGCGATCAGGGATGGGATTTGCTGATGGCTCCGGAAAATGAACTGACCTGGCTAACCCTGATTGCCTTTGATGATACCTGGTCTGCATTTGCGGTAAGGAAAACAACAGAAAAGGATCTGGCTGCAAAAAAGAAAAAGGTGATTGCTGTTTCTCCGCCCGATGAATATATAGACCGCGAAAAGCGAATCATACGGCTTCCGGCAGATCTCGAAAAAGCGCTACGCCCCTGGCCGAAAGCACGAAAGTTTTTTGATGCCCTCCCGTTCACGCATCGGAAAGAATATGTTGAGTGGATTGTAAGCGCGAAAAAAGAAGAAACCCGCCTTACACGCGTAACAAAGACTGTGGAGAATATGAAACAGGAATTAAAGAATTTTCGGTAATGCCGGTAATGGGAAAGGCAGAAGGTAGAGGGTAAAAGGTAAACAGGGAACGTTTTACCTTTTACCCTCCGCCTTTATACTTTTAAACCTTTAAACTTTTTATACAGCTTCTCCCTTTCTCCTTCCCCCTTCTTTTTACTAATTTAGCAGCAGTATCTGTATATGAATACTGTCAAATTTCTTCCGGCACTGGCAATACTGTTTCTGCTGGCATCCTGCTCTAAAAAAATCAATCCTGAACGCCCTGTTTTGGGGCTTACCAATTTTAAGCTCGATTCGCTGCCCGTTTCGGAGATCAATATTCCGATCCGGATTAATCTGCGGCCTTTTTATGGTATGGCCGAAAGGCAGGTCGATACGATGTTTACCTCTCCCAACTATCCCGATGGATGGGTGCAGAATGGCTGCGATACGCGCTATAAGTATACGTTCCGTCGCAGTCCGTTTCAACTAAAGGCCGGTGGCAATAAGTTCAACCTCGGCTTTACCGGATATTATCGCATCATAGGCTCTACGCGTGTATGTGTGGCGGGGGCAGCTCTTTCTTCCTGGACCTCTCCCTGTCGGTGTGGTTTTGATGAACCCGAGCGCCGTGTAAACGTATCTTTTACCAGTACGTTTGGCGTACAACCAGACTATAAAGTTCGGTTGAATATTACCCGCGATGAACCTAAGGCGCTTGATAAATGTGAGGTTTGCTTCTGGGGGCAGGATATTACCAACCAGGTTTTGAAGGGGTTGAAAACTGAGCTGGATACAGCCCGGGCGGCCATGATGCGCAGTTATGGCACGGTGAACCTGCGGCCTCAATTTCAGCAGGTATGGAATCAACTCAGCAAAGTATATAACATTTACAATAAAGGATGGCTGCAGATCAATCCCGAGCGATTACAGATAAATAATTTGTATGCACAAAATGACTCCCTCTACCTGAACCTTGGTCTCATGGCCAGGCCGGTAGTGAGTTTTGAAAAACCTGTGGAGCAATTGCGCGAAATCCCTGATATGGCCGGAAACAGTAGACTTCAGGGGTTTTCGATTTTCCTGGATGCCACGCTCAATTATGACTCGCTCAGTACGCTCATGAATCAACACCTGGTAGGCCAGTCTTATAATTTTAAAAAGGGACCTGTCAATAAAAAATTCGTGATCCGTCAGTGCCGCCTGTCCGGCGCCGGTAATGAAAAACTCATCATTCGTGTAGATTTCAGCGGCAGCAATGAAGGTACGATATACCTAACCGGCAAACCGGCCTATGATGCCGGCCGGCACCTGCTCGAAATAAAAGATATCGATTTTGATATCCGCTCACGCAATGCCCTGCTCAGTACGGCGGAATGGATGTTTAATAAACGCATCATTCACGAAATAGAAAAGCAAAGCCGGTTTGATCTTACGGCATTTATTGATAGCGCCAAAGTAAACCTCGATCAGCAGCTGAATCAGGAATGGGTAAAAGGCATCAGGAGTGAAGGTGCTATTAATGATATACAACTGATCGGTATTCTGCATTCCTAAATTGGAAAAATTGAAATGAATTACATAAATTCAGTTTATTCGCCCTTTTGGGTGGTTACCGCAGCATAATATTTTCGTCGAAAATATTTCTGTATTTCTAGGGTGCGTTATAATTTTCCCATATTGGGGT
>JAGODE010000008.1 GCA_017998385.1 Chitinophagaceae bacterium | reverse complement strand
GCTGAGCCGATGCCTGAGCCGTAATGAGCGCAGAGCTGTCATTGGCGAGCTGTGACTCCAGCTGAGCGGCATTCAATTCGGGCAATTTACCGGCATCTACCTGTTTACGTGTACTTTCCAGTTGGGCACTTGTTTGTTTTACCTGGATCTCTGCCACATTTACCTGCTCATGCGCCAGCAGTATCTGCAGATAAGCCACTGCCACGTTCAATGCCACATCATTCTGCACTTTTTTGGTTTGTTCTTTATCAGCCTCGAGGGTAAGGCGGCTGGCTTCTATATTATTGCGTACTGCAAACCAGTTAAAGAGCGTAACCTGCGACTGCATCTGCATACCCACATTAAAAAACTTGTTGTTTTCCAGGATACCTGTTGTAGGGTTTTCGGACAAACCGAAACGATAACTGGCACTACCATTAAAGTTGAGGGTTGGCAATTGGGCTGCCTTGCCCTGCTGGAGGGCCAGTGTCGAAAAACGCGATTGCAGATCGGCCTGTCTTACAGATATATTGTTGGCCAGTGCATAGTCCACGCATTTCTGCAGATCCCAGGGCTGCTGGGCTATGCTACCTATTACCAGCAGCAGGCAAACAGGAAGGAGCAGGATTCGGGTCATCATATAACAAAAATAACAGAAAAGGGCTGCCAGCGCCCTGATTTTTGACAAATGGAATTACTGCACCAGTTTAAGGGCCTGTAACAGGTCTGCCGCCAGGTAATCCGGGTCTTCCAGGCCTACATACAACCGCACAAACTGGTGTTCTGGATTGGCCGCATCAAAATCCGATGCGGGTATACCCGCACACTTGGGAATGATCAGCGATTCATGTCCGCCCCAGCTCACCGCCATTAGAATATGTTTCAACGCTTCACAGAACCGGACGATCGAAGCCCGGCTACCGGCGCGCAGCTGCAGCGTGAGCAGTCCACCGGCATCTTTCATCTGGCGGCGGGCCAGCTCATATTGCGGAAAACTTTCATCAAAAGGAAAAATCACCCTTTCCACCTGAGGTTGCTGCTTCAGCAATGCCGCCAGCTGATGAGTGGAGCGATAGACCCGCTCCATGCGTGCAGGCAAAGTCCGCAGTCCCCGTATCAGCAACCATGCATTGAATGGCTGAATGCCGCTGCCGATATTGAGGTATTCGCTGTCAAATATTTTTTTCATCATGGCATGTGTGCCGCTAAGCACACCTCCCAGCGTATCGCTGTGTCCGCTGATATATTTGGTAGCGGTCTGCATAGCCAGGTCAATACCCATTGGTATCACTGGCTGGTACAGCGGTGTGCAGTAGCTGTTGTCGATCATGGTCACAATACCGCGGCTGCGTGCAAATGTGGCTACTTCTTCTACTGGTTGCAGGGCGAATGTCCAGCTGTTGGGTGATTCGAGATAGAAAAAACTGGTATTGGGAAGGGTAGCCTCCTGCCAGTTGCTGAGCGCCGAACCATCAATATATGTGGTGCTCACCCCAAAACGCGGCAGGATCACATCAAACATTTTAGCCGCCCAGGTATAGGGGTTCTTTACCGACACAATATGATCACCGGCTTTTACATTGGCCAGTACGCCGGCAAAAATGGCCGCTGCTCCGCTGTTGAAGACCAGGCAATCTTCGGCCTGGTCAAGCGCAGCCAGCTTACGGCGGAGAATATCCACTGTGGGGTTAAGGCCGCGGCTATACAGATAACCACCCATTTCATCTTCAAAGGCACGGGCCAGTTCATCTACCGTATTAAAGGCAAAATTACTGGCCTGCACAATGGGCGGCGCTACTGCGTTGAAATACTGAGACCGCTCTTCTCCCAGCTCATTAAGTATATAAGACAGATCCATGAATTAAGCAGATTTCTTTCTGAATGATTGTGTCGCAAAATATAAAAGCAGAAAAGCTACAAATACGGAAACTCCTATCACCGCATACATGGGATCAGTAATAGCGATCACCGTTCCTACAAACAGATAAGCGATAATAAAAATAACAGGCATTACCGGATACAACTTCATAGTATAAATGCCCGTGCCATCGAGATGCTTGGTACGCTTGCGCAGGATAAAAATGGTGGCTGCAGAAGTGGCCATCCCAATCGAATCAAGGAAAATAGTAAAACTCAATATCTGGTTAAACTGCTCCGCAAAAAATAGTACTACAATACATATGGCTGCAAAGGCGGTAAGACTCACAGTCAGCACATCTCTTTTCTCATCTTTTTTACGGAATGCCGCGGGCAGAATCCCATCTTCGCTCATGGCATACATAACACGGGGATTGCTGAGCAGCAGTACATTCACATAAGCCAGTACCGCCACAAAAAGCAGGATGGAAGAGATATATTTACCGGTGGGACCAAACATCTTTTCAGCAATAATCGCGGCTATACCCGAGGTCTCTTTCAGCTCATTAAAGCCAATCACTTTATAGTAGGCAAAACTTACCGTCATGTAGAGGGATATAATAACCAGGATGCCGATGAAAATGCCACGGGGAATATTTCGCTGCGGCCGTTCGATCTCATCGCCAAAATTAATCGTCTGCTGATAGCCGCCATAAGTAAATGAGGTGGCTTTAAGCGCCACACCAAAGGAGAGCAGAATGGTGCCAAAACTAACCGTATCCAGGTCTGGTACCGGCTGTGGCACCGTATTGTATAATACAGGAAAAAACAATGCCGCAATCAACACGATCAGCATGGCAATCTTGATGAGCATAAGCACATTCTGTGTTTGCGAACTCATGCGCAGCCCCATCAGATTTACACCATAAAACAACACAATTGCAGCCATCGCCACCAGTGATTGCACAAAGCTGCTGGCTCCGGGCAGAATGATAGGAGTGATATATTCACTTCCTATGAGGGCCACTCCCGAAAGGCTGGCGGCATTTGATATAAGAATGATACAGTTGATGGCGAAAGCAATGGAGGGGTGATAAGCGTAGGAAAATATTTTATAGTATCCGCCCGTCACCGGGTAGCGGCTTCCGATCTCGGCATAGGTGAGTGCGCCACAGAAGGCGACCAGTCCGCCCACGATCCAGGCACCAAAAAAAAGCTCCGGCGTGAGTGCGGCCTGGGCGGCATCTTTGGAGGTGCGGAAGATGCCCATTCCAATCACCAGGCCTATCACAATCATCGTCAACGAAAAAAGTCCGAGCTTATTTTTGTTTCTCATGCAATGAAGGTAATGAAATAACGTTTTACCTTCATATCGCCAGGCAAGCCAATACTATGAAGAAAATTTTACCACTGCTTACCCCTTTATTTTTTTGCCTCAATGGGCTGGCTCAGCAAGCCGAAAAAGACAGTCTCGTAACCCTCGATGCAGTGACTGTTCGCGCATTTGAGCAATACCGAACTCCCAATAAAACCACTGCACCGGTCCGCATTATTCAGTTCAACAATAGCGACCGCAACAATAAACTCTCACTGGTCAACAGTTTCAACTCCATTGCCGGCGTACGTATGGAAGAGCGCTCACCGGGCAGTTACCGGATCAATATCCGCGGCAGTTCGCTGAGATCCCCTTTTGGCGTACGTAATATAAAAACTTACTGGAACGATATACCCATCACCGATGCCGGTGGCAACACTTACTTCAACCAGTTTGCCTGGAATAATTTTTCCAGTATTGAACTCTTCAAAGGCCCCGCCTCCAGCCTTTATGGCGCTGGCACCGGCGGTCTTATCCTCATGAATAATTTTGACAACTGGCGGCCTGGCGCCAGCCTGGAATATATTGGAGGCAGCTATGGCCTGCACAATATCCTGGCATCTGCCCGCTTTGGCGATGCCGAACATGCCAGCCAGGTCACTTACGCGCATAACCAGAGCGATGGCTACCGGGTACAGACCCGTATGCGCCGCGACAATGTAAGCTGGAGTTCACGTATCAAAAGCTCCGACAAACAGGAACTCACCGCATCGCTCCTTTATACAGACCTGTATTATCAAACTCCGGGGGCCCTCAACCTGAATGAATACAATACCAATCCCAAAGCCGCCCGGCCTGCCGGCGGTGGCTTCCCCAGTGCAGTAGATGCGCACGCGGCTATTTCACAAAAAAATCTGACAGCAGGTTTTTCCAACCGCTACCAGATAAACCAGCACTGGCGCAATCAGACAACGCTTTTCGGCTCCTTTTCCCAGATAAAAAATTCAGCTATCCGCAACTATGAGCGCCGCAGCGAGCCGCAATGGGGCGGACGCACCTTATTTGTACTGGATCAGAAACAGCAAAAAAATGGCTGGCAATGGGTAGCCGGTGCAGAATTTCAGCAAGGCTATTTCAACACACAGGTAGCCAATAACCGCAATGGCAATCCCGATACTATTCAAACCAACGATGATATCCGCAATACCTTATTTACTGCATTTACCCAGGCCGATATAAACCTGGGCGAAAAATGGCTGATCACCGCCGGACTGAGCCTCAACCGTGCACAGGTAGCCATTCGCCGCCTGAGCGAATACCCCATTACACTGCAAAAACGCAACTACCGCAACGAATTAACACCACGCCTGGCCATCCTCCGCGAACTGAGCACTGATCTGTACTTGCTGGCCAGCGTATCAAAAGGATTTTCACCTCCCACCACTGCCGAGGTATTACCTTCTACCGGTGTAATCAGCACCGACCTGGAGGCCGAGCAGGGATGGAACTATGAACTTACTGCACGCTATAGCCTGTTTAACCATAAACTGCAACTGGAAGCCACTGGCTTTTATTTCAAATTAAACAATGCCCTTGTACAGCGGCGCGATCTCTCGGGCGGCGATTATTTTATTAATGCCGGTGATGTGCGTCAGAAAGGTGTAGAGTTGCACGCCGATTACACCTACAATCCTGCTTCATCGCATGCCATCCGCTATGTTTTGATACAGACCGATTATACGTACAGCCATTTCCGTTATGGCAGCTTTATAAAAGGCACCGATGATTTTTCCGGCAAAAAAGTACCTTCTGTGCCCGCTGGCACGCTCTCTGTTCTGGCAGATGTACAGTCCACTCGCGGCTGGTACAGCCAGATGACCTGGTATATGGCTTCACGTATTTATCTGAATGATGCCAATACAGCAGCAGCAAAAGCTTATCAACTGCTGGGCTGGCGACTGGGTTGGCGTAAGAATCTGTCAAACGGTATACGCCTCAACCTCTATGCCGGAGCAGATAACCTCCTCGATGAAAAATACAGCCTGGGCAATGATATCAATGCCGCCGGCGGCCGTTATTACAATGCGGCACCACGCAGAAATTTTTATGGCGGCGTAGCGGTGCAGTGGGAGAAGAAAAAGTAAGCGAAGGGTTAAAGGTATAAAGGTTTAAAAGTGAGTGACTAGGTAACATAAGTGACTTGCTTTTCAGTACCACCTTAAACCTTTATACCTTTAAACTTTTGAACTTTTGAACTTTTGAAGTTCCACCAGCAAGATTATTGCATCATTACTAAGCGCTTCCCATTCCACATCTGTACAGTCCCAGAGGGCCAGTCCATCGCCTGCATGCAGCAGGCGCGACTGCACTTCGAATGCGCCCTGAATGACGTACACAAACAAGCTGCGATCCGGCGCCAGCCGGCAGGAATCTTCTGACCGGCCTTTGTATTTACCCAGCCCTGTTACAAACGGCCACTTACTTTCCTCTTTTTCCCCGATCCGGCTCATCTCATCGCTGATTAGGCCAGGCGGATATTGCTGTACCCTATTCTGCAGCGGCCCGTTATCCGGCTTTATACCAATCTGAATAAACTGAACCAACTCGTCATAAGGGTTATGAATCCGCAGGATCGAATTTTTTTCTGCCGGCCATATCAACACCTCCCCTGCTTCTACCTGCCTGGCAGGATGTCCGGTGCCACTGCATTGCACTCCGCCCACCACAGGCACCAGCAGCAGGTAAGCATCTTCGTCTACTTCAGTGGTTAGCCTGCGGCCTGGTGCCAGCGTTTCTTCATTGAGCATATAAAGACTTCCAAAAGACTCCTTATGAGGGCTGATATAACAACCCGTATTGAACATATTATAAGTCCGGAACCAATCCGACTCTGTAAGGCCACGTTCACTGGCCAGAAATATCTTTGCCTGTGTCTCTATCATTTTCCCCTTCATTCTTATATAAATAAATACCAGTATGTGCCGGTAATGTAAATAAATGTGTTTCATACTCTCCATTTCCGACTACAGCATCCGCATTTGACAACAGTAGCTTTTCGCCTATTGCATCGTGCCAGCGCATGGGATGGCTATAGAAAGAAATTGCCACCTGATGCTGCGACTGCTGTTGCAGGTGTGAGGCGATGATCTCAAAACGATATTGATCAAAAGACAGAAACAATTGCCCCACACTATCACGCAGGTCGGGTACCACACCCTGCAGCTGACGCAAATAACCTATTACCGACGTGCTTACCAGGTGATGCAGCTGCGAGGCTCGCGGCAGGGCCGCCTGCATTTGGGCAAAACTCAGGCACTTTCCTTCGTTACTAAACAACTGCCCCTGCATACAGAACTCCCGGTAGCTATCGGCAAAAACCATTTTCTCCCAGGCACCCTCGCTCTGGGCGGATATGTATTTCTTATAAACGAATGAGATCACTTTCATGGTTAGTAGCGTTCGATGCAAGACGGTTAAAAGTTTAAAGGTTTAAAAGTATAAAGGTGTTATGCCTGTATCCTCTTTTATACTTTTAAACCTTTAAACTTTTCATCCTTTCACCTGGATATTATGCGTGAGCGCGTACCCGGCTGAGATGCTGCCCGAGATTGCTGCCATTTCAATATTGGCGCTATCATCGCTGAATATGTTATCGCTGGCGTTGTACGTGTAGCCCGACATTCCTTTGGTATACCCATATGCCGTACCGGCCGAACTGTTTACGGTTACTACTGCGCTGCTGCTGCCTTCGGGAAAAGATATCTGTGTTACCAATAGAGAAGTGCCACTGGCATTGTATACATGTACGTGTATATGCGTGGCCCGTCCACTGTACCAACCCGGAAAAATGGAAGTAAATTTTACCACACCATTTGAATCCGTCACCTGGCGGCCGCGCAGAAAATGCACGCCGGTATAATTCACGCTTTGCATTCCGGTGCCGCCATATTCTGAGTAATACCCATCCTTATCACAATGCCAGATATCTACAATAGCGCCGGCCAGTGCTGCACAGCTGTTGTTGAGATTGCGAATAGTGATTTCTATGCTCAAAGGCACCCCGGTACGATCATCGCGTATATCGGTACGTTGCAGACCCGATGGGGTTTTGGTTGGAAATGGCCCTTCGGTTTCTGTAGGTGATGCCGTACAGATACCACTGCTGCTACCCGATCCCGATGAACTCTCAGCATCCGAATCAGTGCTTTCATCATTGCTTTTACGGCAGCCCAGTGCCAGAGGAGCTACAAAAGCTATACCCAGCGCCGCCATACCCTTTCGTAAAAAAAGTTTTCTTTCCATATCCCGATAGTTTAAATCAAATTTCTACCGGTATCTGTCATTGAGCAATTATCATGGATGAACAGGAGATTTGTACCGATGAAGAGAAAAGTATAAAGGTTTAAAAGTATAAAAGTATGCACGGCGCTATTCTTAAATTTAAACAGAGCTACTTATTGCGTATAACTGCCCCCCGGTCTTTTCCTTCTACCTTCTACCTCAGCCCCTCCACCTTTAAACTTTTATACCTTTATACTTTTATACTTTTCAATACCTCACCGGCGGGCAATCGAGCATATCCTTTTTACCGATGCGGTAAATCACGCTGATGAAGTGAGAGTGGTAGGCGTCATCTTTGGCGGGGTTAACAGACTGGCTGAATCCATCGATATAATCGGTGCCGGTAATACGATAACTGCTTTCGGCCTGTATACCCCATTTATCAGAAAAATAATAACGCAGTCCCAGGCCAAGAGGAATTACCAGTCTGGCCCCGGGCGGCTTTTGCTGCATATCTGCTTCCAGTCCGGTCACTACCGGCGATCCATCTCCGAAATAGGCAGCATCCAGCCTGCTCCAGTCCCGTTTCACCGACAGAAAGCTGACACCCGCGCCTGCGAAAACATACGGCGCCAGTCCTTTACTTTCATAATTTTTACCCAGTATATTCCACTCGGGCAACAGAGACAACTCTGCCAGCGGGGTTTTGAATGCAAAAGCACGGCGTGCCCGATACTCGGGATGATCATACACAGCTTCATCTGCGCGCAGTGAACCGATAGCCAGGTTGGCTCTTAATGAAAATGACCGGGAGAAAAGACGGGCTCCGTATAGATTCACCGCCGGCCGCATAGTTCTGTAAGACCCGGCGGAGCCGGGGGTAAGGTCGCCCATGTATACAAAACCGCCCAGGCCGAACCCCAACTGGTAGCGTGGCACATTTACATTTTGTCCATATACAGACACAACAGCCAAAAGCTGTCCGGCAAGCATGCCGATCAGGATCTTTCTCATGTATAATTCAGTTAAAGAAATAAATACCTCAGAAAGCAATTAGCTGTAACGGATAAGGAGAAATGGCAGGTGGGCTGGTTGCTCTTTAACGCAAGCAGAACGCCAAAGATTGAATTGGAAATGTTAAAATAATTCAGAGAGAAGAGTAGTCGGTGGCCGGTTAATGGTTATACATTTTGCCCATTTTCAAATTTTCAAATCACTGTTGTCCGGGAAAATATTTTTATCTGTGGTATTCTGCGTTTTCTGCGGACTAAATTTCCTGCCGATCGCGCCGATTTACGCAGATAAACCCTTCCAGATTTTTCTACCTGAATTACAGACAGGTATGCACTGTTTTTTATGGTGCTTGCACAACCGTCTGGTCCATCTTTTTGCCCCCACAGCCGGCGAACCACAAGAAAAGAATAGGCGAATGTGCTAATGGGTTAATGTGCTAATGCCCCTCTGCGTTCTTAGCGGCATATAAATAGCGATTAAACAGTACTCACGCTACCGTGGAGACCAACAATATTATATACGGGGCTTACATTTACCAAAGCCCACAAAAACATCTGTACAAAGTCTGATTATCAAACCTCTTTTAACACATTAGCACATTAACCCATTAGCACATTTATCACATTAGCACATTTCCCTTTAAACTCCTTATACCCTTTAAACTTTTAAACCTTTATACTTTTATACCTTCCCCCGCTTCCATTCCTGCACAAATGAGGCATAACTATCGCTGATAGGCAGTTCGGTTGAGCCAAGTCGGGCTTTCCTGTTTTGAACAGATAATACCTTATCTACGGCTACAATATAGCTGCGGTGTATGCGACTGAATTTTTCTGCGGGCAGTTTTTCGAGGGTGCTTTTGAGCGTCATCAGCGTCATGACAGGTTTGCCTTCGGTAAGATGTATTTTCACATAGTCTTCCAGGCTTTCTATGTATTCGATTTGCTGCAGTGGTATTTTGATCATCCTGTACTCTGAGTACACAAACAGGTTATCCGGCACCGCATTTTCCGACTTATTCTTATACGCAAAATATTCCGTGGCCTTGGTCACCGCTTTCGAAAACCGGTCGAAGCTGATTGGCTTCAGCAGGTAATCAATCGCATCGAGCTCAAAACCCTCGTGAGCAAATTTTTTGTAGGCCGTGGTAAAAATGATCATGGGCCGCTCTTTTAATGAGCGAACCAGGTCGAGCCCTGTAATGTCGGGCATATTAATATCTACAAACAGCAGATCAACTGCGTTGCTGCGCAGAAATTCTCCACCGCTCAATGCATCGTCAAACGTCTGCAGCAATTGCAGGCCCGGTGTCTTTTCGATATAAGCCCGCAACAGTTCGAGTGCCGGCGGCTCATCGTCTATAGCAATACATTTTAATACCATGCAATCTCTAAATTAATAAATCTGTTTAAGGCGGCCTTCGGCCAGCTGTCTCTCCTATGCCTGAAGGGTTAACTGCACTGTGTAAAGACCGCCTTCTGTATTAATATCCAGAAAATACCGTCCTTTATACAGATGTTCCAGTCGCTGGCGGGTATTATCAATCCCAATACCAGTACGCTCTACCAGACGCTGATGCTCATACAGTTTATTCTGACAAAAGAACGTAATGCTATGCGTCTCCACTGCCAGGCGTATACGTATGGTCGACGGCTCATGATTACTGATACCATACTTAAATACATTCTCGATAAACGTCATCAGCACCAGGGGCGCAATCTTTTTCTCGCCCACTTCGCCAGTCACCGAAAACTCTACATTCATCTTGCGTCCGAGCCGCAGCCGCTGCAGGTCTATATAATCCCGCATACATTCCAGCTCATGACTCAGCAGCACATAATCTTCGCGGATATCATCGGTCACATAACGCATGATATTGGATAGCTTCATGATGCTTTCTGCCGTGTGTTCACTTTTGGTGATAGCCAGCGAATAGATATTATTAAGCGTATTGAAAAGAAAATGCGGATTGATCTGCGCCTTCAGAAAACTGAGTTCTGCCGTAGCTTTTTCTGCCTCTGCCTGCATGACTCTCTTCTCTGTTTTTCGCCACTGACTGATGATGCACAGCGCCGTGCTCAATGACCAGACAGTAATAAAGAGGATGATACTTACAATATCGGCCTGCCAGTGCCGTGGCCGCCCTCCCTCCGGCGGATCCGGAAACGGGCGATTACTATCAGCGGGCATACCATCCGGAGGCGGGGCAAAAAATTGTCTCGTTAAAGAATCGGGCGGCTGAAAATTGCGGCGAAAACCCTGTCGCATGCCGTTCAGGTTTTCGCTTCGCTCCACCCGTGGAAATCGTTTCATTAGCCGGTCAAAAGGCCGCAGCATACTTACACCAGCCAGCAACAGCAGGATAACGGAAAAGTAAAGCAGAAAACGCCGGCGCAGGTAAAACGCCGGGATAAGTACATAAATATTGAGATAAAACAGGCTCGTAAATACAGCCGCGAACAATACAAAGGGCCAGGAAAAAACGCTATGCATCCAGTTGCTGCTACCGGGAGCCCGGTAGGCAAAGCCCAGCACCAGGATGAGCAGAAGGCCCCATCCCGCTACATGGGCTATTATATTAATAAGGCGTTGCTTCATTACCGCAAAGGACGATCGCGGTAAAGATAAAGGCTATCACCATAACGGTAAAAAGGCTGATTGTGCCGATGGATGCGAAAATCCAGGGCAGAGCAGCCTGTATTCTCAACGCCTGAGCAGGAAAGAATGATGCTGTACACGATCCTCTGTCTGCACCTGCAGCCAGTAAGTACCTGTTGGCCAGGAAGGCGAAAGTTGCAAAATGCCGTTTGCCTGCGCTGCCGTGGCTTTAATGATACGGGTATCCAGCACCTGGCCGCTGACCGATATGATCCGCATCGTTACGGAAGCGCCCGGTCGGCAGCCTGCTATAGTATACTGAAGTTGACTGCTGGCCGGATTAGGCGACAACTGAATCATTACATCTTCTTTAGCCTTGCGCTGCACCCAGCGTATTTCGCTGTACCGGTGGTCGCCTCCTGCATCGGTCAGGCGTAAGCGATACCAGGTCTTCCCTACCGGCAGTTGCTGATCGGTCCACTGATATTGTTTGGTCGCAGACTGACCTGATGCAGTAATAAACCCTGCATTAGACCAGTTTACTCCATCAATGCTTCGTTGTATTTCATAGCCCTCGAGTGACGGCTCTTCTACTGCTGTCCAGTTGAGTGTGGCCTTATCAATACCTGTCAGAGATGCGTCAAACGAAATCAGCCGCACGGGCAGTACGAAGTTTTCGACCACTACCCGGTAATCTTCCACTTCGCCCATTGCATAATAACCGGTGGCGTTGGCAGCAGTCATTCCTGCAGAAGCCTGCGTGATACGTATACGCAGATAGGTATAAGCACCACTGGGCAGGATATTGGGCAGCGATGTCCAGCTCAGATCTACCTGTTGTGTACCTGCAGCCGAAGGCACTGCCATAACCGGGCTCGCTTCTCCGGCATCAAAGAGGCCGTTTCCGTTATAATCAAGCCAGCCAATAACCGTAGCTGTTACGCCACTTGTATTCTGTACATCTACCCGGGCAGTGTAGCTACCGGTAATGGGTGAATAAATGGGTACAAAAGAAAGACCGTCTTCATAATTATCTTCTGTAGTGGTAAATCCTTTCTTCAGCCATTCCACATCCTCTGCCGCTCCGAGAATCATGCTCGTACGACGCCCTGCCACATTGGGCGTAAGCGTGTCATGACAGGCAGGTGATAACGGATCGGGATCATAACTTGCCGGCGCATCCCCAAAATCAAGAAACGGGCGATAAGGACCTGCTGCATCACCCCAGCTGGCACCACTGCCCGTAGGGACGGCAGGACCAAGTGGCGCCGAAATCGCATAGGCCGTGCCTACGCCGTTGGTTCCGTTATAAGCAGCAATGCTGGCATCTACATTATACATTACTTCATCCCAACCCAGTGAGGTCTGGCGGGGCACAGGTCCGACAGGTGTATAATTTGTACGCACGCCTGTCATCAGATCAAAATGATAGTAATCGATATCGCCACTACCCGAACCATCAAAATCCACAATACGGCCATTGCTGATGGCAAAATCGCTCCAGTCGTGGATGTTTTGTGAATTGGAGCCGTCATCAGACAGGATACCAAATACCTGCGTTGCCGGTGCAATAGGATTGCCCGCTCCATCAAAATCAATTTTCCAGATCGTAGACTTTCTGCTGGCAGCATAATCTGCACCCGTATAACCTTCGATACCCAGGTAAAGTGAGCCATTATAAAAACTGGCTGCGCCGGATTCAACACCTGTTTCATACGTTGGAATACCAAATGTGTTGACATTCGGGATAAGAATGGAAATAGTTTTGGTATCAACATTATACTGTCGAACCGTTTTATCACTCTGTGGCAGGCTACCGCCAGACAAACTAAAAGTATAATATACTACACGACGGTAAGGATCATATGCCAGCGAGTTGAGGCGATTATGCGCCGGTTCATTAAACAGGAAATAAGCCTGCCCGTTGAACGGATTCACATAATAAATGTTATTGTTGACCACTGCCAGCACATATTGCGGCTGGCCGGTAAACGGTCGCGATACCTGCTGATAATTATTCGGAAAGCTACCCGTTACACAGGCACTGATATCAGACAGCCAGATATTTCCCGAAGCATTGTCGAGTGTGATCACTACTTCTTTTACAGGACCGGCTATAGTTATATTGATAGAACCACGAGTATCACTATTCGTATACCCTGTACCGGGAGCAGTTGCTGTAGGATTATTAGTGGTACCCCCCAGTGTTATTCCCGATGTTGCGTTGGCCAGCGCAATGGTCACGGGCAGAGCAGTAGCAGCGGCATTAGTAGCTGCCATACGCACACGCTGGCTATTGTCCACATCAAATAAAGAGAACCGTACGTTGCTCACTTCTGCATCAAAGGTGAGGGTGATCGTTGTGGCAGAAGTAGCGGTAGTAGTAAACTGTACATCATCACCTGCAGTTACAGAAGGGCTGCCTCCATGGGCGGTATTGGTTCCGTTCTCCCCATTAAGCGTGATATTGGCCTGCGGCGCCATAGCAAATGTTACTGCGCGGGTACCGATAGCAAATCGCTGTGTGAAAGGGAAGGCTGCAGATGGATAATAGTCGGTATAACGGGTGTTGTTGGACGGAAGAAAGTCGATATGATCCCAGTTTAATTCCGCCTGCGAAGTACCAGCCGGGCACTGGGCCATAGCTGCCTGTGCGGTCAGCCACAACACCACTATAAGACAGAGCCGGGTTTGTTTCTTTTTCATAGTACGGATTGGATTATATCCCTCAGCTTCCTGGTTGATCTGCGTATACCTGATCCGCATGATCAATACAAATTTGTATCAAAACATCCGCACAAATGAAATAAACCGGCAAGTTTTATTTCACATTCAGGAAGATTGCTGATGGTCGCACAGGTAAAAAAGCCCGGTGTTACGTATTTCGTGTAATTCAAACTAAGTGGTTTCCTGTCGGACAGAGACGAAGAAAATTGACGAAAATCATTTCATTTTCTATAATACATTAATTGCCCGTCTCTTAAACATCAGTATAAATACCTTATTGTTTGCATTACGCCAGATGCTACATTTGCAGCCAACCAGGTTCCCCCCCCGTGGGGATTAAAAGGGAAGTCCGGTGCAAATCCGGCGCTATCCCCGTAGCTGTAAGGATGGAGTATACGATCATCGTATACCTGACGGTTGCTAAAATGCCACCATTGTTGCAAACAGCCACTGATCCGACATACCGGATCGGGAAGGCGGCAACAATCATCCAAGCCAGAAGACCTGCCCGGTTGATTGAAACCACATTCAGCTTTCGGGTGAAAAGCATGAAATGTATTAGCCTGTCAGGGCTTTTATATTTCTTCTCTTTTTTGTTCCGGAAGCAGTCACCCCAAAATTTCATGTATTCATGAAAAAGAGTTTTTTGGCGTTGGCTGCTATCACTATCAGCAGCCAGCTATGTGCGCAACAAGACAGCTTGCGTACACTCGATGAAGTTGTAATCACTGCCAGCAAGTACCCGCGCAAGCAATCAGAAACAGGCAAAGTACTTACCGTCATCACCCGCCGGCAGATCGAAGAAAATGCCGGTAAGACACTGGCAGAACTGCTCAACACTGTGCCCGGCACCAATATCATTGGCGCCAACAGCAACCTGGGCACTAACCTCACCACCAGCATTCGTGGCGCATCTGCGGGCAATGTACTTATCCTGATCGACGGTATCCCGGTCAATGATCCTTCCGTTATCAGCAATTACTTTGATCTCAACTTTATCGCACTTGATCAGGTAGCACGTATTGAAGTACTCAAAGGCGGCCAATCCACCCTCTACGGTTCAGATGCAGTGGCGGGCGTCATCAACATCATTACGCAGCGCGCTGCTACCGGCACGCGCAATATACAGGCCACGCTGGCCGCAGGCAGTTATGGTACTTTTCGCCAGGATGCCGGCATCAATGGCGCGGCCGGAAAATTCACCTACAATGCAGGCTACAGTCACCTGCAATCAAAAGGATTCTCCGCCGCACATGATCAGACCGGGAATGGCAATTTTGACAAAGACGGCACCGATCAGCATAGCGGAAATATCCGCCTGGGCTGGCAACTCAGCAAACGCTGGCAGGCCAGCGTGATGGGAAGACTCAACTACTATAAAGCCGACCTCGATGCAGCCGCATTCACTGATGAACGCGACTATACAGTTAAAAACACCCAGGGACAATTAGGTACTGGCCTCACTTTTACGCATACCACGGGGAAGCTTCACATTAACTACAATTTTAATTATGTAGAACGCGATTACCGGGACGACTCTACCTATAAAAGCAGCCCTTATGTAGATTTCTCCAAAAGCAATTATATCGGCCGCACTCATTTTGCCGAAGCATACAACAACTGGATCTGGAAAGACTGGGAACTGCTGACTGGTGCTGACTGGCGCCTGCAAAACACCCTGCAGAATTATTTCTCTGTAAGTTCGACAGGTCCTTACGCAGCAGACCCATTACGTAAAGACATGACACAGGTAAGCCCATATGCTTCGCTGGTATATAAAGCCGTGCCAGGTCTGCATCTCGAAGCAGGCGGCCGCTGGAATCATCATTCCGAATATGGAAATAATTTCACCTTCAACTTCAATCCCGCCTACCAGGTATCGCCTTTCGTAAAAGCCTATATCAATCTTTATACAGCTTTCAAAGCCCCCACGCTGTATCAGTTGTTTGATCCCTACAGTGGCAATACAGCGCTGAAGCCAGAGAAAGCTAAAGTGGGCGAAGCGGGTTTTGAATGGAAACCCATTGCCGGTCTCCGCACCCGCGTTACCGGCTTTTATCGCCGCACCAACAATAGCATCCAGTATATCACGCTCGATCCGGCCAACTATATCAGCCAGTATACCAATATCAGCCGACAGGACAACTATGGTGTGGAAGCAGAAGCCAGGTACCAAACCGGTCGCTGGACTATTGATGCCAACTACACATTTACTGATGGCGAAACGCGCTCCCGCTACGATGGCACAGGTGCCCCTCTTGGCAAAGACACTACTTATTTCAATCTTTACCGTATACCCCGCCACCTCATCAATCTGCAGGTTGGCTACCAGGTTACCAAACAATTACTCATACGCGCTTCACTCCGGTCTGTAAGTCCCCGCGAAGAATTCATTTATGGCGCCTCACCGGAAAAACTGAAGGCTTATGCGCTGGTTGATTTGTTTGGAGAATACCGGTTTTCGAAAAAACTTCGCTTATTTGCCGATTTCAAAAATATCACCGACAGCAAATACATTGAATTACGCGGATACAACACACGCGGATTCAATTTTATGGGAGGCGTGGCTGTACAATTTTAAACCAAATAACCTTCCTAAATCTTATTTATTATAAACCCATTACTTACAGGTGTTAAAAAATTATTTTTTTAACACCTGTAAGTAATGTACAAGATTTGAGTATGAATTTTTGGAAAAAAAATATTTGGCAGAAAGGCTACAAAGAAGGACGGGGAAAAACCCGATACGGGGTCGCGTGGCTCCTTTAATGGTGATTTGTATATTGACAAAGCTGTATTTTTCTCCAGGCCGGAAGTAATTAAGCTTCTTGAATTCATGAAAAACTCAAACGCTTATTCTAAATAAGAAACTCGCTTATGTTTCCTTACAATTTGCTTATCCTCCCTTTAACGGGAGGATATTTTTTTATAGCCAATTTATTTCCGCTTTGCCCACGCAAGTAGGCCCGCGATGCATCGCGGGCCTACAATTGTAAGAAATAGCAGTGAGGTGACAGGGACTCTTCAGCACCTGCCAGCAACTATTTACTTCTGGCAGCAATCAGCTGCTCACAAAGTCCAAAACTAAGCGTCATACCTGCTCCGCCCAGCGCATTGATCACCGTCACACCCGACTCTGGCGATACCACCCATTCGGTGTGGCCATTTTTCATTTTTGCATATATCCCGTGCCACGACTCTTCAACGGTTTCGTCGGGGAAACGGGCAAATCCACGCAGGTAATCAAGAATCAGTTCATTGATAAAACGTTTATCAAAAGGATCATGACCTGCACCATATTCGTGCGAATCGCCCACGGTGAGTGCGCCTTCCTGGTTTTGCGACACCATTACATGTATGCCCCATTGCAGGTATTGCGGCAATTGCTGTTCGATCCGTTCACGGAGCTGTGCCAAAGAACTGGCTGCTTCAAAACTCTTATAATGTAAGAGCGACAATCCTCCGCATAGTGCCGGGCCGATACGCCAGTTGCCCGGTTGCGGAGCAAGGCGCATCATCTGCAGCTTGCATTTAGTAATAGGCGCACTGGCAAAAAGATGGGGATAGAGCGTTTCGAAATCGGCACCACTGCATACATATATTTCATCGGCTTCCCACTCGTTGCTGCCGGCATATACCGCCGGATAAGCCACATCCGTGACGGCCTGCCCCCATATAAATTTTACCCCCCAGCGTTCGCTAAGCCAGGCCGGGATGCGTGCAATAGCTGCACGGGGGTCAACGATCATCTCATCGGGGCTGTATAAACTACCCCTCAACCCCTCCCGCACTACGGCCGGTGAGCCATTGGCTGTTTCCGCTGCATCGAGCAGCAGATAGTTGCGATGCTGAAAACGCTCGCGCAATTCTTCCAGCACCCGCCACTCATCTGCTTCATAAGCCAGGTGCAGGCTGCCTACTTTATCGTACCAGATACCGGCTTCGCGGCAAACATCTTTCCAGATACGGCGCGAGAGCATTGCCCGCTCATACAAGTGTCCGTCCGGCTGACCTATTGGCCAGATCATTCCAAAATTGCGGATCGATGCTCCCAGCGCCTGCGGAGAGCGATCAATCACCTGTACATTATACCCTCTCGTTGCCAGCGCCCTGGCAGTAGCTAATCCAACAATACCAGCTCCGATAACAATTGCTGTCTTCGACATTACCTGCTATTTTGTGTGTAATACTTTTTATTGAAATAACCCCACGAAGCCATTATACCAGCCAGACTGATGAGACTTCCGATCACCACGGTGTGCGAATAAAAACCGGCCCAGCCCGGATCAATGTCCATAAACTCTTTGGTAAGCATGATGGTCACGCTGCCGAGGTAACCAAAGGCATCGGCGATGTAAATCAGGAAACCAACATTTCCCTGTATACGAAATGCCGCGATCATCCGTTCAAAAAAAATACAGTTAAACGGGATATAACTCATATACAGTCCCAGCCCCACCAGCTGCATCCACAGACGGCCATTGATCCAGCCCTGTATAAAAAACCAGGACGAAATACCTGCCAGTATAAAGCCAATGGCAATCACGACATGAATCACCCGGAAGGCTTCCATATTTTTCCGGATCAGTGCCAGAAGGGCCATGGTGCCGAGTAATATGAGCGATATCTGTGTTTCGCTGCGGGCAAAAAGCGAATAATCGTCTTTATATCCCAGCTCACTCCAGATATTGACCATATAATTATCCCGTATATCACGCACAATAGTGAGAAAGAGATAGGTAATACTTACCATTAAAATACCCACTCCAAATTTTTTGATAAACGCCCGTCTTTCCGATGCATTCATGGGCTGACGCTGGGTACGCTCTTTCACATCTTCTTTATCCGGAGGAGGCAGACGTTCAAGCAAAAAAATAAACAGCAGATAGGGACCGATAAAAACAAGCCCGGTTACAAAGGGCATCCACTTTTCTGTTACGCCCCATTCAGACATCAGCCAACCGGCCACGGAGCGGGTAAATCCGCCGGCAAAAATGAAGCTGATGGCCATGACGGTACCTATAAAATCAGTCGCTCTGCGCCCTTCCACATAACTGAATATAATGCCCCACATGAAGCCGAGCATAAATCCGTTGATGAGCAACCAGATCACACCATAGGGTGCAGGGGTAATGGCAAAAAAGAAAAGACTGATCCAGGCTACTCCTACCAGTATCACACTTGCCTTCCAGCGTCCGTTGCGTTTTAATTCTGCGATGAAGCGGATACCGGCAAACTTGCTGAGCATATATCCGATTACCTGGCTGATGATAAGCCAGGTCTGATAGCTCACTCCCCAGAAGCTGATACCCGTAAACGTAGCTGTGGTAAACGGCTTGCGGTAAGCGTATACGGCGCTATAGGCCAGGAAGGCCACCAGGGCGGCACCGCTTGCCACCAATAGCTGGCGGCCGCTTCGTATGCGCGGACTGGTAGTGGTGGTAATCTCAGGCACGGCTAAAGATGAGATGAGGGATGGCAGAAAGATTATCTACAATTTCATCGGGTGTGTGTGGTTCCAGCTGCTCTCTTGTGAAAGCACCTGTAGTGACAGCCACTACAAGGCTGCAACCTGCCTGCCTGCCTTCGGCTACATCCACTTCAGTATCACCAATCTTCACCACCTGTGCAGCATCCGTAACCTGTGCACGGCGCATCAGTTCGCGAATCATAAAGGGGCTGGGACGACCGGCCGCTACTTCGTCGCTCGCAATGTAGTCGTCGATCAATCCGCGCTCTTTCCATTGCAGACGCGATAAAATAGTATCTGCTATAGCCCGGGGAAAACCGGTATTAAGCGCGATACGAATACCCTTCTCTTTTAACTGCAAAAACACCGATTCCGCATCGGGCATGGGGCGCACTGCCGGAGAGTATTCATAATAATCATTCATTTCATTTACAAATGCCTCGTGAATGGCATTTACTTTCTCTGTGCTGTCGTCGTGCTTATGGCGATTGAGCATAAGACGTATAGCCTCCGTCTTTTTATAGCCCATCAACGGTTTGACTTCGTCCTCAGCTATACTGATTCCATGCTGCTCAAATGCTTTCTGAAAAGCAGCAGCTACAGCATTATCATCGGCCACGGTTGTACCGGCTATATCAAATACGGCAAGTAGAATAGACATATCGATTGGTTTTAGTGTGGGGTGGTTTGCTGCAGATGACGAACCATCATAGATTCATAGTACAGCATGGGCTGCAGCGGCTGATGTTCCAGTTTGGCTCCTTCGTCCCAGCGGCGCAGTTTAATATGCAACTCAAACAAAGGGTCAGCCTCAAACGCAGCCGCCTCTTCGGCTGTCATGCGCCCGCCCTGAAACTCCAGTGTACGTTTACTGGCTTCTGAGAGTTTTTCATAATACTCGGGGTAACGAAAGGTGAGATACCGTTTGGCTTCCACATGGTTTTGCACCAGCTGTGCAATCTTTTCAGAAAAGCCCTGGCTGCGTAAAAAGTCGGCCCCGAGTTTCTCATGATCTACTATGCCAAACCCATCCATGTGCTGCACCGGCATAAGGTGTTCACAGAAATGGCCGATGTCGTGAAAGAAACCAGCCAGTACAACTTCTTCATCATACCCTTCCTGCTCCGCCAGTTGTGCGCACTGCTGCATATGTTCCAGTTGCGATACAGGCTCTCCTATATAATCTTCTCCACCAAACTGGTTATACAGACTGATAATATAACGGGCTGTTTCCTGCGGCGATTGAGTGGTTGTTTGCATCCGGAATTATTTTAGGTAATTAGAATTTTGTAAAATCAATGACAGGCAACACAGGATGTGCAGGTTTAAATTCCTGTCCCAGTAAATGGGCGATAGTAGCAGCAATCTGTCCCTGGTAAGCCTGTGCCGGTTTTTTGCTTTCACCAACGGCAGGTATAGATGGACCGATAGCAACCATCCACATTTCACTGGCTTCGGCAATACGGCTGCCATGATGTTTCCAGTTGCTGCCCTCGGCCAGCCCGCGACCATGGTCTGTGGTTACGATTAGCGTGGTTTTATCTTTATAGGCGGGAGTGGATTGAATATATTCCCAGATCCGACGGATCCAGTCGTCTGCTTTCTGTGCGGCATCGAGATACATGTCGTAAAGGCCACCATGGGCAAACTCGTCTGTGTCACCCAGGCCCAGGAAGAAAAGACGGGGTTGTTGTGCTTTCAGGTATTCGAAGCCGATATTAAATGTAGCCACATCGAGCCGCTCACCGCCATGAAAGATGGGCGGCATTTCATGCTGCAGCTGGTTAAACCCGCGCTGACGCTCATTGAGCGGACCGGGCATATCGCGAAAGCCATCATTTACCAGAATCCCTGATCGCTTTTCATTAAAAATAGAAGAGAACACATCCCAGGAGCCGACTACGGCTGCTTTATTACTATAAGCCGGCAGCTTATTCAGGAATTCAAAAACAGTTTCATTCTTATTGGGAATCTTATCGTTTGAATTAACAGCAGTATCAGGATAACCGGTAAAGATTTCATTATACCCGGGGTAAGAAAACCAGTAAGGATTGGCATTATTAAAGTAGTTGCCAAAATTGCGGTTGCCCAGCAGGATACCTTTTTTCGCAATCACATTCCAGAAAAAAGGCATCAGCTTCTGGCGGCGCTCACTGGCAGTGGGAGCCCAGAAATGCTGCTGTACATAACCGGTGCTGTAGGGTGCCTCTTTGGCAAAGCTGAGCAGACTGTCAGCACCGCCGAAAATTTCCTGCCAGCGCAGGCCATCCATCGTCACTACAACAATATTTTCTGTTTTTTGTGCACGTATGCCCAGCATTGATGCGAGCGCAAGTACAGCAATAAAGAGTTTCTTTTTCATAAATCATTAATGAGTTTGAGTGGCTGTCGGAGATGTTTTGGATGTATAGGGGCCAAAAACGGCTTTTACCGGCATGGCGGTGGTGGTATCGTCGAGTACGATTACATAGTAGCTGCTGCCACCAGGCAGTACACGTACTACGATATGCCCCTGCTGACTTTTATACGATCGGTCTATCAGCGGACCAATTACCAGGCGGTTGGCTTCGAGCATATTCGTCGCAAACAGATCGCGTGGTTCTTTATAGAGGTGGGGCGACACCAGGCGAATCAGTACTTCATGACCGGGATGATCAGATGACCAGGTTTGGCCGATCCAGACTCTTGGCTTTAATGTTTTTATTTGATTTTCGTTGATGGCATCTCGGTTGCCGTGATGATCCATCGTGGCAACGTCTACTTCACCAATAGCGCGGGCCATAGGCGACTCCACATCGCGCAGCGGGTTATCGCCCAGGAATACATTACCCGGATTATCACCACCCGTATAGTAGCTGAAGGCTCCATATCGCAGGAGCAATGCAAGACTCAGGCTGTTTTCATCGGGCCAGGTGCTGCGATCCGTTTTATTGAAACCAGGAAAATGCTGATAGGTAGCCGAATCTTTTCCTGTCCATATTTCTCCGTTCGATTTCAGGTTGCGAATGGAAAAGGCAGGAAAGGCAGCAGCATCGCGGAGTAATACGAGTTGGCGATCGCTACCCACACGCAGGGGTGCCATTTTCATCCCCTGCTGTTGTTTTTCTTTTATAAAAGCGAAATAGTTATGCATGGTGTTGGCAAACTCTACTTCGCCAACTTTATACAGTTCAGCTGTTTTCTTAAAATCATATGGATAGTTATATGCAGGGTAAGCGCGGTCTATCAATGTGCGGATAGGGATCCGCTCCCCTACTCCGGTAATACCCGTCAGTTGATATGCTCCCGACTTTGACCAGGGTGCCTGTGGATACCAGGCGCCGAAATGATCGTCGTGGAAATGTGTGATGAGTGCGTAATCGATAGCGGGGGTTTGTCCGGCTGGCGTGACGCGGCTGATAAACTGCGCAATCCAGTCAAAAGGTTTTTGTGTGCTGTCTGGTCTGATCACCGCATTACGCGCCGTGAATGTGCGTTCATCGAGGGGCGATAACTCACCTGCATCGATCAGCATACTGGTGCCATCGGGCAGCAGGAAGTAAGCAGCATTACCGCGGCCTGTATTTATATGATAAATATCAAGGTAGCCTTTTTGCCAGGCAGGCAAGGGCTTTCCTGCCGTGGCAACCTGGGCGGTAGCAGTGGTACAGCAGAACGAAATAAATACGGTAAAAAAAAGGAGGCGATAGGTCATATTCTTTTTTTCTAAGTAAAGAAGGCAGGATATGGAGATATCCCGCCTGTTACAACTGCTTATTTTGAATGCCTGTTACGCATAGCGATTACTGAAGCAACCACATTTTGGTATTGATATCATCCGTACCACCCTGGCGGGCCACCGCATCCTGGCGGTTTTTGCCATTGAGTGATTGTGCTTCGAGGGGATAGATATAGCGGATGGGTACTTTATTGTTGTTGAGGTTAGAAGGTCCGGGAATGATGGCAGGCATACCTGTACGGCGCCAGTCAAACCAGGCTTCGAGGCCATTGAAATAAAGAGCGATCCATTTTTGCAGGGCGATCTTGCCGAGTTTTTCTGCATCTGTGCCCGTATAGGCAACAGTTGCCTGTGTAAGATAACCGGCAGGCATGCTCACATCCAGTCCATAGGCTGCTGGTACGACCGACTGCCAGTAGCTGAAATTGGCATTGATACCATTGGTATAGTATGTTTCGGCTGTGCCTGTAGTGATCAGTCCTTTCTGACGGGCTTCTGCCAACAGAAACTGCAGCTCGGCATAGGTCATCAGCAGGGCGCGGGGAGCGGCCGGATCAGGCGGTGCCTGGTTGTTGTCGTTGCAGACAAGGCAGGCAAATGTGTAGCCCACGCGCGATACACCCTGTACTCCACCATTGTAAGCCAGTGCGTCCACATCGCTCAGACCATTGGGTACCCCTTCGATCTTTGGTGTGCCGTTCGCTACTGACTTTTGCGAAGGGCGGCCAAATACTTTGATGCGGGAATCGCCCAGCGCCGTGAGACGGTCTGTGAGGGTTTTGCTTACGCGAAACTCATCAAATGAGCCAACGCGTGTACCATACAGCGGCCATTGATTGGGTGCGGCAGCCAGGTATTTCATTTCTGCATTATCCGCATTGTTTTCAAATACCGGGTTTGCAGAAGGATTGCTTACAATTGACTGCAGTTCGGCAGACACATCTTTCTTTTTGGAAATGCGCATGAGGTAACGTACGCGCAGTGAGTTGGCCAGTTTGCGCCATTTTATAATGGCACCGGCACCACCACCGTACATAACATCGCCGGCCAGGCTGGTACCGGCTGTAGCCAGCACTTCATTGGCTTTTTTAAGATCGGCCAGTATACCGGTGTAGATATCTTCCTGCTTATCGTATGCAGGTTGATACAGGGCGTCTGATTTTGCTTTACCAGCTTCGCTGTAAGGCACATCACCATAGGCATCGGTAGCCAGTGAAAACATCCACGATTTCATGATCAGCGATACACCATAGTAGGGACTTGTCTCATCACCTTTGAGGCTGATGAAGATATTCTGCAGGTTGCGGTAGTTATTGTATACGCTGCTCCAGATATCGTTGCGCTCACCCCACAGGTAGCGGTCTTCGTTTACGAACTGGATCTTGGCATGGTGTTGTACCACGATGTTGCCGATGCCCCAGGCTTCGTTGACCTGGCGATCCATCATGCTTTTGATCACGCCGCTCAGCAGCAGATCGGGCGATACGGAAGTGGGATTATTGCGGTTGGTATTCACTTCCTCAAAATCCTTCTTACAACTTACCAGTGAGCCGGCAAGCAATAAGGGAGTAAGTATTCTGAACAGTTTCATGACTGTATGATTTTGGTAGTTGAGATTAGAATTTAAAGCTTAGGTTGATGCCATAGCTGCGTGTGCTGGGCAGGGCCATGTATTCGATACCGGGCAGGGCAGTGCCGCCAGAGTAAGACATTGTCTCAGGATCTACATGGGGTACATTATCCCACAGGAAGAGGTTACGACCTACCAGGGTGATGGTGGCGCTGCGGAAAGGCAGTTTACCAAACACTTTATCGGGAATGGTATAACCCAGTTGTACTTCGCGCAGTTTTACAAAAGAAGCATCATACATTACGCCTTCGGCAATGTTGCGGCCACCGGTCCAGGCAGTATGCCATTCGCGGGCTGTCAGCTTTTTGGTATTGGCACTAAAGCTGCCATCGGGATTCTGAACCACACCCTGACCAATCACACCGTTGCCGGGTTTTGACAGATCATAACCATCTGCACGGCCTTCAAGTGTTTCTTCAATGATACCACCTTCGCGGCCTACCGTTTGCGTATGCGAGTAGAGTTCACCACCCTGGCGGATGTCGAACAGGAAGCTGAAGCGGATGCCTTTATAGTTAAGGCTGCTACCCACACCCATCAGCCAGTCGGGATTGTAGTTGCCCAGCAGGATGCGGTTAGTCGTAGCAATGGGGCGGCCATTTGATCCGTATACCATCTGACCGGCATACTGACCGGTAGCATCATAATAAGGAGCATTTTTGTCGGTGCTTTGTACGCGGGCAAAACCGATACCGTACATATTACCCATGCGCTCATTTACGCGGGCTTCCACACTTACGCTGCGTGAAGCCATTACGTAGTTGGTAAGACCATCTGTGAGCTCAAGTACTTTGCTGCGGTTGGCAGAGAAGTTAACAAACGCATCCCAGGTGAGTGATTTGTTTTTGATGATAGAACCGGTGAGCATTACTTCCACACCATTGTTGCGGATCAGACCAGCATTGATCTTGCGGGTGCTGTAACCCGATGTAATATCAAGCGGCAGGTTGAGGATCTGGTTTTTGGTGCGGCTCTGGTAATAGGTCACATCGATACCGATGCGGTTATTGAGCAGGCGGATGTCGGCACCTACTTCATACGCCGAGCTGATCTCGGGTTTCAGATTCAGGTTGGCCAGGCTGCTGGTTTCGCTGTAGATCTGGTAAGCACCAAAGGGATCGCTGCGGTTATAGGTCTGTGTGAAAGAGAACGGATCCGTATCGTTACCTACCTGTGCCAGGCTGGCGCGCAGTTTCAGGAAGCTGATCAGCTCAGGCAGTTTCACCATATCGCTTACAATGGCGCTCAGTGCTACCGAAGAGTAGAAGTAAGAGTTCACTTCTTTACCGAAAGCCTTCAGTTCTTCGGGCAGGGTGAGGGCGCTGCTCCAGTCGTTGCGGCCAGTGAAGTCGAGAAACAGTTTATTTTTCCACGATACGCCGGCAGAGCCATAGAGACTGTTGATGCGTTTGGCTACATTGCTTTGCTCAGCAACCAGGGCAATGCGTGAGTTGTTGAGGCTGTAGATACCGGGGATATTGAGTTGTCCGGCCACATCTTCTTTCCAGCGCGATGTCTGGCGCATCTGGTTGCCACCCAGAGTAGCATTCACCGAAAAGTCGCTGTTGATGTCTTTGTTGAATGTAACGAGGAAGTCGCTGTTGCGTTCTTCATTTACGATACCTGTTTCGCGGTATTCACCATAGGGGAAGCGCTGGGTGCTGAAGCCACGGCGGTATTCGCGGCGCTCATTGCTCCAGTCGGTAGCAGTGCGCAGCTGCAGGCTCAGCCAGTTGGTGAAATCATATTTCAGCGATACGTTGCCGATGATACGATCGTAGTACTGACCGTTGGTATTTTCATACGTAGTCAGGTAAGGGTTGTCATGATAGTTGTAGTTCCAGCTATACTGTTTCAAACCATCGAGGCCATTTTGCCAGAGGCGTTTCATATCACTTACTTTCACCGATGAGGGCAGCCAGCAGTTGAAGAGATACATCAGGCTTTCTGTGCCGTAGCTGATGGAGGGGCGGTTACCGCTTTCGCTTTTGATATAGCTTACAAAAGCGCGGGCCGAGAGTTTATCGGTCAGGTTATAACCACCGGAGAAAGAAGCTGTGTGGCGTTTGAGGTCCGTATTGGGAACAATACCTTTCTGATCGAGATTGGTATAGCTGAGGCGGAAATCGCCTTTGGTATTGCTGCCGGTGAGTGCCACATTATTGGTAAATGTGTTACCCGTTTGCAGGAAATTTTTCAGGTTGTCTTTATCAGCCACCCAGGGTGTAGCCGTGATTACGCTGCCCGCAGGTGCATTCATATCACCCCCAAAGAAGGGAATCACCTGTCCGTTGAGTGTGCGGGGAGAGTTGAACTGGGGATAGCTCTGACCTCTGAAAGAGGGGCCCCAGCCTTCGTCTGTACCATCGGCCAGGCCGCCGCCGGCGCCATTTACGAAGGCGAAGTCACCACCGCTGCCGTTACCCTGACCATATACCGTCTGGTATTTGGGCAGCTTCAGCGCTGTTTCCATGGTGTAGTTGCTGTTTATTTCTACGCCCACGCCTTTGGAGCGTTTACCGCTTTTTGTTTTAATAAGAATAACGCCGTTGGCCGCGCGTGAGCCATAGAGGGCTGCCGCTGCGGGGCCTTTCAACACGCTCATGCTTTCCACATCATCGGGGTTGATGAAGCTGGCGCCATTGCCGAAGTCAACCTCCTGGTTGCCGCGGCCAGAGCCACCGCTGATGGAGTTGCTGATGGGCACACCATCTACCACATACAGTGGCTGGTTTTTATTGATATCAACGGAGCGCTCACCGCGGATCGATACGCGGGCCGAGCCACCGATGCCGGAGTTGCTGCCCACCACAGTTACACCAGCTACTTTACCAGCCAGCTGGTTCACCACATTGCTTTCGCGGGCCACCGTCAGGTCTTCGCCTTTTACTTCCTGCAGCGCATAGCCCAGTTTCTTTTTTTCTTTGCGGATACCCAGGGCAGTTACCACCACTTCGCCCAGGTCTTTGGTATCTGTGTTCAGTTGAACAGACGCCGCATCGGTCGCATTCACTTCGCGTGAAAGGAAGCCGATGCTGCTGATTACCAGTACAGCTTTGTCGTCGGCCAGGATGCTGAAGGAGCCATCGTTGCCGGTCATTACACTTGTTTTAGAGCCTTTAACGAGTACAGTGGCGCCGGAGAGAGGCTGGCCATTGCTGTCGCTTACCTTACCGCTGATGGTGCGTTGTGCCATCGCTACGGTTGACGCTGCCAGCAAGAGGAAGGTAAGTAACACTTGCCCGGCGCGTTGCATGATTTGAGGAAACATAATGAGGCGTTAGTTTTGAAATGAGGGCCAAAACTATCCGTCTCATGTTAAGCCAAAATTTTCCCCATATTACCAGATGGTTAAGAAAAGCTAAACAAAATGGGGGCATATGTCTTTAATGTTTATAAATACTAAACTTTTGAATATGCTAGTGTGCTAATGTGAGAAATGTGCTAATGAGCGGAAAATCTGTAAAGGAGTAGTGTTCTGTCTTTATCGCATACCAATAATCGGTTGCGTGACTCGGGAGTGATTATTCAAAGCAAATACATTAGCACATTTCTCACATTAGCACATTAGCACACTAGCACATTAACCCATTAGCATATTACACTCATTGCTCTTCCTTCGTCCCAAAGAAATAAATCACGAGCATCACCGCGTCCTGGTTGGTTTCGTTGTAGGGGTTGTGGAGTTCGGTGCCGTCGAAGAAGAGGGAGTCGCCCTGGTGGAGGGTGAGTTCCTGGTTGCCGATGCGGTAGCGTACAGTGCCGGAGAGGAGAAACTTGAATTCGAAGGCTTCGGTCTGTACCGGTTCGCGGGTGGCGCCGGGTTTGAGGGTGAGGAGTACAAAGTCGAGGTGAAAGTCATGCAGGGTGGTGCTGAGGATGCGGCGGTAATGGAAGCCCTGTGCATTTTCTTTTTCAAAAGGCTGGTAGTCTGCCTGTGGGCGCAGGATGAGTTTGTTGTTGGCCGGGTGCAGGTTAATGTCTTTAAAGAACTCATTGAGGTCGATCTTCAGCTCTTTGATCAGGTTGAGTAATACTAATAAGGATGGAATGGTGCGGCTGTTTTCGATCTGCGACAACAATCCTTTCGACACCCCGGCCTGGTCTGCAAGCTCCTGCAGGGTGATATTTTTTTCCTTGCGCAGCTCGCGCAGGCGGTTACTGATTCGTAGTAAGACGTCTTCCTGCATATGCTGATTTGATGATTTGAAAATTTGAGGATTTGAAAATGAGTTGTAAGTTATAAGTAATCAGGTTTTCCATCTTCAAATCGACACATAATCTTCAAATCCTCAAATTTTCAAATCTTCAAATCCTCCCTCTGTAGTGCTATTTTTGCCTCAAAGCAACTACTATGCTCGACATCCGGGAGATCATCACGGTCAGTTTTACCTTATTTGCCGTTATCGATATAATAGGCTCAGTGCCTATTCTTATTTCGCTCAAGGAAAAGATGGGTGGAATTAATGAGGCCCGGGCCACGATCATCAGCGGTGGGCTGATGATCGTATTTCTCTATGCCGGACAGCCCTTTCTGCAGCTGCTGGGGCTCGATGTGAAATCTTTTGCCGTAGGTGGTTCTATCGTGATCTTCATCCTGGGGCTGGAGATGGTGCTGGGGCTGGAGTTCTTCAAAAGTGACCCGAATGTAAAGGCGGCCACCGTGGTGCCGATTGCCTTTCCGCTGATTGCCGGCAGTGGTACACTTACAACGATTATGTCGCTCAAGGCCAACTATGGCTCTACTACCCTGCTGCTGGCCATCCTGGCCAACCTGGTAGTGGTATATATCGTGCTTAAAAGCCTGGGAGCCATCGCAAAATTGCTCGGTCCGGCCGGATTAATTGCTGTCAGAAAGTTTTTTGGCGTAATTTTGCTGGCCATTGCCGTAAAAATCTTTACCAGCAATGCCCACGGACTGATATAAGTTAATGGTTATAAGGACCTTAACCCTTCTACCCTTTAGCTTTTACCGTTCATGGCCTCGTAGTACAATGGATAGTATAAGAGTTTCCGAAGCTCCAGATACAGGTTCGATTCCTGTCGAGGCTACCAAATACCTTTCTCAACGATATTCAAAATTATATGAAACCCTTACCAAAATCCCAACTGGTAAGGGTTTCGTCACTTTTCTACTCCCGCTAGTTCCCGTTTATTCCCGTTAATCCATTTTCGATTTTATTTACGGTTTTGACATTGAAGCTTGCTAACTTAGGGTATGATAATTCCAAGAATAGCAGTTGTGATAAACTGGCGCAATGAATCGAACTTGTCTGGTCTATATTCCATCCACATAGAATAATGATCGGCAAATCGTGCAAATACTATCGTATTCCATTAGCACAAAAGGTAAGTATGAACCAGTGGAGCGGCGAAGAAGGCAATTGGGTAAAACAAGATCATCCATTTTCATTTGAGATCAATAGTAAGATACTTGAAAAGAAGACTGTTCTATATGAGCAAATCAAGCGAAACTATAATGCAAATAAGAATATCACAATTGACTCCCTTTTACACCATCTAGAAAAGAAGGGCAATCGGCATTCTTTCTTCGATTATATGGAAAACTATGTTAAAAGGCCTCCGGAAAAACTCGAAGAAAATACCATTAAAAAATACAGGACGACTCTCAATCATCCGCAAGCCTTCAAAAAACAAATCTACTTTTCTGATATTGATAATGACTTTCTTCGTGATTTTCTAAGATACTTACAGGTTGATCTGAGGCTGGGAGGTGCGGCAGCCCGAAAATATATGGAAGCTTTAAAAAAAGTGATCCGCAAAGCCCGCAAAGAAAACTTAATTGATTCCTCTCAAATGGAGTTTTTGTTTGACGATGTTAAGATTAAGGTTCCTAAAGCGAAAAAAATATTTCTAGAACCCCACGAAATTAAAGCCTTGAAAGATCTTACCTTTTTGGAATAGCAGCATCATCGCGCCAGAATAGAGATGCATCTGAAAGAAATCGCCAAACAAGCCAAGATCAATAAAAGTATTTCAAATAAGGTTGCTCGTCACACTAATGCTCAATTATGGGTTCGCTATGGTGCGGAAGGAGCGATTATTTCTAAAATGATGGGACATACAAAGCAGGAGAGCACCAAGAATTATTATGATGTAAAAATTCCGGAAATTGTGGAAGGAACTAAGAGGGCTGATTTTAGGAAGCTTGGGATCTAATTTATAACAGAATCTAAACTTAACATTTTGGAAGATAAAAATGATATAAGCAGTGATCTGCAATCTACCATTGGATTGTATTCTCCAACTTTCCTAAAAATGCATATAGATTGCTTTGAGCCCTTTGATAATTTTGAAAATCTTTCGCCTCGATCGGCAGCCGCATTTCTTCACGAATACGTTCACTTTCTGCAAGACATTACAACTACTCATGGATTACGAAACATCATTATGATAGTAGATTTTATGAAATCCGTCAACATGGTTCAAAGGGAATCATCAGAACGGACTATGCCAATACCTTTCAAACTTCCCGAAAACAAACCTCTGGGAGCACATTATAATGGCCCAATACAAAGATTGCATACAGGTACTACGAAAACATTCAGCAAAGGTTTTGTAAGAGAAGTCACAACTCGGATAGAGAAGAGATCAGTTGGATATAAAATCGTCGATATTGAAATAGTTGAGTTGGAAGTAGGAGACCATCAAACTGACAAATATTGTTTTGGTTCTCATGCCGTGTTAGAAAGTATGGCTTATTTGATTGAAAGGGAAATCTATCCAAATGAAATAGAAGAACCAGCAGACTTTTGCTACACAGCCGTTCAGGAACTAATTCAATTTTGCTATCCTGATTTTGCAGAATTTCCTTTATTTATTATTGCTTTATGTGATGCGGCTTTGATGTATTACAATCCAGGAGATATTATATATCGAATTATTACCGAAATGAAAGGTGAGGATTTCTTCCCACAAAAAGTTGAAGACATATATAACTTCGTTCACTCCAGAACAGAAATTGAATACGCAACAATGACCGATCTGCTTCACATTTTTAATAACCACACCCTCACTGCGATCAGTCAGTTAAATGATTACTTTACCATTGAGCCATTTAAGGAAAATAAGGAGTGGATAGATTATACGCTGAGATCCGCAAACAATCTTCGCAACAGCAATTGGACGTTCTTTATTGATTTGGCAACAGGCGGCCCAATAGCGAAAAATACAACCTTTATTTCAATTCTTAACGGGATAGGAATGCCGTTGACGACTAATGCTTATGACATGGCATACTTCTATACTCCTATTCCTAATATTGAGAAAGTAAGTCCGCAAATATTATGGGTGGTAAATCAGATTTATAATATTTATGTCAAACCTTTCTCAGTTAGGAGATGCACTATGGAAGATTGGTGCCGGACTTCCTGCAAGCATCAGGGTAAAGAAGACTATACTGATCATCACTGCTTAGATGATCCCTGGAATCGTTATAAAAGTGGCGGAGAGTTATGTGCATTTTCTCAATTATGGCGATCCTGGGGCATGGAATCGGAGAGTCCCACTCCAAAAACCTAATAGTGGTCATAACGGTTTTAGTAATTCAAATTTGAAATCAATTGGATGGTTTGCTATTTTATAGGCATTCCGAAATTGAATGTATTCCTGTACTATCGGTTCATCTTTGTGTTTTTCTACAATTTCATTAAAGGCGTCCTCTGTTCCATAAATTACCTTGTCCCATCCACCTATGCGAAATCCGCCCGATGGCCCCTCTCTGAATATATTCCAGTTAAGAAAAATTGACAAACTCGAATTAATTAGTTTTTTAAACTCATTTGTCATTTCAATTCCTTTTCCCTCTGGAACAATCGTAGTTTGCCCTGAATCCTCCTGTTGAAAAACTCTTATAGCATGATTATAAAATTGCATGAGATCGTATGTAAGTTCAGTTGCTTGCGCAACAGATGTCAGAAAACTTTCTTTTAATAACTCTTTCAGTTCTGCATGGCTTACTATAAAATCATCATTATAATCCTTAATGAGCCTGACTGCAAACTCATGAATAAAATTCCACTTCCCTGTTTTGGAGTATAAAAAATAAAGACTTTTGAAAAACTCCCTAAATTTTTCTTTATCATCTTTATATATCGTTCTGATAACACTGTTTTTGTCATCAGCTTTGCCTCCCAATTTCTTGTAAAAATCTTCAATACTATATGAGTGGTCGTGATTGGGATTTTGAGGAATAGGCAAATAGGTAAGATAAACTATTGCTTTTATTAGTTTTTCAAACTCGTCCTGATTATTAGGTATTCCAACATTTTCCAAATTAACAATTAAGTCAGTGGATACTTCCCGGGTAGTATTCCATTCTACAATCTTCTTTTCCAGTGATTCAATAGGTAACGTCAACGCTGAATCAAACTCAACCTGGTCAAGTCTCCCTGCTAAAGAAAAATCAAAATACCTATCAAAAAAGGAGGCTTCCGTTACTGTTAAATGATGATTGTAAAGCGCCCTTCTTCCGCTATTTGTACCGATAGCTGAATTGGGAGCAGTGAATATTGAATGAACCAACATAACAGCATTCTCAACATCATTTTCACTAATCGCAAATTCTTTATAGTGAATTTTCAAATATTTATAAAGCTCTGTTTTTTTGAGGTCGGTATTTCCTTTGTCCTCGAATCGAAGAAAGAGCTCTCCAACAATATTCTCAAATATCTCATGGCCCGTAGAAGTAGTCAGGAAATGCCTTCTATTGTAATACAGCGACTGATATAATTCTGGAAATTTTAATCGCAAAAGACAAATTGAAATATAATCCGGTAAATAAATGTTGTTCTTGATACGATCATAGTTCAATAAAAAAACATTCATGAACCTGTTCACATCCCTGAATGTAGTTATATAGTCTGTGATATTGGGAAGAATCTCGAATCCCCCTAAAAAAGTTGAAGTAGGTTTCTCAATATAATCTAAAACCGGCAAGCAGGCTTCAGGAACATATAATCTAAGATTATTTAACAACTCAGTTTTGTAAATCAATTTATTGGGATGCAGAGGCAAAAAATATTCCAATTGAAATATTTTTTCCAAATACTTTTCACTGCTATTAATTAAAGCCTCATTTACACTTGCTGTGACGTAGGATTTGTCAAAAGCAACAACAAAAAACATATTACCGAAATTGGCAGTGTTACGCACTATGCGAAGAACTTCCACTACTTCTTTTTTGTCTAGCCGATCAACATCATCTATATAAACAACTATTCCTTTTTTTAAGCGTTGGATGCTCGCATTTATGATTTCATATTGCTCATGTAGTTCTTTTTCCTTTGCCGAGAGTTCAAAAAAGCTTTTTATAGTAGCAATGGCACTGTTATCTATCACTTGAAGTAATTCCTTGCTATAATCAATAACTTCTTTTTTCAAAGATTCATCAAATTTGGAAAGCCTTGCTGCTAAATCCGAGAAGAAAATTGCAGTTATATTATCGACATTCCTGCTTACCCAGGGATTAAATCTAAGTTGAACAATTTGTTCCTCCTTCTTAAGTATGTGCTCTAAAGTTGAAAGAAATGTTGTTTTGCCTGTACCCCATTGCCCAATAACACCTATCGCAAATGAATGACTGGGTGAATTTGTGGCAAGAATCTTTTCTGCCAAGTCCTTAATATATCCAAATCTTCCAAGAATATCAGTTGATTCCTGTAGAACTATAGGCGTGTCAGTAAAAAAACCCTCTTTCGGTGAAGGCTGATGCTTGTATTGCTTAATAAATTTAGCTGAATAAAATATATAATAACATAAGACCCCAATGACAAACGAGAGCAAAATATCTGTCAACCGTATGTGATCCAATATACCTAAGTGAAACGGAAGAAACTCATATCTGGATTTGTCAATAAATCTAAAAAAAAGATAAATGAAAGTAATTGTAAAAACATACAGCTCCAGTACTACAGATAGACGAACAAGGTTTATTCCTTTTCTGATAAAAAATATTATTACGAAAAACCCCGAAAGCAGGCAGATAATATCAATTACCAAAGTGGAAGTATGCACTGTAGAAAGTAATGGCTTTGCCAAAACAGCCGATACAATCTCAGAGAATTTATCAGTAAATACTAAAAGGGTTAAAACAAGAATAGCAGGGAGAATGACTGCCCGGCTTTTTCCTTTATACCTGCTAAACAGGTTAAAACAGAGAGACTTTAAAATTTCTAATTGTTTTTGAATGGCGGCTTGCATATAACATAGTTGATAAGGCAGTTACTAATGAATTTGTTTCCTTTCTTTAATCAATCCTTAATATTTTTTTTAGCTTATCAAAAGCTTCTTTACGTTTCTTTCCATCCAGCTTTTCGAGATTTATAATCTTCCAGCGTACTGATGGCAATTGGGATATCGCTTCAACATTTTCCAACCCCAACAAAGTCCAATCTGGTTTCAAGGATTTAAAGCTCAAAAGAAATTGCTTTTCCTCACTCGTCATTGTTTCATGTATTATCTCTACTAGCCGCTTTCTTGTTTCTATCAATTCCTCCAGCGTAATTTTGTGTGCGGTCATTTGAACAAATTCATTTTCATAAACTTCTTTTAGCTCTTTAAAATTAGGTTTAAGGAGTTCTGCCATTGGTCGTTGGTGACTTATCAGATACACAAGAAATGTTTTGCGAAAATCGTCTGTGAACCCTTCATTTTCGAATAGAAATTTGACATCATACAAATCCCTGGGGTGTTGCCTGTCAAGAGCTGCCGCAATTTTTCCGGCATATAGATCCGGCAACGACACAACAGGAAATTCCACATATCCAAAATGTTCAGCCGCCATCTTGGTGATCGGTAAAATTTTTTCACCGAATACTGTTCCCCGGATTACCGGTGATAATTCAATTTTAATTCTAACACCTTTTTGCTCTACAATCAAACGTAAAGCGTTGCTTTGTTCATGCGCATTTTGCACATGAGCTTGCGGAATTGCTTTTTCAATTAATTGACTTATGCGGGTAAGAGCCGCCCTGATTTTTTCCAACGCGCTTTTGCGATCATCCATGGGCAAATAAACCAGATCAATATCAACGGAAAGCCTGGGCATATTGCGAACAAAAAGGTTAATGGCTGTTCCGCCTTTTAAAGCAAAACAATCTTCTGTTGCAATCAAAGGAAGAACCCGAACCAATAATTGAACCTGTTTGTAATAGATTGTATCTACATTCATAATTGCTCCGGCACAGTAATCTTATATTGTTTATTAAATTTCCCTCCTTTTACAATAACTCTGTTACCCATCCCAAGATTAATTTTGCTGCGATCAATTTTTTTCAGCCAGGTATAATTAAAATGATCAGCAAGCCAAAAAAATAAGCGGCGCATTTTGATTGAATTACAATTTTCCAATAACTCCTGCATTTTATCTGGCGATAAGGTGGTAAGACCCTGCATAAGCTGATAAGCATGTTCTGCCGATATATATTTGGGTATTCCCGAAATTATTTCCAGCAAAGCTCTTTCCGGCCCTGATATTAAAAGCGGAGGGGCATCTTTCCGCCAACTATAAGAAACAGAATATTGAGAAAGAGAAAAAGCAGATATATTCTTTTCTCCTCTGCCCAACAATTCTTTATTAGAATGCTCGATAAATTCCACGTCATAAGGAGCCTCGTGAATCCATTTAGGCAGTTTCATTGAAGAATATAGATGTATCCTGGCTACTCCTTTCAAATTGGCATAATGCCCATATCCCATCAATTCAAGAGCTGTTATTCCCCCTGCTACCACATCCAGAGAAAAGTACTTTTGTAATGAATATAATACTGTTTCCCATGTGGGAGTTGTTCCGGATCTAGCGTAAACCCCTTTGGAAATAATATATAATTCATTGCTTTTAAGCAGGTTATCTATTGCATGCCTACCGAGCCTCAGGTCAGCTAACTTTTGCTGGCTAAACCATTTTCTCGGTACAATCATGCCCTCCCCGATAACGTGAGAGATAATTACTCTTCTTTGTTTATTAAGAGGCATTTTACAAAAATTAATTATTACGGCGATCATCGCCGCAAAGGCAAATGTATGCAAACAATCTTTCTTTACAAACTATAGACTTACCGGCGATGATCGCCGCATGGCTAAAGAAAAATAAAATACGATTTGCCAGAATGTGAAAATCGCAAACAAACCCTATATCAGTCAGCTTTCAACAGTATCCCCATTTCCGAATTCCCATGATTCACTCCATTTCTGCATTTATCAAGGTCTTTTACTTGCGCTTGATCCGAGTACAATTGGCTTGAGTGAACTGGCTTATTTCCGCACTGGTTTATACCCATCCTGCTCGAATCTTGATCGTTATGAATATGAATAAGATTCAGGAAATTTGAGAAAAAACTGGTTAGGATCACTGATGTAAGATTTCAGACATTCGACACTACTAGTTAAAATACTTCATTTAAGAAGGTTGAATAACTTACTGATATTTAATCATAGGTTCGATTCCAAACGAGGCTACCCAACCGGAATTTTTGAGTATCACCTCAGAAGTTCCGGTTTTATTTTGCTCCGTATTGCCTTTAATTGAAGCGCTTAGCAGAAAGATGGATTAAACAAAATACAACAATTAACAAATCTGATTTGAACATCTAAAAAACTCCCGCTAACATGGGGCTTTCTGCAATGCCCTATATTTATTTAAGTAGGTTAACCCATTATTTTCTTATAATCCACCAAATTTGTTTCATAGAAATTAGCCTGGTACCCGGAGGAATGGAGTCATTTAAAAAGGTCATCCAGGCGGTGGACCGCCCCCGTAAGCTGATCGCCAACTTTTTGTACCGCTATTTTGAACCGGGGCAGCAACGACCTGGAAGATGGGTAAAGCAACGGCAATTGCTGAAGTACTCATTTACGAATCTCACATCTTATATAGTAAAAACTTTTCTTTTAAGTCGATCAGATTCTGAACCCCTAATTTTTCGGATGCCCGGCGGCGATAAGTGCTGATAGTGGTAACATCGAGCGACATTTTCTCCGCTATTTCTTTGGTGCCCATTCCCATCACGATGTATTCTACCACTTCCAGTTCCCTGTCTGAAAGCCCTTCAATGGGGTTTTGTAATGCAGATGATTTTGCAGGTTGTAATAAAGAAGCTTTCAATTCCTGGCTTAAATAAATTTCACCTTGCAACACGGTGCGTATCGCTTTTTCCAATTCACCAAGCGAAGTTCTTTTGCATACAAACCCCTTCGCTCCTTTTTGAATCAGCCGTTTGCCATAAATACTTTCCGAGTTGGTTGAATAAACCAGGATATTGGTGAGCGGATATAACTGAATAATATATTCAACAGTTGATAGCATGCTGCCATCGGCGAGGAACATGTCGAGGATCAGCGTATTTACCCTGCGGGCAGATAACAATTGCATTACTTCTTTAGAGGTGGAGGCTTCTATGCAATCATATTCTTTAGAGAAACTCTCTATCATGAGCCGGATCCCGCTGCGCACGATCTCGTGATCGTCCGCAATTAAAATACATTCCATAAACAGTATATTCTTTAGGATGCAAGGATTACCAACGGTCGCTTACGACCGAAGACGGCTACAAGATATATAATAAAGCCGGAATTTAGAGAACGATCATGGATGTGCGCTGGCGTCGTTAAAAGTTTAAACCGAAAATCAGTTTTTTTGCACATGGCCGGCTCCGGGCAGGGGAAACCAGATAGATACCTGGGTTCCCCGCCCCTGCTCACTTTCTACTTTCATAGTTCCCTGGATGATCCTCAGCAGGTCTTTTATAATGCGGAAACCGAACTGAAATTTTTTGGATTCACCAATTGAATATTCGGAAATAAGAGAATCCTGCGTATTCAACAGCATAACCAGTTGAGCAGTCATTCCTTTGCCGGTGTCACTAACGGTAAGCAGGTAGCCGCTATCTTTTGCCTGGCCCGTGATCCGGATATTCCCACTATCCGTATGCTTCATCGCATTCATGGCAAGATTATATACAATCACTGCAATCGCTTCTTTGTGCTGCTCAATATAAGTATTGGCTGGAATATCGTTTTGCAGCTCAACCCCCTTTCCGGCCGCTAAGGTTGTTATAATCTCAACCGAGCCGGCAACAAGTGAACGTAATTCAAATCGCTCCGGCTGCATCTGGCCTTTCTCATGGTGAAAACGAATCCAATTGAGCATATTTACCGTCAACGATTCGAGTTCCTGCGTTACCGTTACCAACGTATCTGCCAGTTTGTAATTGGGATCGTTATCTGCAAAAGCATTCCTGATCTTTTTCCCAACAAGCGACATAAACGTGAGTGGCGTGATCATGTCATGGCTGATAATAGCGATTAGTCTCGACTTGATCTTATTATCTTCCTCCTGTTGCACTAACTGCTTTTCTAATTGCCTGCTTTGCTCGGCAATACTCTTTGTTTGTTCATCTACCTTTAGCTGCAATTCCCTTTTCCTGGCTGCAATACTCGCTGTTCTCCATCGCACCAGGCTCCATATCATTAAAATGAGTGCTGCAATACACACCGTATAAAACCAGGCCGAGTGGTACCATGGCTTCAGTACGTTGAACTCAATAACCGTTGTCTGAAACTGGTCCGGCTCAAAGCCATTTCTCACGCGGAGATATAGCTTGTAACTGCCCGGCGGCAATTGCCCGAATTGCAATACGTTATTTCTGACGATATCATGCGAATGCCAGTTGTCGTGGTAAGGATCAAGTTTGTAAGAGAAATAAATGTTTTCAGTATTGGTATAATGCGGCAATGAAAGCGTGAATCGCAAATCCCTAAAAAATGGGGATAAATTCTTCAATGAACCGTTATCCAGTTGATACAGCATTGTGTCGGCGATCACTTCATCCACAAATATCCTGCTCGATGGCGGCGGTGAATGTAGCGCATCGGGGTCAAATACCACCACACCATTCATCGAGGGAAATGAAAACAGACCACTGCTCATCTTTAATCCGCAGGGCTGGCAGCCGCCGTTAAGCTCTGTGTTGAATATCCCCTCTTCCTTTCCGAAATAATGATAATAGATTTCCGGCAAATCGTTTTCATAGGCGGCTATCAACGCACTGAAACTAGTTTTAAATAAACCATGATTGGTACTGATCCAGCAATATCCTTTTTCATCAGGTAAGAAACAATGAGTAAAGGAAAGATGTTGCTGTTTATCCAGCGGCATTTTTTTAACAACGCCATTCATATATATATAAAAACCCTGCCCATAGG
>JAGODE010000434.1 GCA_017998385.1 Chitinophagaceae bacterium | reverse complement strand
CTGACCAGGTACCCGCAGGATGTAGTTCCTGAAATACTGTGCCGCCCATCCACAAGGTGCCTCTACAATGAGCGATAGCAACATATAAAGATGCAATCCCCCTTATAGAGTCAAGAATTGTGAAGTCTTTTGAAGTCAGTGTTTTCGCAGCCATACCGGAAGTTGGATAGGAAATGAAGATATCAGACAGTAGTCATTTTCTTCAATATTTCCAGGTAAATATCTTTATTAGCCGAAATTGAAAAACTTGTTACGACTTTTTGCCGGGCATTTTCCCCAATACGTTTACGTAGTTCCATATCGCGGGCCAGTTGAATAATGCGATTTACCCATTCTTCTGTCGTCTGTACCAGGAATCCGCTCTCTCCATCCGCTATTACTCTGAAATTGGTGCCAATAGCCGTACCCAGCGTTGGAATTCCCATTGCCATATACTGAATAGCCTTGAGACTACTTTTGCCATATACCCATTCTTCATCAGGCAGAGGGTAAAGACCAATATCAAACCGGCTTATAGTAGTGAGTTCAATAGACTTTTCCCAGTCGTAGGCCTCTATCTCGATTCCCTCGATATGGAAATTTTTGTCTCCCAAAACCAAGAGTTTATAATCGATATGGTTCCTCAATTGACGGAAAACGTCATCCAGCAGATGCAGGTACTTGGCTGTACTCAGACTTCCGCTCCAGCCCAGCACGAGTTTCCCTTCTTTCAGCGAATAATCAGTTTTAGCACGGTAGGACTCCGTATCCACCGTAGACGAAATATCAGTTGTATGTGTATTAAGCTGCCGGACAAAATTATCAAGATAAGGAGTGCATGTGATGACATGATCAGCAACACGCATCAGGTAAAGCGGCTTTTGAGCTCCTTTCAACTTGCTGATTAATGGAGTGGCTTTCGATTTCAGATTCCTGAGATACACCAGGTCATCTATATCAAAGATAACTTTTCGGCTCAGGCTGCGTACAAGCCGTTCAAAAAAGGGAGGTCCAAGCGGTGTTACCCATAAATGTATATATACAATATCATACCTCCTGATGCGAAACAGGTCACCCAGCCGCCGGATATAACCGGCGATTGTATAATATGCTTTCTGTAGCAAGCGGCCTTTTTTGTAAATCACATTCCAGAAGGAAGGACTTACGAATGAACTGATAGTAAGATCATACCCTGCCGCTCTGAAATGGTCATAGTATTGCTCAAATTTAAGTCGCTGACTGGGGGCCTTATCTTCCGGATAGGGACACAGGATCAATATCTTTTTCCTTTGCATTCTTTCGAAACCTATTTTTCAGTGATGCGTTTGTAAACCTGTGCATACAGTTCAACTCCACGGCCCAGGTCATATATTTCCATAGCCTTATTTCTGATACTTGCCGGATCGGCGTGGAGCAATGCAGGTATGGCCGCTACGGCTTTTTCAAAAGAGTCTTCAGACATGTCTGGCAAAATGATACCACCGTTCACCTGCTGCACTATCATATCAACATCCCCTACTCCGGCATTGACTATTGCAGGAATTCCCATGCAGAGTATCTCTCCCAGCTTTGTAGGTGAACTTGATTTTTTAGAGTATACCGGTTTAATAAATGATACGTTGATATCAGAGGCTTTAGCCAGTCCAGGTACCTCCTTTCGTCCCGCCTTCCGGATCAGTAAATCACCCTTTTCAATACCTGCCGCCTTTGCCTGCTGATAAATATACCCGGGGTCTGAATGAGTAATAAAAAGGAATACCGAGCCGGGATAAGATTTACGGATATGTTTGAATAATGCCAGCATATCGTCCAGCATATACCAACTACCAACCGAGCCAAGGTAACTGACAACCAGTTTATCTGCTGAAAGGCCAAGCTCCTGCCTGGCCAGCGTGCGATCATCTTTGCTTTTTACACTAAACAATGCAGTATCTGCACAGCAAGGGATAACACTTACAGGTATAGCTGTATTATAGGCCGGCCATGTTTGCAGTTCAGCTTTGCCGTTATTGGTCAGAGATATAATATGATCGGCCTCACTCACAAATGCTTTTTCTTTATTCTTATAATACCGATATACTCTTTTGAGTACAGGGTGCGAATCTGGCCAGGCACCGCCATCTCTTTTCTCGTCTGCCCAGAATCCCCGCATATCAAATAAAAAGGGAACACCTGTTTTACGCTTCAGTAGCAAACCAATCTCTGCTGCCGGATAACTCCTGCAATGGACCATGTCAAATTTTTCCTGCCTGTGCAATCGCTGTGCCGTTCGTCTCATACGAATGGCATCATACAACTTTGACAACAAAGGAGGTGAAGATGTAAATGATAGCGGAACCCATTGAATCCGGTATTTTTCTACAATCTCCTTTATCATTGATTTATTAGCTTCATACGGTTGTTTTTTCTCGAAGCTAAGTATCGTAAACTGGTACCCTTTCTCGCTCAATCCGCAGATATAGGGCAATATCTGCGACTGCCCGAGAGGATCGGTCAGGCCGTCGTAAGTAATGTAAAGAATCTTTTTCACTCTTTTTATTCTTCAGTATATTCAAAAGGGTTAAGTGAATAATAATCCGGGATATTCAGCATCCTAAAGGAGCGGTGACCAATATTTAACAC
>JAGODE010000180.1 GCA_017998385.1 Chitinophagaceae bacterium | reverse complement strand
CCGGCAATCGCTATAGCCAATCAGTGCTTCGTCGGCAATTCCAATAAATAAGCCTGTTTCTCCGATAGCGGTAATGGAACGCGATTGGTTTTCCAACTGGTAAGGATTACTCAACGGCCACTGCAGTTTGCAATCAAGAATATAATGCCCCTGATCGGTTATAAAAGTATGCTCGCCGGCCTGGCGCAGGACAACCTGTGCAAAAAGGCCTGACCAGAGCAATTGATCCTGTACCTGGCGGTGACCAAAAGGAATAACCTCAATTGGCAAAGGAAACTGTCCCAGTGCGGGTACGAGCTTTTTTTCATCCGCGATAATGAGCAGGTAATCGGATGCTGCCGCCACAATTTTCTCCCGTAGTAAAGCGCCTCCTCCACCTTTGATGAGGTGGCCGGATGGATCAATCTCATCTGCTCCATCAATGGTAAGCGGCAGCTTTTCGATCTCATTAATATCCGTTAAAGGTATATTATGTTCAGCAGCCAGTTCGGACGTTTGCCGTGAGGTGGGCACTACATTAAAAGAAAGTCCCTGGGAATGGCGGGTTGCCAACTCTTCGATCAGCCAGCGAACGGTGCTGCCTGTACCAAGGCCCAGGGTCATACCCGGCTCAACCCGTGCAGCCGCTGCCCGGCCTGCACTTTCTTTTGGATCCATGAACTGAACTTATTTTGGTAGGGAAATCTGCCTACTTAAAGATACGTGAAAACAGCTGCCTGAGCACCTGCAAAATTGTGTAAAATGATCCCTTATGTAATTTGTACTGATTTGAAAAGATTGCCAATTTAGTTGCTACATTTACAAAAAAACTGAAATGAAAATATTTGTTGCCGGCCTGCCGTACGATCTGGATGATGCAGAACTGACTGAGATTTTTGAAAAATTCGGCACTATCATATCCGCTAAAGTAGCCATTGACCGCGAAACCGGAAAGAGTAAAGGTTTTGGTTTTGTGGAAATGGAAAATGAAGCAGAAGCAAAAGACGCTATTGAAAACCTCAACGATATTTCACTGGGTAAAAAACCCCTGGTTGTAAAAGCTGCTGATGAGCGCCCCGGTGGCAATACCGGCGGTGGCGGTGGTGGTTACCGTGGCGGCGGTAACAGCGGTGGTGGATACCGTGGTGGTGGCGGTGGCGGTGGCTATCGCGGCGGCGGCGGTGGCGGCGGTTATCGTGGTGGTGGTAATAGTGGCGGTGGTTATCGCCCAGATCAGCGCGACCGGTACAATAAGTAATAACTCTTTTTAGCATCCAGCCAGTAGCCCCCGCTACTGGCTTTTGTATATCCAACCAGATTATTCACCCCTTTCATCTTTCTGACCATGTCCAAAATCAAAGTTGGTGTAGTAGGTACCGGCTTTATCGGTCCTGCTCACATTGAAGCACTGCGACGCCTGCCCAATGTGGAAGTAACGGCACTCTGTGAAGCTACTGCCGAACTGGCACAGCAAAAAGCAGCCCAACTGGGTATTGAACGGGCCTGCACATTTGATGAGTTGCTCGCCATGCCCGATATTACAACTGTACATATCTGCACACCCAATTTTTTACATTATCCCCAATCAAAGGCAGCGCTGCTGGCAGGTAAACATGTGGTATGTGAAAAGCCATTGGCCAAAGATCTCAAAGAAGCAGAGGAACTGGTGGAACTTGCCAGGCAAACCGGCCTGGTAAATGCCGTACACTTCAACCTGCGCTATTACCCCCTGGTTAGACAAATGAAGACCATGCGCGAAAAAGGCGACCTGGGCGAAATCTATTCCATACTTGGCTCCTACCTGCAGGACTGGTTGTTCTATGCCACGGATTATAACTGGCGCCTGGAACCCGACAAATCGGGCGACTCACGCGCGATCGCCGATATTGGTTCGCACCTGATGGATATTATTGAATACATTACCGGTCTCCGCACAACGGAGGTTATGGCCGATTTCAATACGATCCATAAAACAAGGAAGAAACCACTCAAAGCCGTGGAAACTTATTCCGGTAAAATGCTGCAGCCCGAAGATTATGCAGATGTACCCATTACTACAGAAGACCATGCCAACGTATTGCTTCGCTTCGATAATGGCAACCGTGGCAGCATTACAGTATCGCAGGTATCTGCCGGCCGCAAGAACCAACTCCGGCTGGAAATCTCCGGCTCTAAAAAAACCTTTGCCTGGAATTCAGAAGCTCCCAACGAACTATGGATCGGCAACCGCGATGGTTATAATGAATCACTGTTGCGCGACCCCTCACTGGCCTATCCGGAAGCACGGGAGATTATGAGTTTTCCGGGAGGACATAATGAAGGTTTCCCTGATACCTCCAAGCAACTCTTCAAAGAAGTATACCAGGCAGTGGCGGCTGGCCGTCAGCCAGACAATCCCAGCTATCCCACTTTTGCGGATGGGTACCGGGAACTGCTCATTTGCGAGCGTATACTGGAAAGCACCCGCAAACAGGCCTGGGTTAAAATATAATAGAAAAATTAATCACGCCGATAATAAAAGCGCTTCCCTTTACAGGCGAAGCGCTTTTATCATTTGAAGAATCATATTGCAGTTCTCGAGATAAGCAGAAGTATTGACCCGCTCAAATGTATCTGTAGGTTTATGATAATCCGGATGATCTTCTACTCCAACATACAGGAAAGGAATCTGCTTTGCAAAGAAAGCGGCATGATCGCTCTGCTGCGTCCAGTCATCGACCGGTGAGCCGCTATCGTGCCCCATTAACACCTTTACATTAGTAGATGGCTGCACATCATTTACCACATAGGCATAATCGGGAAAGTGTTTTACACCAGACACGAATATTTCTCCTTTATCGCTACGCGCAATCATATCCATATTGATATTAAACGCCAGTGCCTGACTACCCAGCTTTGCCTGCAGCCAGTCTACTGCAGCGTAGGCTCCCCGGAGACCTGTTTCCTCCCTGTCGAGAGCAGCAAATACAATAGAGTATGGCCGGGGATGTGCTTTAAAATAGTCTGCCAGCGCCAGCAGACAGGCCACTCCACTGGCATTATCATCTGCCCCATAATAAATAGTACTTCCGTCTTTGCCCAGGTGATCGTAATGAGCAGTAAGCACGAGATATTTACCGGCATTACTGGTCCCTTTTACCCAACCAATCACATTCAACCCTTCTGTACTGCCATTGATGTTGCTACTGCTGAACGATTGAATCAAAGTACCGTCCAGGCTATCCACCGCAGTTGCCCTCAGCCGTTCCAGTATGCGTGTCCTGGCCAGTGCATGACCCGCCGTACCGGGCTCACGTCCCTCGCAGGCCGCCGATGAAAGAAACCGGAGGTCACTGATCAGTTGCAGGCTGTCTATTAAACGTACCGGTGTGGCATATGGTTTGCCGGCCAGTGCAGCGCGCTGCACTTCCAGTGTGGGATAAGGATCAGTTGTGACAGGTTTTTCGTTTTTCTCCTTGTTGTTGCAGGCGATAGACAGGATAATAAAAGGCAGATAAACAAACAGGCGCATCATGATCGGTTTTGTTATTGCAGGTATTGACTATTAAAAATACGTCGTTTCAGGATCATATAGCGTTGTTTATTTGCGCCAGGATCGCTGTAGCTGCCGGGTATAACATTGTATAAATAAAAACCGGGACCACTTTTTGTGATCCCGGTAATATGCATACTGTTAGATAATCAATACATTGATTACTTTTTTATCATCACTTTCATTACTTCCTGATTTATCTGCAACACATAGGTACCGGTCGATAAGTGCTGCACATTGATCTGATGTTTTCCTTTATTCAGTTGTTTGACATAAAGTGTACGGCCATCCATACTTTTCAATGATACACGTGCATTTTCACCGATACTCAATTCGAGCAATCCGTTTTCAACAGGGTTACCCAGTATCACTGAGCGTGCTCCGTTACCAGAAAGGTTCAGCATTTTCACAATGCTGTAGCTGCTATGACCATCGAGGTCGCGCTGCAACAAACGATAGTAGTTGGCTCCTGCTACTGGTGTGCTGTGTACAAACCGGTAAGAGCGAACAGTGGTGCTGTTGCCTGCTGCGGCAACAGTACCTGCTTCTGACCAGTCAATACCGTTGGCACTGTGCTGTATTACAAAATCCTTTGTATGCTGCTCGGTAGCTGTTTTCCATTCCAGCGCCACTACACCGGCCTGCAGTTTAGCCGTAAAGTCGAGCCAGGTTACAGGAAGGGTTGCTTCGGTTGAGCCAATGGCAAAATCAGAGAAACTGCTAAGGCCGGTAATAACCAGTTTGCCCAGCAACCCATCCGTTTTACGATTAATCACCTTGCTGGTAACTTCTTCCCAGGCTGCACTGGAGTTACTGCGTTTGAGTACACGTGCTGCATCCCATTCCTCCTGTGTCATATTCAATTCGGAAAAATCGAGCACAATCACATAATTGCCGGGATTAGGAACAGATGACGTAACAGTATAATACAGTTTCTTCACCGACTGCAATCCCGATGGAAGGCCACGGGTAAAATTGGCAGGGCGTACATCCTTGAATTTTTCTGCAGTAATAATAGTACCACCGCTTATCACGCCATCTACAAAGGTTACGTTTACTCCTTCGTCGGCCAGGCCAGCCGAAGAACTTTTAGTCGAAGTGGCCATGGAGAAATTATCGGTAATGCGATTATTGATTACCGCTTTTACAGGGTTAGTCGTCAGATAATTGGTGGCTGCGCCACCACCCTTGTATGGATAAATGGCATAGTGATAATCGGTTGCGGGTGATGCCAGCATATCCGTTATGCGGGTAAGGCTACCCACATACACGATTTCATTGCCGCCATTGGGTCCTGCACTATAGCTTGTTCCATCTACAGGCACAAAAGTAGGCTCCGTACCTGTCTTACGTACTACCAGGTAACCATCAGCAGAAGCTGATGCAGTAAAGTTCAGCACGTTGTTGTAAGGATGCGCCGATCCAGTATTGGTAAAATATAAACCGGTAGGATGTGCAGTTGGTTCCGCTTCGAGCGCACTGTACACCGTAACTGTTTCTGAAAAATCATCCGGCACTTTGTTGGCTTCAGTTCCCAGGGCAAATGTTTGTGTTTTAGATACGGTAAGTGTACCTGTAGTGGGAGACGATACCGTATTACCCACAGCAGTGATCGTAAGCAAATGTTCCTCCCCATTGCGCATGGTACCAATATTCCAGGTATAAGTAGAGCCTGTATTGCTAACTGTACCATAAGTGGCAGAAGTACCGGTAACAGTTACATTGGATGGTACCAGGTTAGTCAATACCAGATTACTTACATTCACATCGCTGAGATAACGAACAGACACCTGGAATTTAACCGTTTCTCCGGCCAGAATACCGTTCTTATCGGCGGTGGTGTTTACAATGATCTCAGGATTGCAATCATAGATATATTGATTGGCTGATGTATAAGAGCAACTGCCATTCGAAACCGTTACCGTAAACTTGCCTGCTTTGTCAGGGGCATAAGAATTTGTTTTGATACCGGGCACCAGTTCGCCATCTCTGTACCATGTATAAGCAGTAAAGCCGGGCGTTGCAGACAAAATCGTACTTGGCAGACAGCCGTCGCCAATACGCTGTACTTCGATAGTGGGAATCGTTTCAAACCCGGAGAAATAACCGGAAGCACCGATTACACCGGAGAAACCAAAATATCCTACAGCTATTGGTCCATTTGCTGATACAGATACATTGCCTGTGAGACCCGCCAGATAATATGTCTTCCAGTCAGACGTACCCGCAACAGTTTTTTTAGCCGCGGTAAGCGTACTCGTAGCAACGGCAGAACCATTGCTGATTACAGTAATATTAGCATCGTCAATAAGTGCAGAAGCAATAATAGTGATTCCCCCACTGATTGACTGACCGGCAATATTATCTACCGTAGGAATATAATCCATTTTATTAGCCAGCAGGCAGTTTACAGGAGCAATGAAATTGATGTCGGCTGTAGCTTCATTACTTGCGCCGCCAATTGACTGTATCGCATACGCTTCCTTCGATGTCCGTACATACAGGTTACCTCCTGCTACGTTGCCCGATGGAGATGACTGGGAATAATTGGTAGATGGTATTTCAAAATAATCGCCATTATTGAGGGTAGCTATGGGCGTATTACTTCCGTTTACATAAATCCTGGTATCGTTCTGTGTGGCGATGATCACCGGCACTTCCAGCGAGTCGGTACCGTTGGCGCGCACAAAGATGTATTCCTTACCCAGGGTATTTTCAGGAATTATCTGGTCTATACCGCAGTCCTGGCTATTGACTGTACGCGGCTGAAAGTGCATCTGACCAAAATTTACCGCGATCGCTTTGTTGGAAGTAATGCTGGCGCCAATCCAGCCGTTACGATTGTAGTAGGAAGCAGCGCTTACGGGAGCTTCCAGAACATAGGTCTGGCCTTTATTCAAACTAATGGTGATGACATCGTCTGTAATACCGGCTTCTGTAGTACCCAGCCGGAATGTACAGTTGGGATCATAACCAAAAATGGTAACGGTAGTATTGTCTTCTGTAGCCATGATGCCCAGCGAGTTCGACAACATGGTTGCATTGGTTCCCCTGTTCGGAGCTCCTACCCATTTAAAGGCTGTACCCAGTGCTGCACGGCCTTTGGAGGTCAGTGAAGAGGCCTGGCTGGTCGATCTTCCACGCCAGTTTACATAAAACTTATGACCATCTGCCGCTTCAAAACGCAAACCGGCATTGCTTTGCACATAGCCTGTTTTGGCTTCGGTAAGCAGTGTAAGATCGTTGTCACCACTTCCCGGGTTATAGGTCGCCCCACTCGATTTGGAAATCGTAAATGTAGTAAGCGGAGTAGTACTTGTACCGCGATAGGCAGTAACAGTAAATGCTGTAGTCTCTGGTGTAGACAGGTAAATCAACTGATCTACAAATGCAGTACTGCGTTGTTTCAATGGTGGCAGATAATGCAGATCGCTTAACTGCGCATAGATTGAATTGGTGCTACAGCTGATCAATACCAGCAATAGCATGGTTCGGATGATGGGTTTCATTGGATTGACTTTATCAGTATGTATGGTGGAATGAAAAATGCTGCGAATGAGGGTGGACTCTTACAGTCAGGTTATTCGCGCGCACAAAGATTGTTTAGTGCAGGACATGATGGATATTGGTTTTAATTAAAAGTTGTCTTTCAGGACATAAACATAAATACGAAAAATCAGATGTTAAGTGTTTGCATATAGAAAAATCAGAAATTAGTATTATTTACCTACAATACACTACACAAACACCTGCACTTACTAATCGTTAACACTTATTTTTTAATCAGTTTCTTCTAAACATGTTCTGCACCCCGCAGGAAACCCAATACCAGCACTGCGTGAAACCACCTATCGCCAGCGCTACACCATAAAAACAACAAACCCCCTCCTGTTCGGAAGGGGTTTGCAAAAATCAGGTATGAAAAATTATTTTACCAGCTTGAATTCCACACGGCGGTTGGCAGCTCGGCCTTTTACTGTTTTATTGTCATCAATTGGCTGATCCTGGCCAAAACCGGCAGCAGTCAGACGTTCGGCACTGATACCTTTTTTCACGAGGTACGCTTTCACAGCCTCTGCACGTTTGGCAGACAGTGTCTGGTTGAAAGCAGCCTTACCGGTGTTATCAGTATGACCTTCGATGCTGATATTGAAATTAGCATGCTCATTGAGGATAGTCACCAGTTTGTCGAGTTCTTTAGTAGCCGAAGGCAGCAGTTTAGCGCTACCGGTAGCAAACTGAACGCTCTTGGCGTTGAAGTTGTACTCTTCCAGTTTGGGACATCCGTGATTTTCAGGCAGACCTTTTTCGTTGGGGCACCAGTCTTCCTGGTCTATGATACCATCGCCATCTGTATCAACGAACGGACAACCATTGTTGCTTGCCGGACCAGCCTGAGTGGGACATTTATCTTCCTCATCATTGATACCATCCTTATCCGTATCAGGGATGGGGCAACCCTGGTAGCGGGCCAGGCCGGCTACTGTGGGGCATTTATCTTCTTCATCATTGATACCATCTTTATCCGTATCGGGGATGGGGCAACCCTGATATTTGGCCAGACCGGGTACAGTCGGACATTTATCGAGGCTATCAACAATACCATCCTTATCTGTATCTACAGGAGGAGTAGGAGCCGGAGGCAGGGGTTTCAGCGGTGCAGGCTCTTTTTTCTTACCAATACGTCCGGCAATACCAAACTGATGGAAGAAATGGTAGTTGGTGGTTTCTGTTGTTACGGGAATCCGGTATTGCGATGTAACAAACAGATGTGCGTCATCAAAGAAATTTACTTTCATACCAACACCCGTAGGAATAAAGGCACCAAAATATTTACCGGCATACATACTTGCACCGATACCTGCAATAAGGTAAGGTTGTACCCAGTATTTTTCAGAAACCATTTTCAGGTTCAGAGAGGCATCTGTTTCTACCAGCAGACGATCAGCAAAAAAAGTCTTGCCTGTCATGGGGTAACGCAGAAAGGAGAATGCGGCTGTACCGGCAAAATCCACTTTTTTATATAAGCCTTTGAAATAGCTCACAGCAATACCGGGGCTCATTTGTTTGGGCTTGGTCCACTGCTTATTCGCTAAAACAGAAGAGAGTGAGGTAGTCCGTATCAGGTTAGCTGTCCGAAAATCGTTCAGGACATAGCTAAGGCCAATGGCTGCCGGCCTTACTTCATCGTCCTGCCCGAAGCTTGCAGGCACAAACAGATACAAGGCCAAAAGAACGGCTAGGATCTTCTTCATAAAGAGATAGTTTGGTTTGATAAACGAGGCAAAAATAACAGGTCTGTCCTATATCCTAAAATAAATTATTCCACTCATATTCACCAATTTGAGAGGAGATTTTTGTGTTATCTTCTTGTTTTTTTGTCAGCCCGGACGTCTATTTTCCCGCAAAATACCGGCGCCGTGCCATCCGGTCTTCCCCATAGATGTCATCATAGAAGAGAAGCCGGTTATTTCGCCACTCACAGGTGAAATAACGGATAAAGACAGGCAGCCTGTTTTTAACCGTAATATGGTGTTTCTCCTTGCGTTTCAACCAACTATTGAGAGAATCTTCCACTGCTGAAGGCTTACCGTCCTCTCTGGATTTATAATCATAGCGAATAATACTGTAAGCCAGTTTTTCCCAGGACTGCACCCGCACACAACCATGGCTCAGCGAGCGCATGGCCTGGGCAAACAGGTAGCGTTGGTTGGTATCATGCAGGTATACGGCGTATTTG
>JAGODE010000433.1 GCA_017998385.1 Chitinophagaceae bacterium | reverse complement strand
GTTGTAGATATGCCTCCCGGCACCGGCGATATTCACCTCACACTGATGCAAACTGTACCGGTTACCGGTTCAGTCATCGTAACTACGCCGCAGGATGTAGCCCTCGCTGATGCCAAAAAAGGTATTGCCATGTTTGGCCAGGCACAGCTCAACGTACCTGTGATAGGTCTGGTGGAGAATATGAGCTATTTCACCCCGGCCGAATTACCGGATCATAAATATTACATTTTTGGAAAAGAAGGTGGTAAACGCCTCGCAGAGGAGTATGATCTGCCTTTCCTGGGTCAGATACCCCTGGTTCAAAGCATTCGCGAAGGTGGCGACAAGGGGGTACCCGTGATGCTGAGTGAAGAAAACGTCACCCGGCAGGCCTTTGAAAACTTTGCCGCACAGGTGGTACGCAGCGTAAGTATGCGTAATGCAAATATTGCCGGGGCGAAAGTGGCGGAACTGGTGTCGTAATGAAGTGAGAAAAGGTATAAAAGTATAAAGGTTTAAAGGTAGAAGGTTAAAGGTTGAAGGGTGTTTGTAAACCCTTTTAGCCTTTAACCTTCTACCTTTTTCCTTAAAACGTTACAGCCTTTTAGAAAAACTCAATCCCATCGTCCACTGGCTGGCTGCATTGGGTAGCCCATACACATTGAAGCTGTGTCGCCGATCTTTTTCCTTTTTCTGCATGGCCAGATTGATAGCGCTGCTTATCAGTGTAGCTGAACCCATGGCTATATTGACATACGATAGCGTATTCTGCGCCTTATAGGATACGTAGGTAGGTGTCATCCAACTGCCGCCATCGATGCTGGAGTAACCCGATTTTCGTATGTTGGTTAAACCAAGGATCACCTGGCCTGCACCGGTTACCAGCGAAACATAATGATAGCCTTTGCTCAACTGGTTGCCGCGTGCAAATGAATTGATTGTAAGGGCAAGATTGGCGCCGCCGACAATACCGGATGATACGCCATAACCTGATTTAATATCATAATTGATAGTTTGTGCAGAGGGGGCAGGGCCATAGGTCGGTTGTATCATGGCACACTCTTCAAGAGTTAGCCCATTGTCTGCCGCCCATTTTTCCAGTGGAGGTTCATGCATGTCCATTACAAAGTCGTACTGGTGCTTTGTGTTGATTGCTTCTGCTGCTGCGCGGCCGCTCGTTTCCTGCAGCAGATAGCCGACAGCACAAATATTGCCACTGGCGTCGATAAAGCAGGGGCGGCGCTCGTTGGCATAAGCGGCATTGACGGGAAACTGCGCATTGTGAATATAACGCTTCAGTAATTGCAGGATATGTATACGGTTGCGTTGCTGAACGTCGCTGAGATGGCTGGTGTTTTTTTGCTCTAATAAAGCCAGTACATAATTGAGATGAGTCTGAATCCGGAATGTCTCATCGAGATAAGATAGCGGCCTACAGCCATAGATGCTTTCAAAGCTTTTATCACCGATAATCGCATTGATCGACTGATGGGGATCGCTGGGCCGGTATGGTTTTCCAGAAACCACAAAAGGCGCCAGAAAGGGCAGTGTCAGCAGCAGTAAGACAATTTTCTTTTTCATAGCGTGTGTTTTGATTGAAGCTGACAGGCCCTGTTTGCACAACGTTGCATGCAGCGGCATGTTAAAAGACGTATTTTTGAAATATGTACGATCTTCCAAAATATAAAGAGAAGGATGAGGCAGTAGTCAGGGCATTTATCCGGCAGCATCCGTTTGCATTGCTCACAGGGGTAAACGAACTACAGCAACCTGTAGCCACGCAGATACCGGTATTTATTGATGAGCGTGATGGTCGTCTTTACCTTTCAGGGCATATTATGAAGCAGACAGACCACCACCGGGCGTTCTTACAAAACCCGCAGGCACTCATCATTTTTACCGGTCCGCATACCTATGTTAGTGCAAGTTGGTACCAGAACAAAAAGCAGGGCAGTACCTGGAATTATATGACCGTACACGCGCATGGAAATATGCGTTTTCTGGATGAAAAGGCCCTGCGTGAGGTGCTGCACCGTACTACCAGCCATTTTGAAAATAATCCCCATTCAGGTGCCAATTATGAAGATCTGCCTCAGGAGTATGTAGATCAGATGGCCAAAGCCATTGTAGCGTTTGAAATGGAAGTGACCCGGCTGGAGCATGTGTTTAAGTTAAGTCAGAACCGCGACCGGGTGAGTTACGATAATATCATTACCCGCCTGCAGGAGCAAGGCGGGCAGGCTGCCGCCATAGCGCAGGAAATGCAGAAAAGGAGGTCACAATTATTTAAGACAGATAGCGCCGCAGAATGATTATTTTTACCGTACCGGCACTATGAATCGACAAAAAATCGGACAATATATCCTGGCAGCATTATGCTTTCTGGCAGCCTGTCACGTAACCCGCGAAACACGTTCTGCAGTTTCTTCCATGCATACCGCATTTGATATAGAAGGCCACCGCGGCTGCCGCGGGCTGATGCCGGAAAATACCTGGCCAGCTATGAAACGGGCACTCGACCTGGGAGTTACGACCCTTGAGATGGATGTGGTCATCAGCGCTGATAAGCAGGTATTACTCTCCCATGAGCCCTGGATGGGGCATGAAATAACGACCGCTCCCGATGGTGTAATTA
>JAGODE010000179.1 GCA_017998385.1 Chitinophagaceae bacterium | reverse complement strand
GCCATACTTCATACACCGGGCTAAAAAGGTAAAGTTTGCCTGTTTTCACTTCCAGGCACCGGAAGCGCTTGCGCAGTCGTTCGCCTTTCTGAAAGATGCGTCCGTCTGCCGTGCGAAACAATGCCTGCGGCGGCAACTCTTCCACAAGTTTTAACCGGGTATCCTTTTTATTGGTATCATACCGGCGCAGTACACGCATCAATCCTTCCTCGGCACAGGTACTCGCTCCCGGGTTGTGCAGCGAGCGCAGCAATTCATCTTTTATATCGGCCGGAAAAACTTCCTGTGTAAGAAAACGGGCCAGCAGCCGGCCATAGATATTTTTCCACTCCCGGCCATGTGCCGATACGGCATGTCCATGCTGCTCAAAGGTGAGCAAATGGGCCAGCTCATGCAGCAGTGTTATGAGGAAAGAATAGGGATTCAGATTACCATTGACGCTGATGCGGTGGTTGCTGCTGGCCGTGCGGTGGCGGTAATCGCCCAGAATTGATTTACGCTCGCGGGCTACTGTAAGATGCACCTTGTATTGCTGCAAAAATTCGAGCACCGCCGGAAAAGTGTCCGGCGGCAGGAATGCCTGCAACTCTCCCATCGGTACTTCTTTCTTAGCCATTCTTTTTCTGCTTCAGCAGTTGCAGCAATGCACGAACCTCTATGACGGTATATACTACATAAAGTCCCATGCAGGCAATGAGTGCGGGTTTATTGACTTTATCGCGTACTGCTATGATGTAGGCAAACGCGGCAACGGCGATTACAAAAAATTTAATAATAAAACCGGCGTATACCGACCGCACAAAAACATTGGGATTGGGATCATCGAAGCTGCGGCGGGTAAGTATAAAAGAAATCAGGATAACCAGAAACACTATAAAGTTGCCGGTAATAAGCACCCGCGTATCCAGGCCCTTTTGAGTGAGCCAGGAACTGGCCAGTAAAAAACCGGCATTCAGTAATAAAAATAAAACAAAGAGGGGTCGAAGGGGTTTGAAATGATCATTTCTCATTATCGCCAGTATTTCCAGTTTGCCGGATCAGTTTATAAAATATTAATCCTATTACCAGCAAAGGTAATACAGAAGCAAACAATGGCGATACATGCAGCCAATGATCGGTTTTAAGGCCAATAAAAACGGCTCCGCCAATGGCTGCCAGCAGCTGCATCCCTAACCCCATATAACGCATCCAGCCATTGGGATCACTGGAGTATGGCTTCTTTTTCGGCTTTTCCATTTCGTTGGCTGGCCTCTAATACCGGTGTGGCGGCTCCGCCCATATGACATTGCCCATTAAAAGTAGCGGAAGGTTCTACCTGCAGTTTGCCGGCATAGATATTACCGTTCACGGTACAGTCTCCGCGCAATTGAAGAAGATCTTTTACCTTGATATTTCCGGCCACTTTACCGATTACATCGGCCTGCAGGCCGGTAATATCGCCTTCCACAGCGCCATTGGCGCCTACTACAACCTTGGCTGTGCTATGAATATTGCCTACAATGGTGCCATCTATACGTAGATCACTGTTGCTATGAATATCGCCTTTGAGTGTGGTGCCGGCGCCAATAAGCGTAGTGCCATTGCCAGCGCTGGTTTTTTCAGGTTGCATGTCGGTTTTGTTTTTGGAGTTAAACATAGATATTTGGGTTTTACAAAAAGTCAATCCTGATCAACCACCACTCTGCTCCTGATAGCCGGGCTATCTTACCAATTGCTCAATCATCTGAAATATCGTCGGGCGGCATTTGCAACTGAACGGTATCCAGCGCTGCTGCATCGCCCCGCAACACTTTACGCACATTTTCAATATATCCTTCCTGATATTGTACCTGCTTTTCCAGCGCATCGGCCCGATATTTCAATTGCCGGTATTCGCGTCCAACCCGTAAATCGTCATATCCGGGGATATAGTATTTTAACGGCGTAAAAACAATCAGGGCCACTGTCAGGCCCACTAACACCACAAAAATTGTGCACAAACCGACATAAACGCTCAGGCGCGACAATTTAAAAGTGACCACTTCTTCGTACGTATCATCATTCATCACCACCAAACGGTAGCGGTTTCGAAGCCGTTTTAGTGTAGATGATTCATCAAGTTTTGCCATAGTCGGGATTTATGGTGGCTAAAGGTAAGAAAATGAGCGAGGTTTCGCACTATTACAGAACTCCCAAACACTGAAAAAAATTGCCCTACTTTTATACTAAAATATTTGAAATTCAGTTATTAAGGACTTAGTTTGCGCCACACCATGTTATCTTTTCGCCATACAGCCTTCCGGTTTCTGATTCCACTGCTGCTTAGTGTACTGGCTACCACTGCTTTTGGTCAGTATGGCTTCTCTTTTGACATCAAAAAACCAAAAGAATTCGAGAACCGGGTATTGCGCTCGGAAAAACCTCAGAAAAAATTTACGGCTCCCCGTCGCTTCATTCAGAATACTGTCTCACATTACAATTATTTTTTTAATGCCAACAATAAACTGAATGAGGTCATCAGCCGGGCCAAGCTTTCATTTAAGGAAGATTACGCCCAGCTACTCCCCTTTTATAACTACAGCCTTGATGTAACAGCGGCCGACAGTCTCGAGCTCGATTCGGTTTCCTTCAAAGCCCAGACCGGCATTGTACTCCATGATCTGCGCAGTGACTGGGCCGACAATCTCTATCTGCTCTGGGGAGCCAGTTATTATCTGAAAAAACAATTTGACTCAGCATATCTGATGTTTCAGTTTATCAACTATGCCTTTGCTACCAAAGAAAAGGATGGTTATTATCTGACAATCGGAAGTGCCCGCGATGGTAATAGCGCTACCAGTATTGCCACCAAAGAAAAAAACTCACTGCCCCGGCGACTTTTCAGTGAGCCACCCAGCCGCAACGATGCTTTCATCTGGCAGGTGCGCAATTACCTGATGCAGGACAAATATGCGGAAGCATCCAGTCTTATACTGGCGCTCAGAAATGATACCGCATTCCCGTCGCGGCTGCGTAAAGACCTGGAAGAAGTGCAGGCCTATTATTTTTACCGGCAACAGGCCTGGGACAGTACCGCTGCCCACCTGGAACTGGCACTGGATAATGCTACCAATAAACAGGAACGTGCCCGCTGGGAATACCTGCTGGGCCAGCTTTATGAAAAACAGGGCCGGCTGGAACAGTCTGCCGGTTTTTATGGTAAAGCTATTGCCCATACTACCGACCCGATCATGGATGTATATGCCCGGCTGGGCCTGGTGAGAGTAGATAAAGAAGAAGGCGTGGATGCTATTGCAAAAAATATCGCCACACTGGAGCGAATGGCAAAACGGGACAAGTACGTTGACTACCGCGACATCATCTACTACATGGCGGCACAAATGGAACTTGAACGCAACAATACCGATGCTGCTATAAATCTGTTGCTGAAAAGTACACGCTATATCAGCAACAACCAGGAACAACGTAATAAAGCTTTTTTACAACTGGCCGATCTTTGCTATAACCAGCGGCTTTACCGCCCCGCCCGCAATTTTTACGACAGCGTACAGCTCGGTGACCCGGGTATTACCAATCCCGATGCCATCATGGCCCGAAAAGCAGTACTGATCAGAGTAGTCAATGACCTTGATGTACTGCACCGGCAGGACAGCGTACAACACCTGGCCAGCCTGCCGGAAGATGAACGTCGTGGCATTGTACGTAAGATTGCACGACAGTTGAGACGCCAGCAGGGATTGAAAGAAGAAGAAGGCATTGTGAGCACAGGCTCCACACTGAATTCGCAACAACAAAACCCTACCAGTCTTTTCTCCGATAACAAAAAAGGCGAATGGTATTTCTATAATGCCACTTTGAGACAAAGGGGGCAGACAGAATTTAAAACCCGCTGGGGCACCCGGCCCAATACAGACAACTGGCGGCGCAGCGCAGCACAGGCCGCAGGGCTGCGCAACAGTCAGAATGAAAATATGGACCCTGTTAAATCCGGGGCCTATTCCGGCATCAATACAGGTGCTATCAGCACAGAAATTACTTTCGATGCGCTGTATGACCGGCTTCCCCTTACGGAAGAAAAGATGAAACAATCGCAGGATTCTGTGATGAATGCACTTTTCAGCCTGGGCAACACCCTGGTACAGGAACTCGATGATTGCCGTACAGGCACCGATACACTGGAATCATTACGCATGCGCTTCCCCCAGCATCCGCGTATGGACCAGGTATTATTTAGCCTCTACTATTGCTACCGCAAAAACGGCGAAAATCTCAAAGCCACTGCAGTGAAACAGCTGATGAATGAAAACTTCAGTCACAGCAACCTCACTGCTATTGTCACCACTGGCAAAGACCCGCAGGGTAAAAGCCGCAATGAAGAAGCTACCCGTGCCTACGAGCGTGTATACGATCAGTTTATCGAAGGCAATTTTGCTGATGCCATAGCTCAGAAAAAGAAACTTGACAGCACATACGGCCGCACGTTCTGGACACCGCAATTGCTGTATATAGAATCCGTATACTATATAAAACAACGCGAAGACTCCACAGCAAAGGTTGTTTTACGCAATATCATCAGCCAGTTTTCGGGTCAGCCGCTCGCCGAAAAGGCTACAACTATGCTCGATGTGCTGAATCGCCGTGCCGAGATTGAAGAGGAGTTGCGCAACCTGGTCATTGTAATGCCCGCAGAAGATACTGCCAGAAAAGCAGCGCCTCCTGTTACCTACAATCCGCCACCGCAGGTTATTACGCCACTCCCAACCGATACTGTTGCCGCTCAGCCGGTCATAAAACCGCTGCAGAAACCTGTATCGGCAATACCAGATTCAGGCTCTGCCCGTGCACTTCGTGATACAGCCCAAAAGGGACGCACTACAGCCGATTCTATGCTCAACAAACCCGCTGTACAACTGCAAACACTCAATTATCAGTATAATGCTACCGCTCCTCATTATGTAGTCATATTGCTCAATAAGGTAGACCCTGTGTTTGTGCGGGAAGCCCGCAATGCTTTTGCGATTTACAACCGCAACAATTATTCTGGCAAGCCACTGGAAGCCGAACTGATTGATATGGATGCAGACAACCGCTTAATTCTTATTAATCCGTTTGTAAATGCAGAAGAGGCCCTGGCCTATGTAGACCGTGCCCGTCCCAAAACGCCTACGGAGATACTACCCTGGCTGCGCGGCGGCAAATACAGCTTCCTGATCATTTCGGCTCCTAACCTTGAATTGCTGAAAAACTACAAGGACATAGACAAATACAAACAGTTCCTGGACAAGAACTTGCCCGGTAAGTTCTGATTCCTTTCTTTTGCTTTAGGAAAAAATTAATTGCCGGCAGCCGACAGCCGGACCAGATTTTGTTAATTTCGGTTTGCTGAAAAATGGGCCCGGCCCTTATACATCTAACTATGAAAAAAGCTGTTCGTATTTTCTGGCGCCTCTTCCTGATCGGTTTTGGCGGCTTTGTACTCCTGATTATCCTGGCCAATTTTGGTGTATTTGGCAAAATGCCATCATTAAAAGAGCTGGAAAACCCCGCTATCCAGCAGGCTTCGGAAGTCTTTGCCATTGATGGCACGCTGATGGGTAAATATTATACGGATCGAGGCAACCGCAGCAATGTGAAATACCGCGACATTTCGCCCAATGTAATCAACGCCCTGGTAGCTACCGAAGATGAACGCTTTTACGATCACTCCGGCATCGACACCAAATCTACTCTTCGGGCTGTATTTACAATGGGTCGCCAGGGAGGCGGCAGTACCATTACACAGCAGTTGGCCAAGGCCCTGCTCGATCAGGGTAGCAAGAACTTCCTGAACAGGATGGTAGAAAAACTCAAAGAATGGATCATTGCGGTAAAACTGGAACGCAATTTCACCAAAGAGGAAATAATCACCCTTTATCTGAATGCCGTTCCTTTTGGCGATAATGTATACGGCATCCGCAATGCTGCCCGTACATTTTTCCAGAAAGAGCCCGATCGTCTCAAAGTAGAAGAAGCAGCGGTACTCATCGGCATGCTCAAAGGCAATTTCATTTACAACCCCCGACGCAACCCCAAAGCAGCACTGGAGCGCCGCAATGTGGTCCTCAACCAAATGGTGGTAAATGGTAAACTGAGTGAAGCCGAGGCCAACAAACTGAAAAAAACGCCCATCAATCTCAATTACAATAAGCTGAACGAGAATACCGGGTATGCTCCTTATTTCCGCGAAATATTAAAAGATGAGGTACGCAGTGCACTCAAAGGACTTGAAAAACCCGATGGCAGCTCCTACGATATCTATCGCGACGGACTCAGAATATATACTACCATCAATCCCCGTATGCAGGAATATGCCGAAGAAGCAGTAGCCATGCAGCTGCCTATTCTGCAAAAGAACCTGAACTCGCTTTCCTATATACGTAATGGTAATGTATGGAAGAATCACGAAGACGTACTGCAAAAGCAGATGAAAGCGAGCGACCGCTGGCGTAACCTGGCCGATGATGGCCTGAGCGATAAGGAAATCAAGGCGACCTTCTACCAGAAAGTGCCTATGAAAGTATTTGCCTGGAATTCGAAGCTCGAAAAAGATACTGTAATGACTCCTTATGACTCCATCAAATACCATCGCCAGATGATCCAGACTTCCTTTATGGTGATGGATCCGGTGACGGGTGAAGTGAAAGCATGGGTAGGCGGCATCAACTTCAAAACCTTCAAGTTTGATCATGCCAATATCAATACCAAAAGACAGGTAGGATCAACGATCAAACCGCTGTTGTATATGCAGGCCATGGAAGACCGTGGGTTTAGCCCCGAAACCGAAGTAGTGGATCAGCAGCAGGACTTTGGCAACAAACAACTGGTGCCGGCAACGACTAAAAGCTGTACCGGCCGAACCATGACCATGGCGAGTGCACTGGCCTATTCAAAAAACTGCGCAACGGCTTATATCATGAAGGAAGTAGGGCCAAAAGCCTTTGCTGACTTCCTGAACAGCAAACTGAATATCCCTACCAAAATAGAACCCTTCCCTTCCATCGCTCTCGGCGCCTGCGACCTTTCCCTGTTTGAAATGATGTGGGGATATACTGTATTTGCCGGCAATGGCTTTACTACCAAACCCTATTTCATCAATCGCATCGAAGACCGTAATGGCAACGTGATAAAACGCTTTGACTACAGCGTAAACCGTAAGGAAGCCACCAGCGAGGCAACGGCATATAAAATGGCCCGTATGATGGAAGGCACGGTCAACTTTGGTACTGCGAGGGGCCTTATGAGCCGACTGGGTGCTGCAGAGATGGCCGGTAAAACAGGTACCACCAACGATAATGCGGATGCCTGGTATATGGGTTATACGCCGCAATTGCTGGCCGGAGCCTGGGTTGGCTGCGACGATCGTTTTATCCGTAACGAAGGATCCGGTGGCTTTGGTGGCGCAGCTGCACGCCCCATCTGGGAAGCTTTTTTTGCCAAAGTATATGCGGATAAAACCCTGGGTATCGACCGTTCGGCCCGTTTTGTAAAACCGGCACAACTCGAAAACGAGATCAACAGTGCCGATTTCATTCCCCGCGACTCTGAGTTTGAGCCGCCTGCACAGGGCGAAGACCAGGGAATCGGCAATCCGGATGATTATAACTATATCCCGACCGACTCTAAACCGTTTTTAGACGACAATGTGCCTCAACCCAAAAAAGACAGCGCCAAAGCTCCCGAAAAAAAAACGGAGGCCACTAAGCCAATCGGATCACCGGTAGACGAACCCAAAAAGAAAAAAGGATTTCTGAATAAACTGTTCGGAAAAAAAGACAAAGACAAAAACAAAAATTAAAGGCCGTATCCAACTGATAGAAAACCGGGTACCGGAAAGGGCCCGGTTTTTTGTTTGCCGCCCCGGTGCAGTTGGCCCCCTTTTTTCAACCGTTCACCGGCCCGCTTTTTGCACATATCCCAATTCCCCCTACCTTCATTCTATCATTCTATCTAAAAAACACCTCATGAAGAAATTATTACTGATGATAGCCACACTGGGCTACCTGAGCGCCCAGGCTCAAACAGCTGAAGAAATTGTTGGAAAATACTCCCAGGCCCTGGGTGGGCTCCAGGCTTTCAACAATGTAAAAACATTGAAAATGTCGGGCTCTATCACCGTTCAGGGTATGGAACTGCCGATCACTGTACAGGTCATCAACGGAAAGGCTGTACGCAGCGATGTGGAAGTGATGGGAACCGCTGTAATCAGTTCTTATAAAGATGGTAAAGCCTGGAAACAAAATCAATTTGCCGGCGCTCCGGATCCTACCGATGTAACAGAAGGTGAACTGGCCGATCTGAAAGCACAGGCTAACGCTTCCAGTATCTTAATGGACTATAAAGCGCGTGGTCATAAAATCGAAATGGCCGGCAAAGAAACCGTAGATGGCGTTGAAACATATAAGATCAAACTTACACAGGGCGATACGCAAAAACCCACCACATTCTACATCAGTGCCAAAGATTATGCACTTATCAAATCTGTAGCCAATATGGAAATGATGGGACAAAGCATGGATGTGGAAACCTATTATTCTGATCTGAAAGAAGTAAATGGGCTCAAGTTTTTCACCACACGTACCCAGAAAGCAGATGGCGAAGAGTTTCAGTCGGTAAAATTTGATAAGATCGAAGTGAATGTACCAATTGACGAGAAAATTTTTGATAAACCCTGATAACAGGAGTTTATTTTAAATAAATGTGAAACCCGGCCCAATGTGCCGGGTTTTCTTTTACCTGTTGTAGCGGCAATTTTAGCCTATTATTATCTAAAATGATAAACCCGGCCGGACCGCGCTGTTTCAGATAGTGTAATTTTGCTTTCTATTCAGAAACCGGCCAGCATGAACCCTACTTTTTATAAAAAAATTTATCAGAAACAACAGGGCATCGAACAGGTTCCGCCCAATGAACGCATTGCAGGATGGGCCAATCAATTGCTACAGCTTCTTTACCCGGAACGCTCCGATAGTTTTCCTGCTTCTGCCGATATGGTAGCAAAAGAATTTGAACGGCTTGCACGTGAGCTTACCGTACTGTTCGAAGCTACACGCGCCTGTGGTCCCTGCGATCATGCAGAAAAAGCCCGTCAGTTTTTTGACACTGTACCGGAACTGTTGCGCATCATGGATACAGATATCCAGGCTATCCTGGCCGGCGATCCGGCTGCGCAAAGCCAGTTTGAAGTGATCCGCGCCTATCCGGGTTTTTATGCCATTGCTATTTTCCGGATAGCGCATACGCTATTACAACTTGAAATTCCCATTTTACCCCGGATACTGACTGAGCATGCGCACTCCGCAACAG
>JAGODE010000178.1 GCA_017998385.1 Chitinophagaceae bacterium | reverse complement strand
CCTGCCGATGGAGCGGTCACTCGGCGACGACACCGAGGTGGAAGTCGCACACGTCGAGCGCGCAGGCGAGATCTCGACGCGATTCCTCGACAACATCGAGACGGTCGTCTACGGCAAGCGCCAGAAGCTCGCGCTCGTGCTCACGGCCCTGATCTGCGACGGCCACGTGCTGCTCGAGGACGTCCCCGGTACCGCCAAGACGATGCTGGCCCGCGCCATCGCCGGCAGCATCGCGGGCGCCACGACGTCACGCATCCAGTGCACGCCCGACCTGCAGCCGACCGACGTCACCGGCCTCTCCGTCTTCGATCAGCGCAGCCGCGCTGTCGTGATAAAGGGCGGAGATGCCGAGAATACTGGAGAAAATGGCAGACTGATCCATCCAGGAACCTTTGCGTACGGCGGCTAGCACCCCTAATGGAATGCCTATGAGTACAGCCAGCAGCATCGCCGAAAAAGCCAGCATGATGGTGCCTGGCAGGGCCTGCATCAGCACCGTGCTGACCTCCTGTTTGCTTTGATAGGACTTACGCAAATAAGGAATTTTTAATCCCACTTTTGTATCACCGCCAATAAAAAAACCTCTCAGTCCTTTTTCGCTGATCTCTTTTTTTGAATGAATGGAAATGGGTGATACATCATTGAGATAAAGCAGAAACTGTTTCCATTTGGGTTGATCGAGGTACAGTTCTTTGCGGATATTCTGTTCGGTGCGGGCATCTCCCCCCTGCCCCATTACCAGACGGGCAGGATCACCAAATCCCTGAAAAAGAAAAAAGACAAGGACTACTACACCCACCAGCACCAGCAGGCCATAAGCAAGTTTTTTGGCAATGAAGCGTAGCATAGTTTTTAGCGGTCGAGTGTAGCCGGTGTGTTAAGGGCCGGTATATTTTCTACCTGTTTGAGGATACGATCCAGACGGCGGTACCCCTGTTTGTCGATGATGGTGCCCGATTCAAGCAGAAACAGGCAGGGATTGGTGCGGGCTGCAGTATGAATCAGGATAGCATCGGCCGTAAGCACGGGTAAACCTGCAAAAGTAGTGCCTGCAAATTCCTGATTGATGGCATCCCTGTTGCTGGTAACTACATATACGGGTATATTCTTTTTATTTGCCTGATCCACGATCTTTCCGAAGGTGGATGACCATTTTTTGAAAGGAACGGTTTCAAAATTTTCGCAGAATAACACCAGTGCTGCAGAAGAGATCAATACCTCCTGCGTGGCATCGGCATCGCCGGCAGCGCTGAGGCGGAAGCCTTTGATAGGTGGTATCGCATTTCCGGCACGGATCAGTTTATCCTTACGGCTTTTGAAGGTATAGGCATCCAGATCGGCAGGCAATTCTGCCGGCGAAAATTCATACTCCTTACCTTCCTTTTCATAAATAAAACGGATGGCAAAGCTGTCGGGAACTGCTCCCGGCGGAGGCTGCATTTTTTCAGGAATATTATTGCCTTTTTTGAAAGGCAGGCAATCTACCGGTGGCAGGTAAGTAAGTGCATACCATTGCAGTCCGAAACTAAACAGGGTTACCAGCAGCATAAGTCCGGTATTGAGACGCGGACCAAACAACGGCTTTATATGTCGTTGCTGCCAGCAAAGGAACGTAATCAGTACGGTCAGTATCACATCTTTCATAAACGAAGTAAAGGATGTGATGGGCAGGCAGTCGCCAAAGCAGCCGCAGTTGGCCGGTTTGCCTGTAATATAGGTGTAGCCGGTAAGGAATGTAAAGAAGACGATCAGCAATAGCAGCAACCAGGTAAATAAACGTATACGCCATCCCAGCAGCAATGCAAATCCTGCAATGATCTCAAAAGCATTCATGAGTATGGAACTCAGAAGTGTGTAATCGTGCAGGCCAGACCATCCCCAGATCTCAAAAAACTCCTGCATCTTATAGCTGAGTCCCAGCGGATCATTGGCTTTGACCAGGCCGGAAAAAATAAAGAGCAGTCCAACAACGATACGTGCTATCTGGGTAAGTACTTTCATGTGCAGCTGCTTATAGGAGGGTTAAGGGGTTAATGTTTTTTTTCGCTGATCAGGATGAGTGCAAATACTGCATAGTTGATGATATCGTGATAATTGGCATCAATGCCTTCACTGATCAGTGTTTTACCTTCATTGGCCAGTATCTGGCGGATGCGTTGCAGTTTCATCAGTATCAGGTCTACAAAACTTTCCTGGCTCATGCTGCGCCAGGCTTCGCCATAATCATGATTTTTATTTTCCATGAGGGCCTTGCTGGCCTGAATATGATGGGTGTACAGGCGGGCTACCGTATCCATATCCAGTTCTTCGGGCGAGCCGGCTTTCAGCTCCAGCTGAATGAGGCCAATGACGGCATAGTTCACAATGCCCTTGAATTCTGCTGCAATATCATCAGCTATTCGTTGCATTCCTTTTTCCTGGATAGTACGTATACGTTGTGCCTTGATAAAGAGCTGATCAACGATTGAGATCGTACGTAATACCCGCCAGGCAGTGCCATAATCACGCGCTTTTTTCAGGAAAATATCCCGGCTGGCATTGATCACTTCATCGTATTGCCGCTCTGTAGTTGTTGCTTCCATTCAAACAGGTTGTTTTTTGTATTGATCAGGGTATTCTGCAGCAGGGTTACACATCAGCTCAATAATGGTGCTGCTAAGCGGTTTCTGCCTACCTTTAGCTTCAAAAATAAAGAAACAAAGGGGAATGTACCTGTTGAATTGCAGAGGCCGCTTACTGAATGTGGATAAGCCCATGATTATGGGTATTATTAATACCACACCTGATTCTTTTTTTGCACCGAGCCGCCGGCAAATGCATGACGAGCTGCTGAGTCGTGCGGGCGAAATGCTGGAAGCCGGTGCGGCTATACTCGACATGGGTGGACAAAGTACGAGGCCGGGCAGCCGGGCTGTAGAAGCGACGGAAGAAATGGACCGGGTGCTGCCTGCGATAGAAGCGGTTCACCGGCATTTTCCCGATGCAATTATATCTGTAGACACCTATTATGCCCGAGTGGCAGAAGCTGCTGTACAGGCAGGCGCCAGTATTGTCAACGATATCAGTGCCGGTCGTCTTGACCGGGAACTGCTGCCTGCTGTAGCCCGTTTACGTGTTCCCTACATACTGATGCATATGGCAGGTACACCTCAGCATATGCAGGACGCACCCCATTATACGGATGTGGTGCGGGAAGTAATGGATTTCTTTATTCAGGAGCTGGCACATTTACAAACACTGGGAATTACAGATGTGATACTTGATCCGGGATTTGGATTCGGTAAAACCATTGCACATAATTTTCAGTTGCTGCGACAACTTGAGCTGTTTCAAATACTGCATCGCCCCCTCCTCCTCGGTATTTCACGAAAGTCAACGATTTATAAAACGCTTGGAACAACGGCAGATCAGGCGTTGAATGGCACTACTGTGTTGCATACGGTGGGACTTCAGAAAGGCGCTCAACTCCTGCGTGTGCATGATGTAAAGGAAGCGAAAGAAGCTGTTTTACTCTTACAGGCCATGCAGCATGCCTGATGCATACAGGTATAAAAAAAACCCGCCGGAGCGGGAATTTTTTTTGGCCATGAATACAGTATAATCAGGCCCTGATGGTGTTTTTCAGCGCATTTCAAAGGAAATGGATCACTATTAAATAAGCAAGTACGGTAGTCTTGATTGAGGGCATTCAGAGGGGAGAGATAAAGACGCGGACCTTGGACTAAAAACGGGACCAGTATACGCAAGTCCTTATAAAGGAACCGTCCCCCGAAAGGAGGACGGTGTAAAGGTGCGACTTTATTTTCATATAGCCATAAAAAGGCTATTGAGTCATATCAATTTCCTGTTATTGAATGGGCATAGGCCGTTCTGCTGTAGCAGCCATCGTATCCGCTACATTCAGGATTTCAACATCAAATTTCATAGCCTCAAAGGGTTGAAATTTAGGATGTGATTTGCCATATGCTCTGAAACCAGGTACATACAAAGTGCCTTTGCCACCCTGTTTGAAAGCTTCAAGACCTTCTTCCATACCTGGAATAAGGGCCCCTACTCCCAGCTGACGTGTAAAGGTACCTGCATCAAATGTGCTGTCTTTGCGCACGAGACTGCCTGTATATTTTACTGTTACAAATTTTTCGGGAGCTGCCTGGGCACCGGTACCCTGCTCTTTTATCACTACAAAGGTGCCTTTGCCTACCATTTGCGCGTTGATGTTTTTGGACGCCAGGTAATCCTGCATGGCTTTAACGCCTTTTGCAACCTCACCCTCTTTCTCATATTCGGAGTATTGCTGCTGCATCTGCTCCTCCAACTGTTTTTTGTACTTGGCCAGTTCCTCTTTCTGACGTTGCTCCTGGCGGGGTTTGTCTTTTTCCGTTTCTACGGCCTGGTCTGCACGCAGCAGGCTGTCATTGCGGAACACTTCCAGTACGGTGAAAGAAGTGATCAGGCGATCACCTTTTTTAAAGTTGGGAGGAAGCGGCACACCACGTTTGAGAAGCGTATCTACCATCATTACGGTAACGGCACTATCTCCTTTTTTCAGCATACCGAAGATCTCAGCAGGATTATAAGGAGCCTGCTGCCCTGCAGTATAACGTACATAGGCGGGCATCTCACCGTAGCTGCTTTGCACAACAGAATCGTTATAGCGGGTAACAAAATTAAATTTCAGCCAGTCACCTTCCCGTAAGGCAGAATCCTTATTGCTTCCAGGATAGATCTTGTACATCAGGCCGCTCTTTGTCTTTTTGTAAGACACACTGTTGCATGACACCGCCAGGGCGCATACCATAATTGCCAACAGGGGTTGAAAAACTGTTTTCATTTGTTTTGTTTATTGTAATAAAGATTTATTTTCTTTTACTGCCAGTTTGAATTTCTGTACAGTTTGTTCCAGGCTGTCGCTGCTTCTGCCGCCGGATGCATGAAAATGCCCCCCCCCTTCAAAGTATTTACGGGCAAATGCATTGCAGTCAAAATCACCTTTACTGCGGAAGCTCCATTTCCGTTCTTCATCGCGGTCTATTACCAGGCCCACCAGTTTTATACCCTGGATGGATTGGGGAAAGTTGACGAGGCCATCTGTGTCGCCGGTTTTGATATGAAATTTCAGCAGATCCGATTTTGGAATAGCGATAAGTGCTGTATTGTATTCATAGAATACTTCCATCCTGTTGAGCAGCACATGTCCTGTAAACCGGATTTTATTTTCGAGAAAATTGTCGAAAAGGTTCTCGTGTACTTTGGAATGATTCAGTCCGCGCTGCTTCAGGTCGGCTACCAGTGCATGTACGCTGGCTTGTGCAGAAGAAAAGCGGAATGAACCGGTATCGGCCACCACGCCAGCATACAGGCATTCACTGATCTCCATATTAATCTGGCTGGCATTGCCGGAGCCTACAATGAAGTCGTAAATCATTTCGCAGGTAGAGCTTTTGCCGGTATCGCTGATGCCGTAGTTGAAGGAGGGTTCATCGGGCTCGCGGTGGTGATCGATCAGGATCTTGACACATTGGGCAGACCGTAATTTTTCTGCCAGGTGTTTGGTGCGGGTGAAAATATTGAAATCGAGGCAAAACAGCCATTCGGCCGCATCCAGTGCAGCTTCGGCCCTGCCGCGGGCAGCTTCAAAATCGATTACTTCATTGCAACCCGGCATCCAGTCAAGCCATTTGGCCCAGTTGGTAGGCGATATCACCGTGACCTGGTGGCCCAGGAGCCGTAAAAAATGCGTCAGACCCAGGCTGGAGCCCATGGCATCTGCATCCGGTTTTTGGTGCATGGTAACAACTACCTTATGCGGCTGATTGAGTAGGGGAAAAAAATCCTGTATCGGTTTCATAAAGGATTGCGAAGATAAGGGTAATCCCGGCTCAGCCGGTTACGATTTGACTGTTCGGGTAGACTTTTCTGGGAGATCCGGAGACTGTTTAAGCCCGGATTTTTGGAGCATTCCTGGGGCAAGCGCGCGGAAATTCCTACCTTTGCGCCCCAAAAGCAATCATCATCATGAGCAATCGCACATTTACCATGATCAAGCCGGATGCAGTTCGTAAAGGCCATGCCGGTGCTATCATCGACCGTTTTATTAAAGAAGGATACAGGATCGTGGCGCTGAAATTGACAAAATTATCGCCCGAGAAAGCCGGTGAGTTCTATGCCGTTCATAAAGAAAGGCCTTTCTACGGCGAGCTGGTGGAGTTTATGAGCAGCGGTCCCATCTTTGCAGCTATCCTGGAAAAAGAGAATGCCGTGGCTTCTTTCCGCGAGCTGATTGGCGCTACCAACCCCGCTCAGGCTGCTGAAGGTACTATTCGTAAATTATATGCTTCTTCTGTAGGTGAAAATGCCGTACATGGCAGCGACAGCGATGAGAATGCTGCTATCGAAGGCGCGTTTTTCTTCTCCGGACTGGAGCAGTTCTGATGAAAGGTAGAAGGTGAGAGGTAGAAGGTATAAATAAACCTTTTGCCTTCTATCTCTCACCTCCTGCCTTTTTAAATGCTTTTGCCAGTTACATTAGCTACAGGCGTCACCTTATAGCCTGCCTTTCTCAGCAAACTAATCACTCCCTCTTTTCCGGGTAAATGGCCTGCGCCGACTGCTATCAGTAATGAACGGCCCGGGAGTATACCTTTTAGTTTCTCTACCCAGTTTTTATTACGGTCATTCAGCAGAACGTCTGTATAATTGGAAATAGCCGGATCACTTTGCGTGATCATCTTTTCCAGTTTATCCAGGTCCTGGTCGCGGTATGCCTGCATCATTTGTGATAATTCCGCATCGTCACTTTCTTTTTTGCCTGCATCATCCACATAACGCAAAAGCTGCTCGGCCTGCAGCTTATACGGAATTTTATCCAGCACCCCGGCCTGGTATCCCATTGTTTCCAGTCCTTTGATATTTTTATTATGGCGGCGTGCTTCTTCCATAATCACCTGCTCCATCATGGCGGTGGCATCGCAGGCCATATTGTTCTGCTCCAGGAGTGAGGCAGCCAGAATTGGTTTATAGGTTTCCAGCATGGAAAAAGGGAGCATAGTACTGTGCGACTCAAAAAAACTTTTGACGCGGCTGTATTCATCTTCGCTAAGCAGATCACGCAACGTAGTATCGCCACGCATTTTCATTTTGCTGACAACTCCCAGCATCTCAAACATATTGTCGAGATCTACTTCAAAATAAACTTCATCGGCATTGCGGATGGCTTCTTTGAGATTGTTGCTGAGTACGGCATCATCTTTACACAGCATATGTATAGTACCAAAGAGGAAAGACGGTTTAGCAAGCCCATTACCACTGATCTTCCATAACAGCGTGCGGGTACTATCGCCCTGCGCGTGTCCAATACCGGTAATGCTTAGAAGACTCATCAGTAAAACTACACCAAATCGGTTCATCGGTTTCTTTTTTGGAAAATTAGTATTTCTTGCGGTAACACGGTGTTAATCTGCCACAACGGCTTCCATACCATATATCTGGTCTTTAAACCGGAGCGATGGTGATGGAATCAATGGGCCAATCCCCAGCTGATGCCATTTTTCATCGACCGCACGGATGGTAGCATCATCTGCTACGATGATATTGGGCCAGTCGCGCTGAAAATTATCCAGCTCACGGGTTTTGCGTGTACCGTCAAGTCCGGCGCAGGGTACCTTGCCCGGCTCCTCTCCCGTAACGATTGCATCACGTTTGGGATCAAGGTTATTGCAAAAACGCCAGAGCGCTGTAGCCAGATCATGCGGGTTGACGGTATGTTCTACATACAAAATCATTTTGATACCGTTCAGCTGCGGCGCGCCTGTGAGTTGCCGGTGCAATTCCCTGATATGCCCCTGACGTTGTTTTTTTACCGATACAATTATACAGGCAATATCATCTTTGAGAAGCGAAAGATTGGCCGCTTTTATTTCAGGATACTGCTCAGCGAGCCATTTTTCAGTGAGCTCAGGTGATGGCTGTATCACGGGTATTGTACCATCTGTTTCCTCCTCCCATTTATGTGTACCATCTATACACATTTTACCGCCAAACCCCAGTTTACTGCAGCTATGATCCAGTACATCCATCGGCCCCTGTGAAAAATAGATATCAGTGGATGCATTGAGATTGGAAAATACATAACGGGCCAGTTGCCGGTAATCGCTGATAGGTGTTTGTCCGTCGGCAATTACCAGTATTTTATTAAACATCATCTGACCAGCGCCCCACATCGCATTCATCACCTTTTGTCCCTGTCCGGCATATTCTTTCTGGATTTTGGTGATGACCAGATTATGAAATACGCCTTCTACCGGCATATCCATATCCACAATTTCCGGCACCATTGTCATTTTAATGGGGGCGAGAAAAATACGTTCGGTTGCTTTACCCAGCCAGGCATCTTCCTGCGGAGGAATGCCTACGATGGTAGCGGGGTAAACGGGGTTCTTTTTATGGGTGATGGCTGTGATATGAAAACGCGGATACCAGTCGGGTAAAGAATAGTAACCGGTATGATCTCCGAAGGGGCCTTCCCAGATGAGTTCGTCGGCCGGATCCACATAGCCTTCAATGATGAAGTCGGCATCGGCGGGTACTTCGATTTCCGGTTGTGTAATGCAGGGTACCAGTTCCACCTTTTTTTTACGCAGAAAGCCTGCCAGCATGTATTCATCTACATTTTCAGGCAGTGGTGCGGTAGCGCTGTAGGCATAGGCCGGGTCGCCTCCGAGTGCTACAGCCACCGGCATTTTTTTATTTAGTTTTTTATATTCTGCGAAATGGCGTGCAGATACTTTATGCTTGTGCCAGTGCATGCCGGTGAGTTGCGGACCAAATACCTGCATGCGGTACATTCCTACATTACGATGCCCTGTGTTCGGATCTTTGGTATGAATGACGGGCAATGTTACAAATGGACCGCCATCTTTGGGCCAGCAGGTGATCACCGGCAGCTTACCGATATCAGGATTGTCCGTAATGATTACTTCCTGACATTCACCCCTGCCCTTTCTTACTTTGGGCATCCAGGAAGCAAACTGGCCAAGTTTGGGAAGTAATTTGAGTTTATCGAGAATGCCTTCTTTGGGTGCAGAAAGTAATTTGAACAGATCCTCTATTTCACGGGTAATATCATCCAGGTTTTGTACACCCAATGCCATACACATGCGTTTTTCGCTGCCGTATGCATTCATTAAAACAGGGAAATCGTAACCGGTATTTTCAAACAGGATTGCTTTACCGCCACCGGGCTGTTTGCTCATACGGTCGGTGATCTCTGCTATTTCGAGATGTGGATTGACGTAGGTGCTGATCCGTACCAGTTCGCCGGCCATTTCCAGTGCATCGATAAAGGCCTGCTGATTTTTATATGCCATGCGCTTAAAG
>JAGODE010000432.1 GCA_017998385.1 Chitinophagaceae bacterium | reverse complement strand
CCTGCCGGCCTGTCTACCTCCGGAACCTCCCTGTTTACTATGGTGAATAACCTGTGCAGCGAGTTGATGCCAACGGCCCTGCGTAGCAAATCGGTACTGGTCAATGAGATTGACGCTGATTTTTTTACAGCAGCACAGGAAAACACAATTGCCCCTTTTTTACGTGAAGTTGTTTCAGCGGTATTGAGAAATGCCCGCTTTGGGCGTATTCATATAAGTGCGGAGAAATTTGCAGATGTGATCACTGTTTTGATAGAAGATCAGAATAATTATAATGGATATGCACTTTCTTCCAGCATTTCGCAACTGGAGCCGCTGGCGAGGGTAATGGGTGGATTTTTATCATTAAAAGGGGCACAGCAGCTTACGGCTACGGTCAGCTTCAGTTTTCCCGACCAGCCTCTGGTTATTCAATATCAATAAGCCAGACCCATAGAATGGCTTCCCGGCCGGGCTGTGGACGATTGCAATAGCGTATTACAGCCGTAGTTTCTCCGGGTTTCGAAAAAAAGCGCTATTTTGTTGGTTTCCCGATCTATCCAATCACTATATCCTTTGTAGCCTTTATTTCCGTCCGCATCCTCATGAAGTAAAAGACCCTGTTTTTGCTATGAAGCGATGTGTATTAGCGTTGATCCTGCTGACCCGTATATGTCAGGCACAGGAATGGCAGGCCGAAGTAATGACAGGTTTTGCCAGTTATAATGGCGACCTTTCACAAAGGGCATTTTCACCTAGATCTTTGCGTCCTGCAGTGGCGCTCAATATGAAATACGAATTTTATTACCTGGTAATACGAGGAGGAATTGCGTGGGCTCAACTGGCAGGTGACGATAAGTTCAATAAGGATGTCAGTTACAAAAGCCGCAACCTTAGTTTCCGCACAAATGTATGGGAGGCCAGTCTTTGCGCGGAACTCAACCTCGTGGAACCGGATTTGTTTTATGCCTATCCCTACCTGTTTGGCGGAGTGGGGGTATTTAAATACGATCCGTATGCTTTCGATAATGAAGGGAATAAAGTAAAGTTGCATCCTTTACGTACAGAAGGGCAGGGATTACCAGAGTATCCCGACCGTAAAAAATATTCACTCACCCAGTTTAATATTCCTGTTGGCGGCGGTTGGAAATGGCGTTTCAATAAAAAGTATGATCTGGCTTTTGAATTTGGCTACCGCGTATTACTTACCGACTACCTCGATGATGTGAGTAAGACATATGTTAGCGGCACCGTTCTCACTAACCGGGTTGGGCCCAAAGCCGCCGAGATGGCCAATCGCGCCAAACCTATCCCCGGATCAGGTGCTATACCGGGCCCTGGCGAAATGCGGGGTAATCCGGGAGTAAAGGACAGTTATTTCTTCAGCGGCATTAAACTCATCATGCATATCAACGGACGACAGGAATAAGTACGGGCTGTTTATCTGCCGGCGATTTTAATCCCTGCTGCTCATTGATGAGCAACAACTCACTGCTTCCTTTAACCAGCATACCACCGGCATCCGGTTTGTTTTCTTTAGCATCTGCGAGGGCGAGGTCTTCTGTTTTTTTATTGTAACGCACAATTGCGATTTGCACCTGGTTAAGGTAAAGCAGCATTTCTGCTTTGGTGAGAGTGGTAATACCTCCTTCGCCTTCAAAGAAATAATGAGTGCTTATAAATTTTTTTACGTGTGCACGGGTTTCTGCAGGCAGTAAATGCTGCAGCTTCCAGAAGTTGCGACTGCCCGAAAGGCGTATGGCCTTCAGCACAGGGCCCGGACCGCTGTTGTAAGCGGCAATCGCCAGCAGCCAGTCGTCAAATTTAGCATGCAGGCCTTTGAGGTATGTGGCCGCCGCCAGCGTACTTTTATACAGATGTGTACGTTCATCATACGCCGCTGACACTTTAAGTTTAAATGTTCTGGCCGTAACCGGCATCAGTTGCCAGATGCCGCGGGCACCTACACTGGATACTACTTTATTTTTTAAACCTGACTCTACGACAGCCAGGTACTTTAGTTCTACCGGCAATTCCAGACGCGTAAATACCGAATCCATTACTGTAAAGTACTGTGCACTCCTTTGCCGGATCTTTTCCAGTTCATAGCTATTGCGCAGCAGGTAATCTTCTACATATGTTTCCCGGAGTTTATTGGCAGGGTATGCGGGTAGCGACAGGCCCTCAGGCAGTACGCTGGTGCCGGTTCGGAAAAAAGAGTTGCTATCCAGTATAATAAAGGATGTGTTGTTTTTTGAAACAACAGTTGCACTATCTGATGGCAATTGTATAGCAGCCTTTGAGTAAAAGGAGAATAACAAAGCCGGTAATACCAGGAAAAAAATGAGTTTAGTTTTCAACATCGTTTTTGTTTTGATAAAACAATGCCGACCCGTAAGATTTGGATTACTGGTTAAACACAGGGGGTAAATATATTCTCAATAGGTATACTGGAGGGAAGTAAACCTGTATGTTTTCCGGAAGGGGTACGGTACAAAGGCTTTTCATCTTGTCCGGTACAGGTGCGAATGATGGAACAAAAGTACTGCAGCAGGTATTACGACAACAACTGTGACCTGTTAGGGAAAATACGATCAGCTACCTACAACAGTGGTTGTCATAGAACTAGCCTGGAAAAAAAGTTTATGAAAATTAGTCAGT
>JAGODE010000177.1 GCA_017998385.1 Chitinophagaceae bacterium | reverse complement strand
CGCGAAGACCGTGCCGATGTGCTGGTGCCTGCGCTGCTCATCTATATCAATGTAATGCGCTGGGCCGATGCCGAGGAAATATTTGTACCCAAGATCGGCCTGGCCGATGGCCTGGTACAAAGCCTGTACGAAGAAGTTAAACCGGGCGCTGCCGCATTAAAAACAACTATAGTATAGCCACCCGCTATTGTAATACGTTTCCATTCATTTTAAAACCTGTACATGTCAATAAGCAAAGAGGCCAAAAAAATTACGACCAATACCCTTCAGAAAATGAAGCAGGCGGGTGAGAAAATATCCATGATCACTGCATATGATTATTCCTTTGCACACATTTTTGATGCTGCCGGAATCGATATCATACTGGTAGGCGACAGTGCCAGTAATGTAATGGCCGGACATACCACTACCCTTCCTATCACACTCGATCAGATGATCTATCATGCGCAAAGCGTGGTAAGAGCCCGGGAGCGTTCACTGATTGTGGTCGATATCCCTTTTGGCTATTACCAGAGCAATTCCGAAATAGCTCTTGCCTCTGCCATCCGTATTATGAAGGAAAGCGGTGCCAATACCGTTAAAATAGAAGGAGGTGAAGAGGTGCTTGATTCGGTAAAAAAGATCGTAAGCGCGGGCATTCCGGTAATGGGACATCTGGGACTTACACCACAATCGATCAATAAATTCGGCACCTATGTGGTACGTGCCACCGAAGAAGCCGAAGCAGATAAACTGCGTAAAGATGCGTTAAAGCTGCAGGAGGCTGGTGCATTTGCTATCGTACTCGAAAAGATTCCGGCTGCCCTGGCACGCGAAGTAAGTGCCAGCCTCAGCATCCCCACCATTGGTATTGGCGCCGGTAAGCATTGCGATGGCCAGGTTCTGGTCATGCACGATATGCTGGGCATCAATACTGAATTCCGCCCCCGCTTTTTACGTCAGTATCTTAACCTCAGCGAACAGATTACCGGCGCTGTGCAACAGTATATCCGCGATGTAAAAGCGGTTGACTTTCCCAACGATCAGGAGCAATACTGATCAGGTTGTACAGGTATTAATTTCAAAAAGGCTATTATTCTGCCTGAGCCTCCGTTTGTCTTAACTTTGCATTTCAAATCTGCTATATGGAATTTCTTCGTCAGTTAAAACTCGAATCAGTTAATAAAGGTGTTAGCACAGGTGCGCAGTGGCTGGATTCTTCAGGGCCTTTGTATGCTTCTTATTCTCCGGCCGATGGTACGCTGATTGGTTCCGTATCCGGAGCTGACGAGGCTGCTTATGAAAAAGTGCTGACGAAGGCCGGGGCTGCTTTCCGTGAGTGGCGCAACTGGCCGGCTCCCCGCCGCGGAGAGATCGTACGCCAGGTGGGCGAAGCCCTGCGTGCCCATAAAGCAGATCTCGGACAACTGGTTTCCTACGAAATGGGCAAGAGCCTGCAGGAAGGCCTGGGCGAAGTACAGGAAATGATCGATATCTGCGATTTTGCTGTGGGCCTGTCGCGCCAGCTGCATGGCCTTACCATGCACAGTGAGCGTCCGGGGCACCGCATGTATGAACAATATCATCCGCTCGGTATAGTAGGAGTTATATCTGCCTTTAATTTTCCCGTAGCTGTATGGAGCTGGAACAGCATGCTGGCCTGGGTATGCGGTGATGTCTGCATCTGGAAACCTTCCGAAAAAGTGCCTTTATGTGCAGTAGCCTGTCAGCATATTGTAGCCGATGTATTTGCCCGCAATCAGGTACCCGAAGGCGTTTCCTGCTTACTGATGGGTGATCGCATCATTGGCGAACGCATGAGCCACGATCATCGTATTCCCCTCGTATCGGCGACAGGTTCCACCCGCATGGGTAAGGCTGTTGGCGCTGCTGTAGGTGCCAGGCTGGGCCGCGCCCTGCTCGAACTGGGCGGTAATAATGCCATTATCATTTCACAGGATGCAGATCTCGATATAGCCATACTGGGTGCATTATTTGGTGCCGTAGGTACGGCAGGACAACGCTGTACCACCACCCGGCGACTGATCATTCACGAATCGGTGTACGATCAGGTAAAACAAAAGCTGGTAAAAGCCTATGCACAACTACGCATCGGCGATCCGCTGAATGAGCATAACCATGTGGGCCCGCTCATCGATAAGGATGCCGTAAACATGTACCTCGCAGCAATTGAGCAATGCAAAAAAGAAGGCGGCCGTTTTGTGGTCGAAGGCGGCCTGCTCGAAGGAAAAGGGTACGAAAGCGGTTGTTATGTAAAACCCTGTGTTGCCGAGGCAGAACCCGATTATAGGATTGTGCAACAGGAAACCTTTGCCCCCATACTCTACCTGCTGCGTTATAAAACCATCGAAGAGGCAATCGCCATCCAGAATGGTGTACCGCAAGGTCTATCATCGGCTATTATGACTCTCAACCTCCGTGAAGCAGAACAATTTTTGTCGGCAGCCGGCAGCGATTGTGGTATTGCCAATGTGAATATCGGTACCTCCGGGGCAGAGATTGGCGGGGCTTTTGGTGGCGAAAAAGAAACCGGCGGCGGACGCGAAAGCGGCAGCGACGCCTGGAAAGTCTATATGCGCCGGCAGACCAATACGATCAATTACAGCACCAAACTTCCTCTGGCACAAGGAATAAAGTTTGATCTGTAGATACTAAAAAGGCCCTGCAAACGTTGGTAATGCTGGATAGCATTTTTTGCTAACTGCTTTGATTTCAGTGCAAAATTTGCAATTTTTGCTTTCGAAACAATATCCTAAACACCAACATGTTATCCATGAAAAGGATTTACCTGCTACTGCTGTCAGGCCTTCTTATATCTTCTGCCACCCGGGCGCAATTGCGCATTGGTATCCTGGGCGGTGTACATCAATCAGAAATTCTTGAAACAAACGATCTGCCCAACTGGGATCAGATAAAGAGTAATTATAAAAAACGTACAGGCGGTCATTTCGGATTCATTGCTGACCTGCCCTTCGGCCGTAAAGGAAATTTTGTATTTCAGCCCGGTGTTATCTTTTACAACAAAGGCAGAAAATACAATGAAACACTTGATACAACCCTGCACGATACACTCAATATCGACCGCCGCGAATTCCTCAATTATGTTGATATTCCTTTCAATATAGTTGGCAAGATTCCACTCGGAAAAAAAGTGAAATTCATACTGGGTGGCGGTACCTATTTCTCATTTTTCTATAATGGAAATATCCGTTCACAATACATTGCCAAAAACGGAACATACAGTGCAGATGAGATCAACGATCCACCCGTAGGCGATGGTCCCGGCAAATACACGACGTATGACTATGGAGTGAATGCGCTGGCTGGCTTCGAATTCGGACGCGTATTCCTTACGGCTAATTATTCGAGGGGCCTGCACAACATTTATGAATCCACGGAGTATGACGGTAAATTCCGTCATCAGACAATGGGTGTAAGGCTGGGTGTTTTCCTCGGACAGTCTGTTAAATTTACCGGTAAGGACGAAGACGGCGATGGTGTGCCCGATAAAAAAGACCGTTGCCCCGATAAACCCGGTACTTCCCTTCTCAAAGGTTGTCCCGACCAGGATAGCGATGGCATACCGGATATCGACGACGCCTGCCCCACTGTATTTGGTCCTGCTGATAATAAAGGTTGCCCTTATGGTGACCGTGATGGCGACGGTGTACTGGATAAAGATGATAAATGTCCCGATGTAAAAGGACTGGCCCGTTACAACGGATGCCCCATCCCCGATCGCGATGGCGATGGTGTGAATGATGAGGATGATAAATGTCCTGATGTAAAAGGACTGGCCCGCTATAACGGTTGCCCCATTCCCGACCGCGATGGCGATGGTGTAAACGATGAAGAAGATAAATGTCCTGATGCAAAAGGCACAGCCGCTAATAACGGTTGTCCTGAGATCAGCCGCGAAATAGTAGAAAAAGTGGAAATAGCAGCCAGGCGGATCCAGTTCCGTAAAAACAGCGCCATCCTGCTGCCGGCATCCTTTACCACACTCGGTGAAGTGGCAAAACTGTTGAAAGATAACCCCGAATTGAAACTGACAATCGAAGGTCATACCAGCCGCGAAGGAGCCTATGAAGTCAACAAACGGATTTCGCAGGAGCGTGCCCAGGCCGTTAAAAAATACCTGGAGCAAAAAGGTATCGAAGACAGACGTATGGAAGCAATTGGCTACGGTCCGGATAAACCACTGACAAATAGCGAATTGGAGTCAGAACAGGCTAAAAATCGCCGGGTTGAATTGAAACTGAGCAACCAATAAGAGATCTGCTTCGTCACAGAATTAACCAAAACCCTGCAGCTGGCATGCTGTAGGGTTTTTCAGTTTCACAAAATGTATGAATGGTATGGCATAATTTTGTGGTTTTGTACAAATTTGCAAGTATTAAAAACTGGTAGCAACTAATGAGTAAGATTTTGCGGTGTACCCTGTTGACAAGCCTTAGCCTTGTCATGGCAATTGTATCATTCTCTCAATCTAATGAAGTTCCCCGTGGATGGCATCTTATGGATAAGGCCGATAGTGGCTATTACGGAATCAGTATGGATAAGGCCTATCAGTTTGTAGCCGGCAAAAAGCTGAAAAGCACCCCTGTCATCGTAGCTGTAATTGACTCGGGTATCGACACCCTCCATGAAGATCTGAAGCCCGTACTGTGGCGTAACCCGGGCGAAATTCCGGGCAACGGAATTGATGATGATAAAAACGGCTATATCGATGATGTATATGGCTGGAACTTTCTGGGCGGTGCCGATGGCAGCAATGTTGAAAAAGATTCTTATGAAGCGGCCCGGGTTTATCATCAGTTGCTCCCTAAATGGGGCAATAAAGAAGTGAATGTGGCTTCTTTGACACCCGCCGAAGCACGCGAATATGATGTATTCGTACGTGCACGCAAAGATGTAATGGCCAGCAATGTTGATCCCAAGTCCCTCACCTCTCTTCAGCAAAATTACCAGGAGATGCGCCGTGTAGACTCGATGTTTAATATCGGCGATTCCATTATCCGCAAAGACCTGAGCAAACAGGAATACTCCTGCAAAGACCTGCAGTCCTATAATCCTACCAATGATGTGGCCCGCTGGGTGCGGCTCGTAATGACGAGTATTTGCCGCGACAATAAGACAGAAGAAGTAACAAATCTTGAATTGCTGGATGAACTGGAGGGCGAAACCAGTCAGCTCGAAGGTGAAATAAGCAAGATAGAAATGCGTGAAAAAGCCCCCCGCAATTACCGCAATGATGTGGTGAAAGATAATTACAACGACATCAATGACCGCTTCTATGGCAATAACAATGTAATGGTGAGCAAAAAAGCGGCTATGCACGGAACGCATGTGGCCGGTATCATTGCTGCCGCACGCGATAATGGCGTAGGTATGAACGGAGTGGCCGACAATGTAAAGATTATGATGATCCGTGCGGTGCCTGATGGCGATGAGCATGATAAGGATATTGCCCTGGCTATCCGTTATGCAGTGGATAATGGAGCCCGCGTTATCAATATGAGTTTTGGTAAAGGCTTCTCTCCCGAAAAGAAATGGGTGGATGATGCCGTAAAATATGCAGCAGCTAAAGGTGTGTTGCTGGTGCATGCAGCGGGCAACAGTGCGCTTAATATTGATACCAGCTGGAACTTTCCCACTCCGGTGGCAGAAGATAAGAAAAGAGCGTCCAACTGGATTACTGTAGGTGCCAGTGGTGATGCCAAAGCCGGTGGACTGGTTGCCAGCTTTTCGAATTATGGCAAAAATGAAGTGGATGTGTTTGCTCCCGGCGTGCAGATTTATTCTACGGTGCCTGGCGGCAATACTTATCAAAGCCTGCAGGGCACGAGTATGGCATCGCCTGTAGTAGCGGGCCTGGCAGCGTTTATCCTGGAGTATTATCCAACTCTCTCACCCGAACAGGTGAAAAAAGTGATTGAACAATCGTCCCGGCAGCCCGATTCGAAAGTCGAGCAGCCCGGTAGCGGCAATAAAGTGAAACTTTCAGAACTGAGCCGTACAGGCGGTGTGATCAATGCCTACGAAGCCATTAAACTGGCCGCTGCCCTGAGCGAAGGAAAACAGGAAAAGCCCCGCCCGAAGGTGAAAGAAAAAGAGAAAAGCTAAACACAGCATATTTTTGAAAAGGAGCCGTTAGCGGCTCTTTTTTTATGCATCGGGTACGAGTTCTTTTTACCTTTAGACAAAATCAGCTTATATGCGTCCCGATCTTTCCCGCGTTGGCGAATGGTATCATGGGTATATCCAAAAAGTACCTGAAAATGAAATAATGGAAGCCTTCACCAATCAGACGGCTTCATTCATCAGTTTTCTCGAATCTGTTCCTGCAGACAAGTATGACTATCGTTATGCCCCTGACAAATGGACTATCAGGGAGGTCTTGCAGCATGTGATTGATGCAGAGCGTGTCTTTGCCTATCGTGCGCTGCGCTTTGCACGGTTTGATCATACACCCCTGCATGGATTTGATGAGAATCTCTTTGCCGAAAATGCGCGTGCTGCATCCCGCCCCTGGGACCGGCTGGTGGAAGAGTTTAAAGCCGTACGGCGTGCATCAGAGTTAATGTTTTCTTCCTTCGATGAAGAGCAGTTGCAGGCCAATGGTGTTGCCTCCGGAAGCCCCAGCTATGTGCTGGCTGTAGGCTATACCCTCCTCGGCCATGCGCTGCATCATCAGCAGGTGACGAAGGAACGATATCTGGGGAAATAATGTGCTAATGTGCTAATGGGATTAATGTGCTAATGGGTACTTAATAAGATTTTTTCTTGAACAATCGTATAACCGAATTTAAAAACGTAACGCCGGCAAAGCCGGCGTTTTTTATTTCAATCATTATAATGATCCCTCAAGTTATTCGACACTATCAATCCATTAGCACATTAATCCCATTAGCATATTAGCACATTAATCAAAATGCCTTCTTCGGTTTTTCTTCAACCGGATTTGCTTTTATGCCTTTAGCTATATTTTGCTGATTGATGATATCATTTACCACTTTCACGGCCTGGTCGAGATAAATATCTTTACGCAGGTTTTTGATCCACTGATTAAATCGTTCCTGTTTGGCTTTATCATCGGCCCAGCGGTTTACTTCTTCGGGCAGCGCATTTACATTCAGTTCCTGGCGCAGCCTGGCTATTGCATCGATCTGGGCATATTTCTCACGAATCTGTTTTTGCTCCTTACGGTACTTATCCAGTTGCAGCGAAGTCTCCTTATTCGTTTGTTTGGCCAGCCACTCGGTGTTGGCTTTAATGATGTTGAAAGCACTGTCATTGTCTACCCGTTGTTTGCTCAGTTGCTGAATCACTTTCAGATCATAGCCGGGGTTCCAGCCGCTGTAGGGAGATTTATTGATTTCATCCCAGGGCAGTGCATCCTTATCGTCTTTTTCACGCAGTTTGAGGTATTCAAGCTGATCGGGTAAAACGATATCTGAACTAACGCCTTTTAACTGGGTAGAACCACCATTGATACGGTAGAATTTCTGAAGAGTCAGTTTTACCGTGCCAAGATCTGAGTTGGACATAGAGAAACCTGTTTCCCTGTCAAGTCCGATATTACGCTGTACTGTGCCTTTGCCATAGGTAGAGGTGCTGCCAATAATTACTCCGCGGCCATAGTCCTGAATGGCTGCTGCAAAGATCTCTGACGCAGATGCACTGAATTCGTTGACCATTACGGCCAGCGGGCCATTATACAATACAGCTTTATCCTTATCACGTAAAACCTGTGGACGGTTATCTTTATCTTTTACCTGTACAATGGGGCCGTCTTCGATAAACAGGCCGGCCATTTGTACCACATCGTACAGAGAGCCGCCACCGTTGTTGCGCAGGTCAATCACAATACCATCCACTTCCTGTGCCTTGAGTTTTACAACTTCTTTTGCTACATCAATATAGCTGCGCGCACCATTGGGATTTTCAAAATCTGCATAGAATTCGGGCAGATAGATATACCCTATTTTGGCGGAGCCTTCCTGTACAACTGCACTGCGTGCAAAGGTTTCATCCTGTACAATCTGATCGCGGATGAGGCTGATAATTTTCAGCGTACCATCTGCTTTTTTGACGGTAAGTCTTACCTCGGTTCCCTTTTTGCCACGGATTACTTTTACAGCATCTGTAACGGTAAATCCGGTAAGTTCAACGGGTTCATCGGCACCCTGACCTACTTTCTGGATAATATCACCAACCTGAAGCTCTCCTGATTTCCAGGCGGGACTGCCGGTAATGATGCTGCTGATTTTTATATTGCCTTCTTCGTATACCAGCGAGGCGCCGATTCCGAAGAAGCGTCCACTCATTTCTTCGTCGAAATAGCGCTTATCCACCGGGGGGAAGAACTCCGTATGAGGGTCCATAGTGGTGGTAATGGCATTTACGAATACATTGAACTTATCGTCGTCGTTAAATTTGAAGCGAAAGCGTTCAAACATCCTGTCAATGATCTTGCGTGTTTTTTCACGCGCGTCAATTTCCAGTTCGGCATCTGTTTTTACCACAAATCCTTCTTTGCCTTTATTCTTTTCGCGGGTGTCGAGCAGGTCGGCATACCGCTCCAGCGTCAGGTACTTCAGTTTTTTGCGCCAGCGTTCTTTAATTTCTGCCTGTTTACTGACATAACCCAGTTTGTCGCCATCAAGAGTTACGGTTTCATCTACTTTGAAATCAAAGGGCCTGGCGAGTATCTCATTTACAATGGCAGCCGACTCTTCCATCCGCGTATTGAATATTTTGCCTGCGGCGAGGAAAAATTCTACGGGAGCACCTTTCAGCTCATCATCGATGCGTTTTCCGTATTTGGTATCCAACTCACGAATGTCTGACTGAAGAAACATGTTCTTCTCAGGATCCAGATCCGTCAGGTATTTGTTGAATATCTTTTTGGAAAAATCATCGTTGATATCTTTCGGGCTATAGTGAGCCTGTGTAAGCATCTCACCTATGAGCCGGAGGATTTCCTCATACTTGTTAGGCGGATTTTTAGGGCCGGTGCCGAGCGTCTGAAATGCCAGGAATGAGCCTGCCACAATCATCATGATCACGATAGGGAGTCGCTTCATATTGAATACATATTTTAGTGCATTACGCATACTATCAAAATTAACGCAAAAACAATGTTTTTCTTGCTTTTACAGGCTTTTAACAAGGGTTTTTGATGAGAGGCAAAAGAGCGGTTAAAGGTGGAAGGTAAAAGGTGAAGGGCCGAGGGTAGAGGGAATGTGAAAAAAAGCCAACCAACTCACATCTGTCCCCTTTTACCTTCTGCCCTTCGCCTTTTACCTTTCCCCTAACTTTCTATCTTCTACCTCTTTCAGAAAACTTTTCTCCTTTCTTTTGTTATGGGAATCAATTTTTCTCTATTTTTGCAGTCCCAAAAATGGTGGCTATAGCTCAGTTG
>JAGODE010000176.1 GCA_017998385.1 Chitinophagaceae bacterium | reverse complement strand
CCGGTAGACTGGCTGTACTCGCGCTTCCAGTGTTCACTTTCTTCGTAGGGGAAATTGAGCAGTGAAACAGCAAGCGCACTGAGGCGGGTATCGGGATGATAGATAAAATAACTTTTACCTGCATTGGCCGGATCACGCTGCAAAAGTTCCTTGAATGCGGCAATAAGCTGCACGATATCCTGATTATCCATCAGGCTTTCATCCACCATTTCCTCAAAAATATAATCGGCTATCTTTTTGCTATCGTCCCAGCGCAGCAACCCGTACTCGAGTAATACACGCGCTACTTCCCGTTCCTGCAGTTCATCTTTAAATAAGAGGTTAAATGTAGACTCATCATAATTATGCGCCTCTGCCTGGCGTGCATTATCAGCATGCTGCTGCGCCTCATCAAAAGGCAGTTTACGCTCCAGTGTGGCAATACGGTCGCGAATAAACTTGTTGACCAGCGCATGCAGACCGGTTTCATCAATACGCAGTATTTCTGCACATTGCTTAATATAATCCTGCTGCCGGGTAAAATCTTCGGCCTTATTGATCTTTGAAATCGTTTCTGCCACCTGGTTTACCACATCGGCTTTGCGCGAACTGTCGCCCTCTGTATCGCGCAGGGCTACCTCCAGCTGAAAAAGAATAAAGTCTTTTTTGTTGCGCTGTACAAACTCCCTGAAAGCTGCTGCACCTACTTTGTTGACATAGCTATCGGGATCTTCCTTATCCGGAATTAATACCAGTTTTACCTGCAGGCCTTCTTCGAGAGCCATATCAAGCCCGCGCAGGGCCGCCTTTATACCAGCCGCATCACCATCATAGATGATCGTAAGGTTATTGGTATATTTTCTTACCAGTCTCAGCTGATCAATAGTAAGTGATGTACCACCAGATGCCACTACGTTTTCTATACCGGCCTGGTGCAGCGACAATACATCTGTATATCCTTCTACCAGCAGGCATTCATCGGCCTTATCAATGGCTGTACGCGCAAAATAAGATCCATAAAGAATTTTACTTTTTATATAGATCTCATTCTCGGGCGTATTAATGTACTTGGGTGCCCGGTCATTACTCTTGAGAATACGTGCGCCGAATCCTAAAATTTTGCCACTATGATTGTGTACCGGAAAGATGACACGCCCCCGGTAATTATCCATCAGCTGGTCATTGCGGTTGGCTACAAGGCCTGACTTTACCAGCAGTTCGGAGTTATACTGTTTGGCAAGTGCCTCGCGTGTAAAAGCATCACGCTTCTCGGGCGAATAACCTAATTGAAATTTGCGAATGATCTCTTCCCGGAAACCACGCTCTTTAAAATAGGCAAGACCTATATCCTGTCCCTCTTCGGTTTCGAAAAGTGAGCGGGTAAAAAATTGCTGGGCAAAACTGTTGATGATATACAGGCTGTCTGCAGTCTGGTACTGCAAACGCTGTTCATCACTCACAAATGTTTCCTGGATTTCTATTCCATACTTCTGCGCCAGCCATTTCAATGCATCGACATAACTGTATTTTTCATGCTCCATCAGGAAGCTGATGGTATTACCGCTCTTACCACACCCAAAACACTTATAGATTTCCTTGGCGGGAGAAACGGTAAAAGACGGCGTCTTCTCGTTATGAAAAGGGCAGTTGCCCAGGTAATTGGAGCCTCTTCTTTTGAGCTTTACGAATCCGCCAATGATTTCAATAATATCAATGCGGCTCAGAATCTGTTGTATCGTTTCCTGTGGAATCATGGGGGAGGTGCAATTTACACAGAATGTGGGAGCAATAAGAAGGGCCGGCCGGTCAAATCAATTCTTTTTAAAAATAAGCGCCCCTGCCAGTAAACCTTTGGCTTCTGCCAAAGTCTGAACATAGCGATATATAAGCACCTGGCCTCCAAACCCTAATACATTTATTATGCAAATTACCCTTTCCTTACGCCTGCTGGCCGTTCTGTTGCTGGCCGGTATCGGCTCTGCCAGTGCCCGGCAGTCAGCCTCCGTTTCGGGAATAGACAGCACTGGTCTGCCCGGTGACCAGTTCAGCCTTCAGGGCGCACTGGCCATGTTTCAGCAATCTTCGGGCATCGAAGATTTTGAGAAACGAATCAACACCGCTGCAAATGGAGTCAATAATCTTGATCTCAACGGAGATGGTGAAACAGATTATGTACGTGTACAGGATCGTGCCAATGGCGATGTACATGTATTTGTATTGCAGGTACCCATATCTGAAACAGAAAGCCAGGATATAGCGGTGATTGAACTGGAACGCACCGGCGATACTTCGGCTGTGGTGCAGATAGTAGGTGATGAAGATATTTATGGTGAAAATGTGGTGATCGAACCCGATGGAGGAAGCGAAGAAGCCGCTTTTCTTTCTTCTCCCGAAACATCGCTGGCCGCTGGTCCGTCTTATCCTGAATATGATTTTGGCACACGCCGGCTGGTAGTCAATGTCTGGTTCTGGCCTTCGGTACGGTTTGTATATGCACCGGCTTATCGACCATGGACTTCGCCCTGGTACTGGCGTCATTATCCGGGCTGGTGGCGTCCCTGGCGGCCACTCAGCTGGCATGCCTGTTATCCGCTGCGGGCCCGCTATTACCGTCCGTTTGTAGTGGTGCATACCCGCAGGGTAGTAAGAGCCCGCAGCATATATGCTCCTGTGCGTGTCAGCTCTGTAACCGTTCGTACCAGGCACCAGGCCAGTGTGCAAAATTATCGGGTAACCCGCCGGCAAACTACAGTCACCGGGCCTCGCGGTAATTCCGCAACGCGCACTACCACAACTGTTAAAGGCCCCAAAGGCAAAGTAAAAACAAAACGTACACGGGTAAGAACCCGTCATTAACATAGCTCAGGCAGTCGTATAAAGAAGCCATCGCACCTGCGGTGGCTTTCTTTGTTGCAGAAGAATGTGCAGAAAAAATGCATTTATTTCCCGGAAAAGAGTTTTAAATTAGAAGTACCATCCAACACCCGGGAAAAAAGAGTAAACAACATTCTTCACTCTTAAATTTTAAACCCATGGTTCAGGTTGAAATCGCACAGCTCACAGAGGAGTGCAGTACCTGGAGGGATGCACTTCGTCAGCTTCGGGAAGAATTTACCCGCGACAAAAGCAAACTCCAGGAATCAGCTCTTCTCCCTCTCTCCAGACACCAGCTCCAGGACCTGGAGCATCTCCAGAATCAGTTTCACATTCAGCTCATCAACATTCACGATCTCAAACAGGCTATCAAAACGCACTGCCGCATGATGGACATGGAAAAAACCACTCACAACGGTCAGTTGCGCGAAGAAAGAATGGCTATGCATGAAGATCTCTATGATCAGTATCAGCGGCTGGATGCAACATTAGGTGAACTGCGACAGGAATTCAATTCATTTCTCCGCAATACGCCTTAGTACTTCCGTATTTCTTTTTAGCAGCATCATCTGTGCCGGGCCATATGGCCAGGCTTTTGTGCTTGCCGTTCATGTACCCGTATCTAACCGATTGCTCACCTAAAAACTTTTTGTATGGCAGAGTTTGATACCTCACATGTAAAAAACATTGTCTTGCTGGGCCATGCCGGCGCCGGCAAGACCAGCTTGGCGGAATGTATGCTCTACGAAGCTGGCATCATCAACCGCCGTGGTCATATTGCCGAAAGAAATACCACCGGCGATTATCATGAACTGGAACAGGAGCGCGGCAATTCTATTTTCAGCAAACTGCTTCATACGCGCTGGCGTGGTTATAAAATCAATATTCTCGACACACCCGGTTATGACGACTTTGCAGGCGAAGTCATCTCCGCTCTCCGTGTAGGCGATACCGGCATCATGCTGCTCAATGCCGTAATGGGTGTGGAAGTAGGTACCGATATCATCTGGGAGTACACGGAAAAGTTTAAAACACCCATGATCTTTGCCGTCAATAAACTGGATGACGACAATGCCGATTTTGATAAGACCGTCCGTGAAGCGAAAGCGCATTTTGGCAATAAGCTGGTAGTGGTGCAGTACCCGCGCCAGACCGGTGCCGGCTTTCATGAAATCATCGATGTACTCCGCATGACCCTCTACAAATTCACCGACAGTGGTGGCAAACCCCAGAAGCTTCCCATACCGGATGATGAGCGGGCCAAAGCAGATGAACTGCATAAAGAACTGGTAGAGGCCGTAGCCAGCAATGATGAAAGCCTGATGGAAAAATATTTTGAACAGGGTGAGCTCAATGAAGATGATATGAAAAACGGTTTAAAAAAGGCCATGATTCAGCATGATCTTTTTCCGCTTTTCTGCCTTAGCGCCGAACGCAATATGGGTAGCGGGCGACTGATGGGCTTTATCGACAATGTATGCCCCAGTGCCAACGAAATGCCCGCACAGCGTACCAGAAAAGGCGCCTTACTGCCCTGCGAAGCGTCTGGGCCGCCCTGTATTTTTATCTACAAAACACTGAGTGAACCCCATATTGGTGAACTCTCTTTCTTTAAAGTTTACTCCGGTACGATCAAAAGCGGTATGGAGCTCGAAAATGAAACCACCGGTGTCATTGAAAAACTAAGTCAGCTGTTTTTGCTCGAAGGCAATAAGAGAACTGCAGTCAACGAACTGGTAGCCGGAGATATAGGCGCCACACTCAAACTCAGGAATACCCATGTCAACAATACATTGCATGCCCGGGGCCAGCAGTATGAACTGGAGCCGATCGTTTTTCCTGCACCAAACATGACAGTGGCTATAGAGCCTTTGCGCAAAGGCGAAGAAGAAAAACTATCACAGGCCCTGCATGTGTTACGTGAAGAAGATCCGACATTGCTCGTGGAGGTGTCGCCGGAATTAAAACAAACACTGATCCATTGCCAGGGAGATATGCACCTGGCCGTTGCCAAATGGAAAATAGAACACAATCATAAACTGGAAGTACGTTTTGTAAAACCCCGAATTGCCTATCGCGAAACGATCAGGCGGGCGGCAGATGCTACTTACCGGCACAAGAAACAAAGCGGCGGTGCCGGCCAGTTTGCGGAAGTGTACCTGCGTATTGAACCCTGGCAGGAAGGCTTACCCGATCCTGCTGACCTTTCTGTACGCGGACGCGAGGAGATCAATCTCGACTGGGGTGGTAAACTGATATTTTTCAATTGCATTGTAGGCGGTTCTATTGATACACGCTTTCTGCCTTCTATTCTCAAGGGTGTCATGGAAAAAATGCAGAATGGTCCGCTTACCGGTTCCTATGCCCGCGATATCAGGGTTTGTGTGTATGACGGTAAAATGCACCCGGTAGACAGCAACGATATCTCGTTCAAAATTGCCGGTCTGCAGGCTTTCCGGCAGGCATTTCAACAGGCCGATCCATTGATCATGGAGCCTGTTTACCGGCTCAGCGTACTGTGCCCTGATGACCTTACCGGCGCAGTGATGGGTGACCTGCAAAGCCGTCGCGCTATTGTGGAAGGAATGGACAGCGAAGGCCATTTTCAAAAAATACTGGCACGTGTACCACTGGCAGAGATGGAAGGTTACTCCTCATCGCTCCGTTCACTCACACAGGGCCGTGCCAAATTCAGCATGCAGTTTGAAGCTTACGAACCCATGCCATATGAGCTACAGAAAAAACTTGTGGACGAATATGGAAAGCAGGTGAAGGAAGAAGCGGTGGGGTGAAGAGATGAATGTGCTAATATGCTAATGTGCTAATGTGATAAATAGATTAATGACGATCAGGCTGTTTATTTTTGAATAGACTGATAGGTAATATGCCAATAAAACGTCAATACATTTTTGTCAAGTTTGTAAACAATTATATCATTAGCACATTCATCACATTAGCACATTATCACATTAGCATATTAGCACATTAACACATCAGCACATTTCTCAGTTTGCCCGCCTTTTCCCTCAATTCATCCACTCCTCCTTTCACAACAGCTGCGGCTGACATTATTTTTACGCTGTAAATTTTAACTACCATGCGTAAAATATTTGTCATCCTCTTTTTAGTTACAGCCGGTATTGCCCAGGCGCAGCAGGCAGCTGATACACCAGGCATACAGGCTCCGGCCAAACTACAGTATATGCAGATCACTACAGTAGAATCCGTAGTGGCCGGTGGACTGGGCCGTTCCAAAATGATCGTGAGCAATCCCGATGGTTCACAAAAAGAATCCAGCCTCGAAAATCTTTTCAGTATGGCTGGTATCAATTTCAAGAATATCAAGGAAAATGAAAACGTTATCCTGAGTACCCTCAAATCATATACAGACGAAGGCTGGACACTGGATAAAGTCACTTCCCTGACGCTGAGTCCCGGCGACAATGGAGGCAACGGCATATTTATGACCCGCTACCTGCTCTCCAAACCAACAGACGGCAAAAAAGGATTCTAATCTGTTTCAGACAGGCAAAAACCAACTGAGGTCTACGGCCCTTTCCGCGAGGAAAGGGTTTTTCTTTTAAATCGGCGGCAGAAAAACAACATAAAAATTCTGTTTTTTTCCCATGGTCATGCCCCACATGCCCTATTACCTTTAATTCATCAAATGGCCACTTGATCCGGAGATGCCGAAAACCGGAATTGTGAAAAGAGTAGGCAGCATTAAAAGAATAGCCATGAAAAAAATACATGTTCATACCGCTTTATTCACCATTCTGCTCGCCCTGATTGCCATTGCCTCAGTTGCCCAGGATTTGCCCGAAAAGGCCGGGGGCTGGAGCAGGGGAGTTGCCGGGCCGCAGAAACTGATAGACCTGGTTATTGAAGGAGAGCCAGCCATTCTGAAGAGCAATGATGAGGTTCGTGTAGCTGCTTTTCTCAAAGCCAAAAACGAAAAGATAGTGCAGTATCTGAGCAGTCGCTATCCGCAATATGGTCCGCCGGTAGTGGATGCCGCTGATCCCGCAACCGTCTGGTTTGGTCTGATCTGCGCCATGTATGAAGCCAACAATTTTAAACCGCTAAGTGATCTGAAGCTGAAATCCATTTTAACAAGCCAGATTCCCGGTTGGTTAAGTTGTTCGCTCAGCGTGCTGGGCGCCAGTTATGGAGTTACTCAGCTGGTAAACTCATTGGGTACGTTTTCGTACAGCAGCGTATGGACGGTGGTCAAGTTTGTGGTAAAGAAATATGCGGTCGGATGGTTGGGCACAGCTGTTGCCATCTACCAGATTGCCAATGAATGTTTCTGATCTGCAAACGGGGTTATGTCCTCCCGGCATAACCCCTCTTTATACTAAAACAATGCGTATGACAAAGGTTATTGACATTCTGCTGATCGTATGCTGCAGCGCTGCGATACTTATCAATTGCTTTCGGATTATCCGTTTATTGTTTGAACCCCGATTTCTGAAGCATCCCGTTTTTGATTTTCCGCAAAACCGCTGGCACCTTGTATTGGTACTGGCCTGTACCAACCTTGTAATGCTGGCCGCTATTTTATTACAGATGGGGTATTTGAAAAAAGCCTAGCCAAAGAATGGCGTAGGCTTTTGAAAAAGTTGAATGGTGATCTGAAAAAGAGAATACCGGAGAAATGTGCTTACTGTCAGTAAGAGGCGGATCGCGGCATTATGCCTGATCAAACTTCACACATTCCTTCAGCTCTTTTTCTGTATAAGCAACATTGTATTGTTTCAGGACATCGTCAGGTACGCCATTCCAGCGGTTAGGCTGGTTGCTGGCATAACCCAGGTCTTTTACACCCATTTCTGAAGTATAGAATCCTGTAGCCGTCAGATTGCGCATCAGGCTGAAGAAAGCAACACCCTGCTTCATTTCGGGTTTGGCTTTTCCGGGATAAGCGATCTGATCTACCATGGCAATGCGTTGTTCGGCACTGCAATCCTGGAATGATTTTTCGAATTGACGCAGGCATTGCATATCCAGCCAGCGCAAACCACCGCGCATGGGTATCTGGTGCTGCGGCATATCTTTTACTATAAATTCTATAAACTCGGGCACCTTAGCGTCACTGGCACTTCCGCTGGTTTCATCTTTAGGGATGATGATATCTGCCAGCAGCGTAATAGTGGCCATTTCGCGGGCCGTAAAGAATTTGTCTTTGGCCGCCACTTCTTTTTCATAAGCCATCTCTTCGGCATATCTGTCAAGCGCCATTTCGGGTTGCGCAGATTTGGCTGCCTCTTTCTTATCTTCTCCGGTACCACAACCTGCTACCAGTGCGCCGGTAGCCAGTGCGCCACCTGCCAGAAGTTTAAGCGATTTACGACGATCCATAGTATGTTGTTTGTAGAAGTGTTTGTTTATACTTATTTATTCAACCGGTAATCCGGAATTGCTCAGGGCAACAACGACAACGACGATCAGAGATTATTCTTTTTCATTTCATCAATGATATACTCGCTCGCACGCATAGAAAGCGCCAGGATCGTCCAGGTGATATTTTTATCAGCCTGCGATACAAACTGACCACCATCCACACAAAACAGGTTTTTACAATCGTGCGCCTGGCTCCATTTGTTGAGCGCCGAACGTTTGGCATCGCTGCCCATACGTACTGTACCGGCTTCATGAATGATCTCACCGGGTTTGGAAAGGCCCCAGTTATTTTTTTCATCATCATCACCACCCCAGGTAATAACGGCTCCCATATTGTGCATGATCTCCTTGAAGGTCTCCTTCATGTGTTTGGCCTGTTTGACCTCATGCTCACTCCATTTCACATTGAACTTGAGTACAGGAATGCCATATTTATCGACCACATTGGGATCAATCGCGCAATAGTTACTCTCCAGCGGTATTGCCTCACCACGTCCGGCCATACCCACACTGGCACCATAGAAATAGCGATAGTCTTCTTTCAGTGAAGCACCATAACCGCCGGCTTCTTTTTGTTTACCATTCACCACGTATTTACCATTGAGGTTCTCTACACCAAAATTGAAACCATAGGCAGGCTGCCCCATACCACCCCAGTATTCGATATGATAACCACGGGGAAAATCAAGCTTTTTATTATCCAGCCACCAGGGAGAATAGATGTGCATACCACCCACACCATCTTCGTTGTAGCGCTTACGGCCAAAGAGTTTCGGCAATACACCCCCCAGTGCAGCACCGGTAGAATCGTGCAGGTACTTACCCACCACATCACTGCTGTTGGCCAGTCCATTGGGGTGCCGCTGCGATTTACTGTTGAGCAGCAAGCGGGCCGATTCACAGGCGCTGGCTGCCACGATCACAACGCGGCCGCTCACCTGGTATTCCATCAAATCATCTTTGCTCACATACGAAACACCGGTGGCAAGACCTTCTTTATCGGTCAGTACTTCGCGTGCCATACAATTAGACAGCACATCTATCTTACCGGTTTTCATGGCAGGATAGATAAGTACATTGGGCGAAGAAAAATCTGCTTTATAATAGCTGCAGTTACGACCACACTGGGCGCAGAACTGACAGGATCCGCGTTCAGGACTACCAGCCAGTGGCTGAGTAAGAATAGAAA
>JAGODE010000175.1 GCA_017998385.1 Chitinophagaceae bacterium | reverse complement strand
ATCCTCTACTGGCTCTATTTTTAATCTGCCGTTCATCCACAGAATATTTGTGTTCCCGATACTTTCGCTAATTTGGGGACGTAATGAAGTTCAGTGATGTTTTTATGCTGGCCTGGCGTACCGTGCGTGCAAACAAATTGCGCACTGGCCTTACTGTTGCCATTATTGCATTCGGCATTATGGCGCTGGTAGGTATTATTACTGCTATCAAGGCCATGAATCAAAAGTTTTCCGAGAGCTTTTCCACCATGGGGGCCAATGCGTTTACGATACGCTATAAATCCCGCAATATCCGGTTTGGCGGAGGTGGCAATGGTGAGGTAAAACTTACCAAACGCAGTAATCGCCGCGAGAAGAAATCGAATCTCGACAAGCCGATCTCCAAAGACGAAGCAGAGCTGTTTATTCAGCATTATAAATATCCCGCCACTACCAGTATCTCCATTTTTGGCAACCGTAATACCATCGTGTCTTACGAAGACAGGAAGACCAGTCCCAATGTGATGATCATGGGTGGTGATGAGAATTATCTGCTCATGAATGGTTTTAAGCTGGCTGACGGGCGCAATATTACCCGGGGCGAGGTACTCAACGGGGGCAATGTATGCCTGCTGGGGTACGATGTGGCGAGTCGACTGTTTAAGCAGGATCCCAATATGGCTACCAACAAGTTTGTGCGGGTCAACAATATTCCTTACCGGGTGCTGGGGGTACTGGGCAGCCGGGGTTCTACTCTTGGGTTTAGCCGCGATAACCTCGTGGTCACCAGTTATACCAACATTGAGCGCAATTTCACCACCAGCAATTCCTATGTGATGGCGGTGCTGATAGACGATATCCGTCAGATGAATGTGGCGATGGGAGAGGCGGAGGCTGCTTTTCGTCCCATCCGGCGGCTTACAACCACCGAGGAAAGCAACTTTGTGCTGGATCGCAGCGATAGTGTAGCAGAGAAGGCGATGAACAGCCTGGGTTTTCTCACCATATCGGCTACTGTCATCGGATTTATAACCCTTATAGGAGCGGCTATTGGCTTAATGAATATCATGCTCGTGTCGGTATCGGAGCGTACCAAGGAAGTGGGGCTGGTAAAAGCTATTGGGGGAAAAAGTAATATGGTACGCCGTCAGTTTCTGCTCGAAGCCGTGCTGATCAGTGTGATGGGTGCCCTGTTTGGCATCATACTGGGAGTATTTGTGGGGAATGTGTTCTCGCTGGTGCTTGCCACCGGTTTTGTTGTACCCTGGAACTGGGTATTGGGAGGTATTCTTATATGCAGTATTGTAGGGCTGGCTGCTGGTGTATATCCCGCGTTCAAGGCGGGGCGCCTCAACCCCATTGAGGCGTTGCGGTACGAATAAGCTTTAATCAACAAATGAACAGGTTATCCTCATTTTTTCATTGGGAAAATGGCTGCGTTTGAAAAAATCCTTACCTTGAAGCCCCTGTTATAAAAAATATGAACACAGGGATTTTTGTATAAACTTTTTCAGTAGAATTGTAGCCTCAAAAAAAAGGCTCCTTAAAATTTAAAAACTAAAAACTAAGATCATGGCTGAGACTAAACCAACTGCAACCGCATCGGTTAAGGCTACTTCTGTTCAACCCAAAAAAAGCGGCAATGCCATTTCGTGGATTGCTCCGATCGTTTGTGTGATTGCCGGTTATTGCATCTGGCGTTTCGTATTAGGTGACCCGAATGGATTTAAGGCTCCATCTTCTGAAGGTTGGTTCTGGCCTGAGCACAAAGACCCCAAAGACGCCCTGCACCGTATTTATGAAGGTGGTATCATCGTACCCCTGCTGATCGGTATGCTGCTGATGGTTATCGTGTTCTCTATTGAGCGTTTCCTGACTATCCGCAAAGCACTGGGTAATGGTTCTATCTCTGACTTTATCCGTAAAGTACAGTATCACCTGGCAAACCGTAATGTTGATGCGGCTCTGGCTGAGTGCGACAAACAACGTGGTTCTGTTGCCAACGTAATGAAAGCTGGTCTGCGCCGTTACAAAGAAATGATCAACGAAACTGGTCTGGATACTGATCAGAAAGTATTGTCTATCCAGAAAGAAGTAGAAGAAGCTACTGCCCTGGAACTGCCTATGCTGCAGAAAAACCTCGTATTCCTTTCTACCATCACTTCAGTAGGTACCCTGGTGGCCCTGCTCGGTACGGTAATTGGTATGATCAAATCATTCGCTGCTCTTGGTGATTCAGGTGGTGGTTCTGATTCAAGCGCCCTGGCGGTAGGTATCTCTGAGGCCCTGTATAACACAGCCCTCGGTATCGGTACTTCAGCTCTGGCCCTGATCATGTACAACGTGTTCACTACTAAGATCGACTCTATCACTTATGGTATCGATGAGTCTGGTTTTACCCTGACTCAAAGCTTCGGCTCTCTGTACAAATAATTGAAAATCAGACCCTTTAAAGGGTTAAAGCAAGAGTGGTTATTTTAACATCCTCTTGTATGGAAAATGTGAATCATTTCATCTCAATTATTAAATAGAAGCAGACATGCCAAGTGTAAAAATACCGAAGAAGAGTACGGATACGGACATGACGCCCTTCGTGGACATCGCGTTCCTGATCCTGTCATTCTTCATCATGGCGACTAAATTCAAGCCTGCCGAACCGGTACAGGTTGAAACGCCCAGTTCCGTTTCATCTGCGATCCTGAAGGAAGAAAATGCGCTGCTCATCACGATTGGTAAAGACAGTAAAGTATATATCAATGTGAATGCAGTGAAAGACCCCAATGGCGAAAAGCTCAATAAGATTATCCATGGTATCAATACCAGCCGTAATCTGGGTCTCACTGAGCAGGAAATGGCCAAGTTCAGATTTGCGCCCATCATTGGTGTACCATTCAACGGGCTGAAACAGCTGCTGAGCTACTCTCCCGAAGAAATGGGTAAAGTAACCCAACCCGGTATTCCGGTTCTGGATACGCTCAACAATGAGCTGATCTGGTGGGTAGACGAAACCAAGAAGGCCTTTGCTGATGGCTCAAGCAAACTGCTGTACTTCATCAAAGGGGACAACGAATCAAAGTATCCCACTTTTGAAGCAGTCGTAAATGCCCTTCGCCGCAATGAGGAATTTAAATATAACCTCATCACAGCACAGGAAGGTGCACCCGAAGGAACAGAGCTCTATAAAGAGCGGAACAAGTAAACAGATTCAGAATTATTAAAACCATTTAGTATGGCAAGTATAGATACTGGAGGTGGCGATAGTCATAAAAAAGGCCCGGGCGTAAAAAAAGCCAAAAAGCTTTCTACGCGTGTGGATATGACTCCCATGGTGGACCTTGGGTTCCTGCTGATCACCTTCTTCATCTTCACGGCTACCATGAGTTCTCCCGTAGGGATGGACCTGAATATGCCCAAGGATACCAATAAGGATGAAGAGCAGACCAAGGCCAAACAATCCGGTGCTCTTACCGTGATGCTGGGTAAAGACAATAATGTCTATTACTATGAAGGTGAACTGGCGCCCGATGGCTCCAACTTCAAACAAACCACCTTCAAAGGCATCCGCGATGAGATTATCCGGAAAAGAAAGGAAGTTATAGCTGCCTATACAGGTAATGCCGCCTGCGAGGAAAAAGCCCGCGAAAAAGGTAAAGATCCTCGTAAGTCCTGTGAAGATGAGGACTTTATCGTGGTGATCAAGCCTACGGCAAACGCTACCTACAAGAATACGGTAGATATCCTGGACGAAATGACAATCAACAATGTACGTCGTTTTGCCATGGTTAAAATCGCCGATTCGGAGAAGGACCTGGTAGAAGCTACCGAAGGCAAATAATTTCCGGTATGGAAAATTTCAGGAAAAGCATCTAATTTTAAACAAATTAAAGAATGGAAGCCAACAAGATATTATCAGCCGACCTTCTGGACCTCGTTTTCGAGGGCCGGAACAAGGATTATGGGGCTTACGCACTGCGTAAAACCTATAATAAGCGGATCACTGTGGCTTTGATCATTACCGCCTCCGTAGCCCTGCTGGCGCTGCTGGGTACCGTCCTGGCTAACAGCTTCAAAGGCGATGGCGAGAAAAAGATCGAATTCAAAGAAGTGACCATTGCGGATCTGAAACAGGAGGAGAAGCCTGTGGAACCCCCACCACCCCCTCCACCCAAGCCACCAGATCCCCCCAAGATCGAAATGAAACAGTTCACTCCTCCCAAAATCGTAAAAGATGAGGAAGTACAGGAGCCACCTCCTGCACAGGAAGAACTGAAAGACGTTAAGATCGACCTGAAGAATCAGGAAGGTATCAAAGACGAAGGTATCGTAGCCCCCGCCGTTATCGATGATGGTAAAGGTGTGGTTGAAGAAAAGAAAGAAGAAGACGAAAACAAAATCTTTGAAAAAGTAGAAATCGAAGCTTCCTTCAAAGGTGGCGAAAGCGCCTGGAGAAAGTTCCTCGAAAGAAACCTGAACGGTAACGTGCCTATCGACAATGGCGCTCCCGAAGGTGTCTACACCGTATACGTACAGTTTGTGGTGAGCAAAGACGGTTCTATCAGCGACGTTCGCGCTCTTACCAACCACGGTTACGGAATGGAACAGGAAGCCGTACGCGTTATCAAAAAAGGTCCGGCCTGGACACCCGCTGTTCAGAATGGCCGTGCTGTAAACGCTTACCGCAAACAGCCTATCACCTTCCAGGTACAGGCTGAGTAATCCTGCACTACTTTTAAACGAATAGTAAATCCCTGTGGCCTGCCACGGGGATTTTTTTTACCTTAAAATTCACCGCATATCTTCTATCAGTGTTCATCTGCGCCTTCGGCAGGAAATAGTGCCCGCAGAAAACGCCAAATACCGCAGCGGATAGGAGATTGGAATTTTCCTGTATGCCTATCAGCGTTGATCTGCGCCCTCTGCGGGAAACAACATCCCCAGGCAACAGCAATTATTAAAATACTCTTGCTGAAAACAACAACCTCTGTATGGAATCTTTCTGCCTGTACATCTAAGAGGAAAGTATAGCCATGGAAGCAAACAAGATCCTCACATCCAGTCTGCTTGACCTGGTATTTGACACCAGGAACAAAGACTACGGAGCCTACCAGCTCCGCAAAACCTACAACAAACGAATTTCGACCGCCCTCATCAGCACCGGCGCCTTTATCCTGCTGGTTGTAGGCGGCACCATCTGGGCCCGCAACAGCGGCGGCAAAAAAGATGATCAGTGGAAAGCCACCACCGTGACCATCGAAGAGATAAAGCCGCAGGAAGAAGAGCCCAAACCCATTCCGCCCCCTGAGAAACTACCCGAACCGGAACCCGTACGCACCGAAAAACTTACCCCTCCCAAACTGGTGCCCGATGAAGAAGTAAAAGAACCCCCACCCACACAGGAAGATCTTGCCAATGCAAAAATCGATGTCGTAAAACAGGAAGGTGTCGACTTCAACAACGTCGCCAAACCCAGTGATATCGACGGCAACACCGGCATCATCGAAGTAAAAAAAGAAGTCGAGCCGGAGATTTGGACCAAGGTAGAAGTAGATGCCGAATTTCCCGGCGGTATCAAAAAATGGTTACAGTTTCTCGAGCGTAACTGTAACGGACAGATTGCGTCCGACAACGGTGCCCCAGCCGGTGAGTACCGTGTACTGCTCAAATTTGTTGTCGATGAATCAGGGACCGTGAGCGATGTTCAGGCGCTCACCAATCACGGTTATGGCATGGAGCAGGAAGCTATTCGTGTACTGCAGAAAGCCGCTAAAATGAAATGGACACCGGCCTTTCAAAATAACCGTCACGTGAAAGCCTGGCGTACGCAGCCGATTACGTTTCAGGTGCAGGCGGAGTAAAAAGTTTAAAGCGTATAAAGAGTTTAAAGTGAGATGGAGGGTAGAAGGTAGAAGGTGAAGGGAGGGTATGAGGATAAGTTTAATGGAGCTACTTATCACGTATACCCCCAAAAATTTCCTTCTACCTTCCACCTTACCCCCTCTACCTTTTCTTCATGTTTTGTCATAATCCGTCATTCAGCCTCCCGGCAGGAGTTTTCCGCGCCGGGATTTTTTTAGTTAGCAGATAAAATATAAAGAGTCTAAAGGGTATAAAGAGTTTAAAGGGTATCCAGCCGGTTTTTCACTTTTTAACGCATCAAAATATACAAACAACCCTTTAAACTCTTTATACGCTTTAAACGCTTAGATCGGCCACTGCCCACTATTTGCGTACTTTTGCCCGATGACGCAGCGCTACACCTGGGATGATACTATAATCGCACTGGCTACACCGCCTGGCATTGGTGCCATAGGCGTGATCAGGCTGAGTGGCCCGCAGGCTTTTCCTATCATCAATCAGCTGTTTCCTTCCAAAGACCTGGAGGCGCAGCCCAGCCATACCCTGCATGTGGGCATGCTGCGGCAGGGAGACGTATGGCTCGATGAGGTAGTGGTGTCGCTGTTTCATGGTCCGCGATCCTATACCGGCGAAGATGTAGTGGAGATCAGCTGCCATGGTTCACCTTATATCCAGCAACAGGTGATGCAGGCCTGTGCCGCTCTCGGAGCTCGCGTGGCGCGCCCCGGCGAGTTTACCCAGCGGGCCTTCCTGCATGGCAAAATGGACCTGGCCCAGGCCGAGGCCGTAGCCGACCTCATTGCCAGCAATACCGAAGCGGCGCAGCAGACAGCCCTGCATGCCATGCGTGGCGGATTCTCTGCCCGGCTGCGCGACCTGCGCGACCGCATGATCCGCTTCTCCGCACTCATAGAGCTGGAGCTCGACTTCTCGCAGGAAGATGTGGAATTTGCCGACCGTAAAGCCTTTTATGAGCTCATCCATGAGCTGGACCATAATACCCGCGCCCTGCTCGACTCCTTCCGCCTGGGCAACGTAATACGCAATGGCGTGAGCGTAGCCATCATCGGCAAACCCAATGCCGGCAAAAGCACCCTGCTCAATGCCCTGCTGCAGGAAGACCGCGCCATCGTAAGCGATATACCCGGCACCACCCGCGACACAATCGAGGAAGTGCTCAACATAGACGGCATCCTCTTTCGCCTCATCGACACCGCCGGCATTCGTCAACATACCAGCGATGTGATCGAAAGCGCCGGCATGGAACGCAGCCTCGACAAAATGAAACAGGCCGACCTGGTCATCTACCTCTTCGATGTAACCGACCCGCTCGAAGACCTGCACTACTGGCGACAGCAACTCATAGCCGCCGGCCGCAGCTACCTGCTGGTAGGCAACAAACTCGACAAAGCCGGTGAGGCCGCCACCCGCGACAAATACAGCCACGAAGAGCAACTGCTTTTCATCAGCGCGCGCAACCACCTGCACCTCGAGCTGCTCCGCGAAAAAATGGTCGATGCCGTACTCGCCGGCCAGGTACAGGCCGAAAGTAGCATCGTCACCAATGCCCGCCACTACCATGCCCTGCAACAGGTACAAAAATCACTCACCGACATCCGCCAGGGCCTCGATGCCCGCCTGCCCGGCGACCTGCTGGCCCTCGACATCCGCCGCTGCCTGCACTTCCTGGGCGAGATCACCGGCGAGGTGAATAATGAGGAGATGCTGGATTATATATTTAGTAAGTTTTGTATTGGGAAATAAAGGGTATAAACAACCCTAAACAAAACAAAGAAAAATCGATTACAACCCTGAAAGTCAATCGCTTTCGGGGTTTTGTGTTTTTGGTTGTTTGGGTTTGATCTCCGTTATTTACGTCAAGTTTGTTCCCTATTTGTTCCCCGGAGCAGCTAAAATAGAAACATAACACATAACGTGTCGGATGTCGGATGTTCTGATTACTTAGATGACACTATATAACATTAAATAACACTAAAACGGGGAAATTATTGGGAAGAATTTGGGCGGCTAAACTCAAAAGTTTCGAGTATCCAAAAGAATGCTTCATCTGGAGTGTCTGAAAAAAAATCGGTTTCATCACTTATGCGGGATTCATTGGACTTGCTGAGGATCTTACATATTCTATAAAATGGATGTCCGATTTCCTGATAACATTCTCTCGCTCTACCAAACAGTTTACGCTCTCGGCAGGCTTCAACAGGCTTTTATATAGCGCCGCGGACAGATAGTAACTTGCCTCAAATTCTAGTTTATCCCTTTGTTTATTTCCTTGCTTATCCCAAGATGATTGGTTCCACAGATAGATTGCATAATGATGCTGCGCAGCACCGAGGGAAGCTACCTTTTCTGCATCCAATCCCAATAAGTCGGTATAGATGTTCACCTCTCTTACTTCCTCCGAAAACTGCTGAAATGAGATCGACTTCCTTCCCAGCACAAAAACATAGGCATAAAAAATATGGCCGTCCCCCATAAAGTTATCAGTGGCAAAAGAAAGTGAAGTAAATAAAGGGTCTTGGAACACATATTCCCCAATGTCCATCTCGGTCTCATACGTGCCTGCAGTGGTAGAAATAAAAGGTGACACTTCACCGAAGGTCCTTCTCGGGATAAATAGCGGATGCCCTCGTGGAATCAGCTCATCATATCCGTTGATATGGAGAAGCAGATTGTCAATGGTCCAAAAGCTATCGGTCTCACTGATATTTGTGTTTGTAACATTCCTTAACCAGTTGCTCTTGATGCCCTCTCTTAGGATTCCTTCAGCCTGGGCATCGCTTAGGCCATGGATGCCCTTTATTATTTTTTGAATGATCATAGTTTAATGGTGGCTAGTCGCTTTGATTGATAAGGTGGAATACCGAAATTAATATACAATAATTCCAAAATATTTTTTCCCAACCAAAATTTTCCTCCTGTTTCATTTTATTTACCGTCCCGTTTTTCAATTCCTTTCTTGGCGTTTTCTGGAATGTATGTTTCAAAAAAAACGTCGATTTTTTGTGTCTGGCTGATCATCGTTTCGCAAATAATATTTATGAACCCAAACAAAGCATATGCAATTTCGGGGCTATCATTTAGGTCCAATGTCCCGGGATGGACCGCGTTGTTGCCAATAACCCGAACACTATCCAGGGCCTGTTGTACTTTTGGTTGCAAACCTTTCTTTACCAAACTTTTGATATCATCATTTATGTTTTCTCCTTTTTCACCCAAATGCTTGCACAACTTCTGTACGGCAAGCCGTAACAGTGCGGCAGCCCCTCGTGGGGATATATTCACAATGTCCTTGGCTTCATTGTAATCGTTCATAATATCTTCGGGCATATCCGGGTTGGCCATTTCAACGGTACCGGACAATGGATACACCATCCTTTCCTTTAACCAGATTGAAGCCATTTTGCAATGAGAGCATAAAGCCACTTGATAATCTTTTAAGGCAACATCGAAAGCTCTATCAGGGCCGATGGTTTGGGTTTTAATATAGCGTCCATGTACGTTAATGGTCCAAACCTGTTCGGCAAAAACACCACAGTGTGGGCACGGTCTCTTAGACACATCT
>JAGODE010000007.1 GCA_017998385.1 Chitinophagaceae bacterium | reverse complement strand
TGCTTATTCTCTCCATCAGCGGGGGTATATTATTGTGGGGAGATAACTCTCAGGCCAGTGCGGTGTCTGATACAACTATGAACCTGGGGAAAGCCGCCCCGATAATTCCATCCGGAGCTACAGACAGCTTTTATCATGTATATCTCAGTTTTGATGACGGCCCATTGCCAGGAAGTGAGCATATTGACAGCCTCGTGCTGGCCGAGCAGATACCCGTGAGTGTTTTTCTGGTAGGACATAACATGAGTTACAATCCCCGTATGGATATTTATTATAAACTATACGAGGCCAATCCTTTTATTCATATCTATAACCACAGTTTCTCACATGCAGCTGGCCATTACCGGTACTATTACAATCATCCTCAAAATGTACTGGCAGATATTGATCAAAACCAGCAATACCTGCAGTTGCACAACAAGATTGTGCGGCTACCGGGCCGTAATACCTGGCGTATCGGCACCCGCAGCAGAAATGATACAGCTGGTGGCGAGCAGGCTGCCGATCTGCTCATGCAGCAAGGGTACAAATTGTTTGGCTGGGATCTCGAATGGCAGCACAACCTGGTAAGCGGGGTGCCCTTACAATCGGTTGCAACAATGGAAAAAGAGATCATGAACCGGCTTACAAGCGGAAATACATTTACAAAAAATCATATTATAATCTTACTGCACGATGAAATGTTTCGCCGGCCATGGGAAGAAGATCAATTGAAAGCATTGATCGATACGCTGCATAAACATCCCATGATTATGTTTAATGATCTCAGTACGTACCCGGCATTATCATCAAATCGGGCTTATGCACATCCATAAACCGTTTCATCATTTCTGGCATTCACTCCGTAAGCCCGGAGTATTTATATTTATCGTCATAGGAGTGCTGATTATCTTCCTCACCTTTCTGACTACCAACAATGCGCTGGAAATTGCCATATCCGGTCTGGCGTCCGTTTTTATTGGCATTGGAGTAAATAATTTCACCACCCAGCAAACTCATTATGCAGATGAGCTGCAGCTTCAAAAAAACCATGCACGAAGCCTGAAGCTGCTTGAGCTGCTTCAGTTACGAATGAACGCTGCTCACCGGCATCTTTACTTTAACCACACCGAATACCTCGGAGATGACCTCGATGAACTGGATCGGATCGTGGATATGCTAAAACAATTGCTGGACCAGGAAAAACCTCTTTCCTAAAAGGTATCGGGCTATTGGTTTTGCCCGTCCACCGATTAGCAATCCGATTTGCTTTATAAATCAGATAGGTTTGTATCAGCAATCGTTTCACTTTTAAATCTATTACAATGAAAAAGCTATTCATACTTTCCGCTGCAGCCTTGCTGGCCGGATATAGCCTACAGGCACAAAACCAGGAAGTGGCCATTCGCAAAAATGAAAAAATGCTGAGCCGGCAGGAAAAATCAATTCAGCAGGAGAAAAAGGCGGATCGAAAACAGTTAAAGGAACTAAAAGGACAGGAGGTGAGTTATGTGGCCAAAGAACAATTTTATCGCGACTTTGGAGATATTTCAGCCACCTGGCGGCGTGAAACACCTTATGATGTTGCCACTTTTACAAAAGACGGGGTACTGCAATCTGCTTACTACGATGCCGATGCGCAACTGGTAGGCACTACATTTCAGAAAACCTATGCCGACCTGCCCGCAAAGGCAAAAGAGACTATTGAAAAAAAATATAAAGGATATACCGCCGATGCTGTCATTTATTTCGATGACAATGAATACAACGATACAGATATGATTCTGTACGGTCAGCAGTTTGACGATGAAGACAATTATTTTGCTGAGCTGGTAAAAGGCACGAAAAAGATTGTGCTGAGAAGTAATACGGCAGGAGATGTCAGTTTTTTCAGCAACAGGTAAGAGCGTTTTGGTGGGAAATGCCGGGGTCCGAAGCCAATAGCTTTGGGCCCCTTTTTTTGCTGACATATAGTACAGCATTACCACCGACATATTTTGCCTACCCGGCGATTGTGTGCTGCCTTCTGAATGTTTATGAGGTAGCTTTAATAAAGAAGCCGTTCAGAAACCGGCCTCACTAAAACTTTGCAACATGAAAAAGATGATTCAAATAGTGTGCGTTGCAGGTTATTTTCTCCTGTCGGCCTGCAGCGCCCCTAAAAGCATGGCACAGACTTCTGTATCAGCATCTATTACCTATCAGACTTTTTACGATGAGCTTTCCCCATACGGCACCTGGATTGATTATCCCAGTTATGGACAAGTATGGCACCCCGCCATCACAGGCGATTTCAGGCCATATCTTACCAATGGCTACTGGGATTATTCTGCACAGGGATGGCTCTGGATGTCGGACTATACGTGGGGCTGGGCGCCCTTTCATTATGGCCGCTGGATATATGATGATCTCTACGGCTGGCTGTGGATACCCGGCTATGAATGGTCACCAGCCTGGGTCACCTGGGGTAGCTTCGATGGTTATTATGCCTGGGCACCACTGATGCCTGAAGTATATGTAGGCCTGCAATTTGGTCACTGGAAACCGGCGGCCTTTTACTGGAATGTATGTACACGCGATCATATCTACGACCGGCATATAAACCTGCAGGTGGTAAACCGTGATGTAGTCAGCAGTAATATCAACCGTATTACTATCATCAACAATTTCAGCACTACAAAAACACATAACCAGTATTATGCCCGCGGTCCGCAGATAGAAGATGCACAGAAATATGTATCACACAAAATTCAACCAGTGAGCATGAAAGAGGTCAACAGAAGCAGAGATATGGCGCGTAATAGTAATGAGGTGCGGATATATAAACCTGTCATTTCGCAGCCTCAGCCGCGTGAGTTCAGAAGGATGGACCGCGAACCCAACCCCGTACGCGATGAAAATGACCGTGTCAATACTATTCGTGAACAACAGAATCAGAATATTGACCGCCTGCCGCGCATGCAACGGCCACAACAGGGTAGACGAAACGAAGCTGGCAACTCAGGCAGTGGCTCGCACGGTCGCAGACACTGATTAATTGTTAACTTTTAAAATATACAGTATGAAAAAGATACTGATAGCCCTTGATTATAACCCAGCTGCACAAAAAGTTGCAGAAACAGGCCAGATGCTGGCAAAAGCTCTTGGCGCTGAGCTGATACTGGCGCATGTCATTGCAGAGCCGGCCTGGTATGCCCTGGAATATTCTCCTGTTATGGGATACCAGGGTGCTTATACCGATAATACAGCCATGCTCGGCAAAGAAATAAAAGAAGAAGCTTCGTCTTTTCTGGCCGCCACCGCCAGTCATCTGGGCAATCCTTCTTTAAAGACAGTGATTCTGGAAGGCGATGTGGAAGAAGCATTACTGGATTGCGCAGAAGCTGAAAATGCCGATCTGATTGTGCTGGGCTCCCACAAGCATCATGGCATAGACCGCATCCTTTCACCCGACCTGGCCGTGCACCTGGTAAAGCATTCAACAATTCCGGTGTTATCTGTACCAACGCAGGTGTAACACCTTTCGGTTACTGAAGGCATTCAACCCGCCCCTTATACCGCGGCAGAGGCGGGTTTTACCTGTTATATCCGGAATGACACATTCTGCGGCTGCAAGCGCTGACGCCCACTTCTGCTTTAGAAGTTATCATTATCTTAGTAGCACATTCAAGCTAATCCGAAGAGGTGGACAAATTGCGGCAACATATCGAAGAGATCACTGTGCTCAGTGATGAAGAATATGCATATATAAAAACATTCTTTACTGCCAAAAAAGTTCGTAAAGGACAATACCTCGTGAGTGAGGGCGACGATGCCCGTTATGAATATCTGGTCTTATCGGGTATTTATAAGGTATTTTATATAGATGAGCAGGGGCGTGAGTTTATTCTTCAGTTTGCAAAAGAAAACTGGTGGATGAGCGATTATGAAGCCTTTTTCAGAGAGAAAAAAGCTACAGTATTTATTGAATGTATCGATGCAGGCGAAGTATTGGTCAACACCCTTCAGACGAGAGAAAAGCTGGCAGCCGAATTCCATAAAATGGAACACTTTTACCGTGTAAAGCTGACCAACGGTTATATTGCCCTGCAGCAAAGAATAAAACTGTTACTCTCCAGTACGCCGCAGGAACGTTACGAAACCTTCTCCAACATGTATCCCGATTTGGGGCAGCGACTTCCCAAAAAAGTTATTGCAGAATACCTGGGTGTAAGCCGTGAAACCCTTAGCAGGTTATACAGCCGGTAAAAGCGGCCCTCCTGCTCCTCTCCCTGTTCCTTCAGCTGCTGTGATCCGGATCACTATTTTTTTGTGACTATGCTCCTTCGCAGCAGGGTGATTGCTGAGATAGTTTTGTGAAGAAATCAAAACACAGCAATCATGAACCTACAACTTACCAACAAATCTGTCTTCGTATCAGGATCTACCGCTGGTATTGGCTATGCGATTGCCCGCACATTTGCAAGGGAGGGCGCTACTACCTACCTCAATGGACGGAGCAGAGAAAAAGTAGAAGAAGCAGTAGGAAAAATTCTCGCCGAAATACCGGATGCCCGTATAGAGGGTATCGTAGCTGATCTGACCACACAGCAGGGTGTGGAGGAATTATTCAGCCAGCTCACACATGCAGACATCCTGGTTAATAACCTGGGATTATTTGAGCCTGTAGCATTTTTTGAGTCAACCGATGCCGACTGGCAAAAACTATTTGACATCAACGTCATGAGCGGAGTACGCCTCACCCGTTTTTATATGCAAAAAATGCTGGAAAAAAACTGGGGACGCGTAGTCTTTATCTCGAGTGAATCAGGACTGCAGATTCCCACCGAAATGATTCATTATGGCATGTCAAAAACCGCTCAGTTATCGCTTACCAATGGCCTGGCACAACTTACAAAAGGCACGGGTGTAACTGTAAATGCCGTGCTGCCCGGTCCTACTTTTTCGCAGGGAGCGGAGCGTTTTTTTGGTGAACTCGCCACTCAGCGAGGTACCTCCATAAAAGAGATAGAGCGGCAATACTTTACCGAAACCAGGCCCCTTAGTTTATTGCAGCGGTTTATCACACCCGAAGAAGTTGCAGCTACCGTAGCCTTTATTTCGAGTGAATGGGCCGCTGCCACCAATGGCGCCGCCATAAAAGCAGATGGTGGAATACTAAAAGGACTTCATTAAAAAAATATGACTCGCCTTTTAAGAATGATCCGACTCTTTGCTAACTCCCAATAGTTCTATACCCGTTTTGAATTATAACTAACATATACACCTTCATCCCTTAAATTTTTACAAAATGAAAAAGAAAATCTTAATCATCGTATCGAACGCCAGCAACATCGGCCCCCGCAACAGAAGAACAGGAACCTTCCTGCCCGAGGTAGCACATCCCTTTGCCGAATTTGAGAAAGCCGGTTTTGAAATTGACTTTGCCAGCCTCACCGGTGATACTCCGTTTCTGGATGCACTGCACCTGGCCAATGATGCCGACAACCTTCGTTTCCTGACTGGTAAAGGATGGGCCGATATGCAAAAAGCAAAAAAACTGTCGGCAGTTACTGTAGCGGACTATGATGCCCTTTTTGTACCCGGCGGCCTGGCTCCGATGGTAGATATGCCGGAAAATCCGCTGCTCAAAAAAGTAATTGCCGAGACCTACGAACGTGGAGCAGTAATAGGAGCCGTTTGTCATGGTCCTGTATCGCTCCTGAATGTAAAACTCAGCGATGGTTCTTACCTGGTAAATGGTAAAAACATTGCCTCCTTTACCACAGAAGAAGAAGACAATTATGCACGGCCAGATGTATCCTTCGACCTGCAAAAGGCTTTAACAGCTCAGGGTGCTATCTTTCATGCAGCCACTCCCTGGAGTGCCAATAGCATTGCCGACGGACGTATCGTAACCGGTCAAAATCCGGCCTCTGCAAAAGGCGTGGGTGAGAAAATAGTGACCCTCCTCAACAGCTGAGTTTGTCATTATACGCCATTGATACCCCTTTGCACTATCCCCATCGACAAATTTTAAACCATTAATCGCTACAACAATGAAACCACAGGCTATTTATGTCTTCGCCAAATGGCAGGTAAAAAAAGAAAACCTGCAGGAGGTATTGAAGTTGCTTCCTGAAATGGTCAATAATAGTAAAAAAGAAGACGGAAATTTGTTTTACAACGTGCATAAAAGTGTGGCAGATCCCCATACACTGCTTTTATTTGAAGGTTACCGAAACGAAGAGGCACTCGATAAGCACCGGAATTCAGCACATTTTAATGCCCTCGTGGTCGATCAGATTGTACCCCTGCTCGAAAACAGGGAGGTGGTCATTGCCCATGAGCTTTGGCCTGCTGAGTCGCCAACAATTAACAGCAGATAAAGATTTGCCTGCGGAATATTTTCACCTGCCTGCAACAGCTCCTTCCGGAAAAGAAGGAGCTGTAGTATTTATCGCCCATTTATCCTTCCCGGCTATCGTTTTTGCCAGTTGAACGATTGCCCGGTCCTCCGGGCGCTTCTGCTGACTAAGTTTGGGATGAAAAGCTTTCATAAACAGTTTAAATACCTAGTAAGATGAAAAAAGTACTCCTGCTTCCCGTAGCATTCCTGATAACTGTTGCCGCTCTTCATGCCCAGCTGGCTGGTAGTGCTAAAAGTGTTTTGATCTCATCAAAACCGGTTGTCAGCCCTCATTTCGCCTCCGATTTTCCGATGGCTACCGATGTAAACTGGACAAAAACCGCCGGCTACAATACTGTCAGCTTTGTCAATAACGGCGAGCGTTCGCATGCTTACTACAATGAAAAAGGCATACTGACAGGCACCATTACTGATAAAAAATTTACTGACCTGCCGCAACGCTCTCAATATTACATTACCGACCATTATAATGATTACGATATTTCTGCAGTAGCATTTTATGACGACAATGAAGACGAGCCCGCCGGGTTAACGCTCAGCTCGCAGTCATTTGACAACTGGGATCATTACGTTGTAAGACTCCTGCAGAAAAAAACGCACCAGCAACTGATATTGCAGGTAAGCAAAACCGGAGATGTATCGGTTTACAGGAAAACAACATAATTCGCATGGACGGACACTAATCAAGGGGGCTCTGCCGTTTTGCGGCAGAGCTTTTTATTTTAGGATTTTGCTCAGGATTCATAAACGGGTTGAATACTGATGACCTTTTTTGTGCGGGATCGATTTATACAAAACATCCAACCATGTATCGTCATTCACGCCTGTATCTGCTGGCAGTGGCAGGCCTCCTGCTGCTATCCAGTGCATGTAGTAAAAAAAACGAAAAAGAAGAGGTCCTGCCCGAACTCGGCCTATGCAAACCCGTTTCGCTGAGCAGCCGGCTCAAGTATAATAGCACTTCCGGAGAATACACATATACCTCCAGTGGTGGTGGAAAAATATCCATCGGCCTCAGCTCAACTATCAAAATCGAACATAAAGATTATGGCGGTTTCAGTTTCGAGCTGTGGGGCACTCTCACATCATCCGGCGGTATAAAACTTTCGGGTAATCATGAAAATCTGAATGGAAAACACATCAAAGACCGTTTGGGTAATCGCCGCACGATTGTTTTCCCCGATGGAGCCAAACTCACTATAGTAACAAAAGGACGAGCCGATGAAATAATCTCCTTCAGCATTTATGACGGCACAGAGAGTCATCATATTAACTTTGGCTGCAATACAGTCGAGTACAGCGGGCAATCTGCCTTCATTGCCAAAAGCCTGGACGATGCCGAGGCTGATGGTGAAACAACTACATTTGAATTAACCGCCACCGGATTGTTGTTATATAATATTTACCGGGAAGATGTGCCGGGTAATAAGGTATATGAACGGGTAATGCTGGGGGAATTATCCAGATCTGAACCCAATATGGTTCATGATTATTTTGATGACCCCACTCTTGGTCATACCTGATTAATCCTTATGCTGAACCTTTTTTACCAGCCAGGGCAACAGCAGCCCCTGACCCAGCAGCGTAAAAAGAGTAACGGCTACTGCAATAAATATGATCGTGTGCCGGTGCGGAAAGGGCTGCCCATCCTGCAGATGGGTGGGTAGCCCCAATGCAATAGCCAGCGATACGATACCACGCATACCCGCCCAGCTTATGACCAGGCTGGTCCTGAAATCAAGGAGGGCTTCTTCCGGTATTCGCACCCTTACTTTTTGTGAGCGAAAACCACGCTCCAGCTGACGCTGCTGTAAAAAAACACGCGCCATTCTGATAGCAAGTGCCACTACAGTGATCACAAACGCATAAAACAGGTTAGGAAGGATATGCTGCGATTTGATGTTTTTAAGTACAAAAGGCAACTCGAGTCCGATGAGTATAAATATCAATCCGTTAAGCAGGAAAATGATGATATCCCAGATATTCTTGGATTGTCGTTTGAGCGGTTCAGGAAATTTCTCACGGCTTAGGTGTGACATGCTCAGCCCAAGCACAACTACAGCAATCACACCTGAAACATGCAGTTCCTCTGCGAGCAAATATGTCACAAACGGCATCAGCAGCAGCAGGCTGTTTATCAGCAGATCATACGCGCGTAACCAGCGTAATACACTCCCGAGCAGACGTCCCACTACAAGGCCGATAGCAGCACCTCCGGCCAGTAACAACAAAAAGGTAAGTCCTGCTTTCCAGAATACAAATACACTACCCGTTACGGCTGCTACAGCAAAGCGGTATGCTACCAGGGCCGAAGCATCGTTTATCAGACTCTCCCCTTCCAGTATAGTGAGTGTTTTATGAGAAAGTCCCAGTCCCTTTGTGATGCTGATGGCGGCGACGGCGTCGGTAGCGGAAAGTACCGCACCCAGTACAAACGCCACAGGCCAGCTCATATCAGGGATCAGAAAATGTCCGACTGCCGCAATACCAAGCGTTGTAAGGAAGACAAGACCAAAGGCCAGTGAACTTATTGTGTTGATATTTTTCCTGAAATCTTTGAATGAAATATTAAAAGCAGCATCGTAGAGAAGCGGAGGTAAAAAAATCAGGAAAACTACTTCCGCGTCAATTGCAATCTCGGGCATGGAGGGAACAAAACCTGCTATTATGCCCCCCACAATCAATACAATAGAAGACGGCAGTTTTTTCTTTTCTGCTATAGCCGTCAGTCCAATCAGCAATGCCAGTAAAAAAAGGATAATACTGTAATTCTCCATGTATGGAGCAAATATCAGGAAAAATGGTGGCAGCGAGTATTGGGTATGGTAGTAAGTTTTAGGTACTAAGTGATAAGTTTTAAGTTATAAGTAATCCTAATCGCTGGTCCTGCTTATAACTTAAAACTTATCACTTACAACATTAACTCAGTCTTCGCGGCTTCCATCATCGGCCATTCGTACCAGGCGGGGAAAGAAAGTGGCTACTGTATCAATCAGTGATTGCTGGGCTTCCATTACCTGGTGTATATTTTTATACGCCATGGGCGCTTCATCCATGCCACCACCTATCAGTGTTACCTGTTTTTCTTTCAAAAATGCTTTTACTTCATCTTTCGACAGGTTTTTGATCGCAGCAGTACGGCTCATCAACCGCCCGGCGCCATGCGAAGCTGAGTTAATAGCAGCTGCCTCTCCTTTTCCTCTCACCAGGAAGCCGGGTGTAGCCATTGAGCCAGGTATGATACCCATTACATCTTTACCGGCAGGTGTGGCACCTTTGCGATGTACGATCACATCTGTACCATTCCAGTTTTCTTTCCAGGCAAAATTGTGATGGTTTTCGACCTGCATCAATATAGTAGCACCAATAGCTGCTGCCATTTTCTGATGAATGATCTCATGACAGGCCGAGGCATAGTCGCCGGCCAGGTTCATAGCCATCCAGTACTCCTGTCCTGCTTCTGTTGACAGATCGAGGTAGGCCAGGTTAGCTGCTTCATAAGGCAGGGGACAAAGCTCTTTAGCTATGCGGGTATAATGGCCCGCTATAGTGGCGCCCAGTCCCCGCGATCCCGAATGCGACAGCAATGCCAGGTAGCGACCCGCAGCCATACCCAGTGTTTCGTCTGCTTCGGCAAATTCCATGATACCAAATTCAACAAAGTGGTTACCACCTCCGGAAGAACCCAGTTGAGTCCAGGCCTTATCTTTCAACGCATTCAGGAATGGAGTAGCTGCAAAGGCCTCATTGTCGAGCACTGCATGCGAAGCACGCTCATTGCCACGGAAGCCATTGCCGGCACCAAAGCGGGTTTGAGCTATAAGTTCTCGTTGAAACTTATCTGCATTCGCGGAAAAATAGGTTTCCGAAATATCGTAAACAGACAATGCCATCCGGCAGCCGATATCCACTCCCACACCATAGGGAATCACAGCATTTTGTGTAGCCAGCACGCCACCAATAGGTAATCCATACCCCTGATGGGCATCCGGCATAAGGGCACCGGCTACGGTTACAGGCAGCTTCATGGCCACATTCATTTGGGCTTTGGCCCCCTGTTCAATATTATCGGCACCATACATGGAATAGCCGATCGCATCTGTACGAAGTGGTACGAGTTTATCTTCCGGTTGGTTTTGCTCTTCTATAAGCGCAGTAGCCAGTTTACCAAATAAAGCATCTTCGAGATATTGTTCGGGTGCATTTAATACTGCAGCATACTGTGCCAGCATTTGTTCACGTGTAAACGCATTTCGTTTACGGTTGGCTTTCAAAGCAACGCCCAGTGCCTTTCCGGGTTTATAACCCAGTTGCTGCAAATCGTTGCCATTAATTTGTTGTGACATTTTGTTTCTATTAAAACTATCCTCAAATTTAAAAAGTAGTAGCGCTTGTAGATGCCTTACTTGTTGTTGCCCTTGTTTCTGTGAGCCTTTACACAGCAGCTGAAATACTTTTTGTTGACATCACAAAAATGATTACACATGTACGCATCTAACTTGCGTAGAAATAAATTTTTTTAAAATTTCTGATAAGAATCTATTTATCATTCTTTTACAAGAATATTTTTTATAATTATTGCCACATATAAATTCATCTACGCATTTATATTGCGTACTATTCGCTGTATCTTTATTGTATGTCTGTCAATAAGCTCGCATTAATCCGCTACAAAACCATTGATCAGTGTTTGCGCAACCGGTATCGTCGCTGGACGCTGGAGGACCTTATCGAAAAGGTATCAGAGACGCTTTATGAATATGAGGGCATCAGGGATGGGGTAAGCAAGCGTACTATCCAGGCCGATCTGCAATTGATGCGAAGTGATCGCCTGGGGTATAATGCTCCCATAAAGGTAGTTGACCGGAAATACTACACCTATGAAGATGCCTCGTACAGCATCAGTCACTCGCCGGTAACCGATGCTGAACTCGAAAAAATGAATGAAATGGTGAGTGTATTGCAGCAGATGAGTGGCTTCGATTATTTTACCGAAGTAAATGAGATACTGGCAAAACTTGAAAATTCATTACGCAAAAAAACCTCGGCTGGCCAAAACCTGATTCAACTGGAAACCAACCGGCAGTTGAAAGGTATTGAGCATGTCACACCATTATATCATAGCATTCTGAAAAAAGTTCCCCTGCTTATCAGCTATCAGTCTTTCCGGAGCGATGCGCCGCGGCAGCAGGTCTATTTCCCTTATCTGTTAAAAGAGTATCGCAACCGCTGGTTCCTCATCTGCAGGGCGCGTGGCAATATGCATCTGATGACATTAGCACTAGACCGGATTGTGGAGTTCCTGGAAATGTCGGCGCAGGACTATGAGCCTTATACCGGAGTTGATTTTGAGCGGTATTATGAAGATACTATTGGTGTTACCAGGACTGAAAAAGACCGTGCGCGCCGCGTTGTTCTTTGGCTAAATGCAGCCAATGCCCCGTATGTTCTCACCAAACCATTGCATCATTCGCAACAATTGCTGAAGCAGGATGAGGATGGATGTATTATCCGCCTGGATGTAGTCCTCAACTTTGAACTGGAGCGGGAAATACTCGGTTTCGGTGAAGCAATCAAAGTACTCTCTCCCGCATCGCTGCAGGCGCGTATTCATCGCCGGTTACAAGCTGCTGAAAAGCAATATAGTTGACAGTAAGGAATGTTTAAAGGGTATAAAGAGTTTAAAGGTTTAAAGCGTTTTATACCTATTACTTAAAACTTATTACTTAGAACTTAGTGTCAACTACTCCCCTCCGTGTTTTCACTACCCAAAAAACACTGAATTTTTAAAATACCGGGTTTCTACCTAGGACACAATAGTCCAAAACAGGTCTATATTATAGGAGGCCTGTGCCGGATCATGCGCGCCCCGGCAGGGTCCCTGATAAAATGGCTGCAGCCGCCAGGGGGTGCCGAAAACCTGGGTCAATAGAGTAGGCGTAATAATTAACCAAAAATCAAAAAGTATGAAAAAGATTATCTGGGTCATTCCCGTACTGGCACTGGCCGCTGTATTCAGTGCATTTACATTGCGTGGCCAAAATGCTGAAAAAGCGATGGCGACGGACATGCATTTTGAGTACGATCTTTCCAATGTACCTGATATTTCGGATCCTTCTGATTATCTGGACGCGGATAACTGGACTTTTCGGACTTCACCGCCCAGTACATGTGGAATAGCCGGCAGTGCCACTTGCTTTATCACCATTCCCGCCGCTACACTAAGTAGTTTCTCAGGCAGTAATGAAAGCAAACTGGTACAATTCCTGGCAGAGCAGGATGGAGAGGAAACAGATGCATTTCCTGATGTTATTGAAGCGGTTGAAACGCTTCGTGGCAATCATACCAAAGTCGGACTATAAAACACTGGGGAGTGTTTGAGTAATAAGAGGCGGTCTCGAAAACAAGAGACCGTCTCTTTTAATAATGCTTCTAAATACCTGCTCAGTTCTGAGGCATATTGGTAAGCTCAATTACTTTGAGCGGGATGGGTAAAGCAAAACGTGGATCATTAGGTGGAAGCTCATACAGATTTCCGTGGATCACCCGTCGAAGTGTAATATCATACCCTTCTTTATTCAGTCGCTTAATATCCATCCAGCGCAGGCCGCGAAAGATCAGTTCTTTTCTGCGTTCCTGAAGAATTACGGTCAGCGCTTCTTGCGCAGTAGCCGCTGTCAGATCGGTAAAAGTATTAGTACGCCAGCGTTTTCGCAGCAGTGTATTCAGTGATTCCATCGCTTCGTTGGCCATGCCTTTGCGTGCCTGGCATTCGGCCAGCATAAGCCAGACCTCATCTGTAGCAATTCCTCCAAAAGCAGAACCAAGACTACCAGAATAGGTTCCTCTAAAAAAATAAGTTCCATTATTATTACTACGGAAGTAAAGCAGCTTTCGGAGATCATTTGCTTCAAACTGATTGTACAATACAGAATCAATTTTCGCGCGGTTAGGGGCTATTGTTGTAGGAGCCAGCCTTGAGGTAAAATGCAGTACTTCTATGTGACCAATCGGCATAGGATAAGTGGCTGTACTGCTGGCAAGCGTATTATAATCCAGCAAATCGCTTTTAATAGACAGGCAAAGCTGCGCATAATGATAGGCACTATCATAGTTGCGCATGGCCAGGTAAGTACGTGCCAAAAGGCCATAGGCGGCTGGCCGTGATGCCCGTACCGGGTGAATAGTAGCATCAGGCAGATTTTGAGCAGCTGCTTTCAAATCGGTCAGTATCTGATGATACGATTCATAAACACTGGCACGGGTAGATACGGTATTAAAATCCGGATCAAGGCGGATGGGAATACCCAGGTCTTGTTTGGCCGTTGACTCATCATAGGCTTTTGCCCAAATAATCACTGCATCGAGGAAACAGCGGGCCCGCAGGTAATAAGCCAGACCTTTGGCCAGGTAATAAGCTTCGCCATCGACTGCTGCTGAGGATACATCATCAATACTATGCAACACAAGATTTGCCCTTAGCACATTATCGTAACAATAGCGCCAGTCAAACGGCGTCTGGCCTGCCACTCCGCCGTATGGGTCATCTGTAGACCAGATATACGGTCGCTGAAGCCAGTAAGATGCTCCAAAATTGTCCCAATCGGTATTTGACAGGTAATACTCATCAGCGGCCACATCGGCCAGCGCCGGGGCACTTAACTGAGTAAATGTGTTATTGAGAACAGCCTGTATATCCCGGATATTTGTAAGCGTAACCAGACGCTGGTTGGATTTTTCGTCCAGAAATTTTTTACAGCTGCCAAAACACAGCAGCATAATAAACAAATAACCTGTTTTAATATTTTTCATACATATAAATTTTTAAAGACTGGCACGCAGGCCAAATGAATAATTGCGGGCAGGGGCTGGTTGTTTGTAGTTTTCGGGATCCAGTCCATATTTGTTGGCTTTCCACAACAAGCCCACATTGTTGACATTGCAATACAGCTGAAGCGACTTGATAGTGCGATTGGCTCGAACAGGCCAGTCGTACGACAGGTTGATATACTGCAGACGCAGATGATCACCCCGCGTAGCCATTTCTTCACTTAAGAGATACAATCTGTCACGGTTAGCTATTCCCGGATATACAAACGACGGCACCTGGGTGTGCAACTCATCGCCCGGGTTTTGCCAGCGCTTGTAATAATCGGCATGCCCTGCTTTTTGACTGATGAGGTCTGAATAACTGATAGAGCCACGATTGAAGTAATAGCCCAGTTTATAGATCATCCGGAAACTGAGTGAAAATCCCCTGTAAGCAATAGTATTACCTATTGAGCCCGTCCAGGTGGGGACATATACGCCGATACGTTTTAAATCGTCGATCGGATAGTTGGGACTGAACATGGCTGTATAGTTTTTACTCAACTCCTTATTCACATAACCCTGCGGGTCACCTGTAAGCGGATCCAGCCCACCCCATTTATATGCATAATAGGCATATAAAGACTGGCCAGCTATCGGAGAACCATTAGCCAGGTTTGCTGCGGTAATGGTAACGTCTCTTTTCTTAATAACATTATCATTATTGTTAACGATAATATCGGTTTGCCAGTTGACAGTACCAGTGGTGTTTATGGTGTTCAGTTGTATATCCCAGCCAGTACTTTTTAGTTCGCCCGCATTCTGAATCAGGTTGGTAATCATTCCCATACCTGTTGTAGGGTCAACCGGAACCCTTGTATAGAGGTCACGGATATATTTCCGATAACGCTCTACGGAGCCGGTAATACGATTGTTAAACAATCCAAACTCAACGGCCATATTGAGCATCCGTGTTTCTTCCCAGCGCAGGAGGGGGTTGTAGGCATTGGTGAGCGATGAATAAGGTTCGCTCAGGTATGAATTAAGCGAAGAGTTGTAGGTAAACGTACTTACCGCCACTTTTGAAGGGTCCACATTACCCATCGCCCCATACGTAAGCCTCATGCGAAGCATATTCAGCTTATCAACTTTATAAAAAGCCTCTTTGCTGATGTCCCACTTTAGGCCGGCCGACCATAGAGGATTCCAGCGGTCATTGGTATGCAGGCCAAACAGGTTGGAGGCATCGCGGCGGGCGCTGGCAGACAGGGTATACCGGCCAAGCAGGGTATAGGCCAGGTTACCATAGGCGGAAACAGTGCGATTATTGGTTTTTTGAAACTCAGTCGCTTCCTGAAGAATACCACTGCCTCCAAACATATCCGGTATCAGATTCACATAGTCAACCGGTACATAGGTCATTATATCAGGGTTATACCCATATACCTGAAACTGATCAGATCGTCGTTTGGTTTCGGATAACTGACCGCCCAGCATAACTGTGAGCTGATGTATGCCCCAGGTTTGATTAAATTGTATCTGTCCGCGGATATCCTGTGCTTTCTCCACCGAAGCCGACTTAGACAAGATGTCTCCCTTAGGTATACCATATTTTACTACTCCGGTAGTCCGATTGATCTGCGAATAATAGTTGACCAGGTCTCTGACTTCAAAGCTCTCAATGCCAGCAAGCCTGCTGGTTTCATTGGCCTGCTGCTGATATCGTGCCCGCACATCAATGGTCAGATAGGGCTTTACTTTATAATTAAAACCAAGGTTGAGGTTGATATTGGTGCCTGCATTCCGCTGATTAATATGTTGGTAGTCGGTGAGTGGATAATAGGCCCAATCCAGCATCCTGCCTCCGCCCAGCGTATCCACAAACGATTTTCGATACTTCAGGTATAAGGCCACGGGATTGCCCTGCTCATCGGCAAACTGCGTATAGGGCGAAAGTTGCGGGCTTACCACTGATTTTCCATTGGCAGATCTGCTTTCCACATAGTCGATGCCGGTTGTCAGCTCAAAGCCCTTAAAAAGCTTCCAGGCACTCTGACTTTGCACCGTAGTGCGATTATAAGGAGCTGAAAAATTATCGCGCGTACGGTCATGGCCGACAGAAAGTCGCCAGTTGGACTGGCGTGTGCCTCCCTGCAGGCTGATGGCATATTGCTGATTGACGGCGTTGGAGTAAAAATATTTTTCGTACTGTTTTCTTATATCGCGCTGCCGAAGCACATCAATCCGCTGCTCAGCTTCTGCTGCAGTAATTGCACCCCGTCGCTGAAGCAAAAGGATTTCGTATACATCTGAAAGAGCCGGGAAATTAGGGCTTAGCGTATCGGCTAGCTTGTAATTCTGGGAAAAAAGAAATTTCTCCAGGTCTATAATATCGGATGTGCCGATGATTGGTTGCGAGAAAAGATCTGGTGGTGGAGTAATCGTTGTATTGTTGCTGAAGCTGACCCGCAGCGGCTGTTCATATTTCCCTTTTTTAGTAGTAATGACGATGATGCCATTAGCAGACTTCACACCCCAGATAGAGGCCGCAGGCGCGTCTTTCAGGACCGTTATACTTTCGATATCGTTGGGATTGATATTCTTGAGGTCTCCTGCATAAGGAAAATTGTCTACTACGATCAATGGGTCGGAAATATAGGATGTAAATGTGCTGACCCCACGGATAGTCAACCCAGTACTGTTTGTAAGATTACTGCCGCGGTTTTTGATAGCTGCATTATTATCCGTCAGACCATTTGTAATATACACCAGCCGACTCAGGGCATCGGTGCCGACCTGCTGATTAAATAAAGCGCTATCCACAAAAGCGAAGGAGCCGGTAGACCTTTCGCGTGGCAGGCGCTGATAGCCTGTGTTTATCTGCACCTCCTCCAGTTCTTTTACCTGAATGGATAGGCGAATGATCCAACCGGCATTCATTTGCACAGGAAGCCGAACAGCTATATAACCAACTGCCGTAACCAGAATAGAATCACCGGCCCGCATTTCCTTCAATGCGAAATTCCCATGAACATCTGTGTACGCCTGAGTTTGTGTACGTAATAGTTGAATGGTGGCACCCGCCACAGGCTTTTGTTCCTCATTGACAACTCTTCCCGATTGCCGGGCCGATGCCAGCAAGGGAAGCAGGGTTAAAAATAATAGCAGTCTTCTTTTCATAACATAGTTTTGGTAAGGTTTAGTAAAATGATATGACTAGCACTCCATACATCGAAACCAGTGGTCGTGTATTGCACACCCTTTTCGGATCAGTACTTTTGCTATAGTTAAATGCCGTAACGGGTATATTATCTCCGGCTGAAATAGCTAAATTTTAATTACCGCGGAGAATTTCGGAGAGGTACAATTTGGCCAGCATGCAGAAGCAATGTTTAATGCCTTTATCTGTTGATGCCGATATAATGATTGTTAAATGGAAAAGCAGGACTCCTGTAGCTAGCATACTTGAGAACAGCATCATATCGAGAACCAGGACAGGGATGATGATAAACTGACTTATTGAAGGCCCATAAAAATTCTTATCCGGTCTGCAGTCAGTTCAGCACTCTTAGTTATCTGCCACAATACGCCTTTCCGTATCCATACATAGGTAGGAATAGTATTAAAAGAAAAATAATGACTAAACACAGTATCGTTTACAATGTGATGCAGCCGGTTCATCCATGACAGAGAGTCTCTTCCATTATTGTAAAACTTCTCTATCTTATGACGAGGGGTACTTGTGATCAAAAACACCTGCAAACCCGGATAAGCCTGCTGTAGCGAGTCGAGCCTGGGCAGATTTCTGACACAGGGCAAACAGGAGGGACGCCAGAAATCGAATATCACAAACTCATTGCGCAGATCGGCAAAATTGCCGGACGGCTGGCTATAATTAAAATATTCAAACGGCGTATCGGGTATACTATCGCCAATTGCCAGTGGCTGCGTCTTTGCTTGGGCCTGGGATAATTGAATTAGGCATAGCAATGCTAGTATGCAAAAAAGATTTTTCATACAGTTTTTGTTAACTTCTATAAATATTTGTTGAACAACCTAAATCGCTTCGGTAAACGGATTCATTCGAGAGCCATAAATGCCCTGACCCTGTCGGCTATCAACTCTTCTCCCCTGGTTACCCGCCATAACACGCCTTTTCGTATCCACACATACGTGGGTATGGTTTTAATAGAGAAATAAAACCTGAACGTATTGTCATTTACAATATGGCACAGTCGGTTTAGCCAGGGTAGCGAGTCTCTTTTTCTGTTATAAAACTTTTCTACATCGCTACGGGTCGCATTAACCAGAAATAAACGCAGGTTTGGAAATTCCTGTTGTAATGAATCAAGTTTAGGTAAAACCCGGACACATGGTGGACAGGCTGGCCCCCAGAAATCGAATATCACAAACTCATTGCGCAGATCAGCAAAATTGCCGGTCGGCTGACTATAATTAAAATATTCGAAAGGAGTGTCCGGTATACTGTCACCAATAGCCAGTGGTGAAACAGTTGGCTGAGCACGTGAGGTTTGAATCAGGCATAACAATGCCATTAAGCAAAAAACTTGTTTCATGCAGTTGCTTTTAAGAAAGATTAATAAGCGTGGTGAAAAAAAGAAATGCACTGTATTACACAGGCCCTTTCGGCTTGCTGGCAAAATGAGTCAGCAGCAAATGCAAACCCCTGTGAACAAAATGAATTTTCATACTATAGCAGTTTTATCTCACAGACTTATACCTGTGATCTTAATATTACTATCTGAAACGACTGCCCCATAACAAAACCATTCTATACCCGCAGTGCCGTCGTGTTGCTGTAAATACTAGACTGCTAATATACCTGTGACGTATAGCTGTAAACTCTAAAAAAACTGTATTCTGTATAAAACCTTTACTGCTCCTGAAAAACGCCATATTCGGGAAAGAGTTTGGTCGAAAAAGACCACGATATAAACCAGCCCACGTCACAGCGCGTTGTCTTTTTTACTCAATAACCTGTTCCCCTGGGTAACAGGAATATGTTGACCGGGTTAACTATCTTGCAAGCAATGCAAGAACTGATTCAACAAAAACTGGAAGACATCGGCCGGCAGGATCTCACCCTCCTGTATGCCTGCGAATCCGGCAGCCGCGGCTGGCAATTTCCTTCACCAGACAGTGATTACGACGTTCGCTTCATATTTGTACGCCCGCTGGAATATTACCTGACGGTAAATGAACTGTCCGAAGACCTGCAATTTCCCATCGCAGATGAACTGGATATCTATGGTTGGGACCTCCGAAAAGTGCTCCGGTTGATGGCTAAGTCAAATACCACTCCCTTTGAATGGCTGCAGTCACCGATCGTTTACAAAAGCCAGCCAGGGTTCAGAGAAGGCCTCTGGAGTCTAAGCCAACAGTATTTTTCCCAACGATCGCACCTCTTTCATTACCTGGGCGTCGCCACATCAGCCATGGCTTCCTTCAATGACAACAGACAAATCGGTATCAAAAAACTATTTTATATCCTTCGCCCATTACTGGCTGCCAGCTGGTGCTTTCACAAAAAAACAATTGCGCCTATGACCATTGGCCCCCTGATGCAGCAATTATCCCCAGCCCTGCAAAATGAGTTGACCGCCCTCATTGAACAAAAAGCCCATACACCTGAGCATCAACTGGTGACGCTGAGCTCCTCACTCAACAACTACATTCACACTACCTACGAAGATTTACGCTCCCGGTCGGGCGAGACTGAAAAATCTGAAGCTGATATAAACGCGCTTAATGAATTCTTCCGTCAACATGTTCGCCGCTATGAACATCCATGACATTAAAACTAATGGGCTGCTTTTGCTGGAATGTATCAGTGGCAGCCGCGCTTATGGATTAGAGACCGCTCAATCTGATACCGATATAAAAGGAGTCTTCTACCTGCCCCGCTCCATTTATTACGGAATTGACTATATACCCCAGATAAGTAATGAAACAAATGATGAGGTATACTATGAACTTGGACGCTTCACCGATCTTTTATTAAAAACCAATCCTACCCTGCTGGAGCTACTGGCCAGTCCGGCGGATTGTATCCTTTATCGCCATCCATTACTTGATGAGCTTCCGTTACAACTGTTTCTGACCCGCAAATGCAAGGACAGTTTTGCCGGTTATGCCCTCGCGCAAATCCGGAAGGCACAGGGGCTAAATAAAAAAATCAATCACCCGCTGTCGCCGGAACGCAAAAGCCTGCTCCAGTTTTGTTATATTCTGCACGACAATCAATCAATGCCTCTTACAGACTGGCTTTCCCGGCAGGGCATTAAACAGGAGCAGTGCGGGCTGTCGGCCATCGCTCACGCCAAAGGCATATACGCCCTCTATGTGGCCGACAACAACGAAACCTGGTCTGAGGGTATCGTCAGCAGCACAGATGCCAGCGAAGTATCCGTCTCCAGCATTCCCAAAAAACAGGTCATGCGCGCCTACCTTTCTGTCAATGCAGATGGCTATTCGATCCACTGCCGGGAGCATAAAGAATATTGGGACTGGGTAAAAAAACGAAATGATGTGCGCTATACCAACAATATAAATCATGGTAAAAACTATGACGCCAAGAACATGATGCATACAATCCGGCTGTTACAGGTAGGCCGGGAAATCATTCAAACAGGGCAGTTGCATGTACGCCGATCAAATCGTGCCGAACTGCTTTCGATCAAAAACGGAGAATGGGAATATCAGCAACTGCTGGATTATGCCGAAAGACTAATGCAGGATATTGAACTCGCCTATCCCAATAGTCCATTACCCGAAGAACCCGACCATACCCTGGTGCTCCAAAAATTGATCCGTATACGCGAGCAGCTCTATTGCCTGTAACCCTGTCTGTACTTAAACTGTTCCATTTTACAGCCTTTCCTGAATGAATACCAGATCAACCCTTTTATTGTTTGTTCTATTGTGCCTGTTTACAGGCTGTGCAATGAAGCCCCGCAAGAGTCCTTTTTTTAATGAAAAACAATCCGGCATTGCGCGTGTTACCAAATCAACCCAACTCAAAATAGCCAGTTTGCCGCCCTCGGTATCTTCCGCAGTTTTTGATTATTATACGCGTTACAAAGGATTTCCGTTCAGCCTCACCGAAGCTATTATAATGCCGGAAGTGCGTAAAGATTTTGAGCTTTTTAAGCAACAGGGGCTTGACTGGACCCGTCTGTTATATCGCTCCACGGATTCGCTGGTCATTGCCTTTTCGTTTGATGTGCGCCGGTATGCCAGCCATATGGGACGAAGCGGTAATCCTTATCCCAGCTATTTTGAAGGCGCCTATATTTTCCTGGCAGGTGATCAGTTGAGGCTGGTACACGTTGAGTTGGACAAATACAGCAAGCTCGAAAAAAAGTACCAGTAGCAGTTTTGCCGCGGGCAGGTCAGAGCAGGCTTGCTTTCCGTACAATTTTTAATCTATTGTACAGTTATAACTGCTGCCCTGCATTCATCTGTGCCATTTTAAAACCACCCCATGTTCAGCAAACTTACACTCGCCTTTTTAGTAACCAGTTTTTTCTTTGTTGCTCTGGCGTAAAAAATCTGACCGTACAGGATATTGCCGGATCCTGGAAGCTGCCCGCTTTTAACCTGGGAGGCGTTTATTTTGATTTTGCCAAAGATCCGATTGACCTGGATCCCGGCATAAAAGCGGCAACCGAAAAGGGTAAAGAGAAAGAAACGTTTGCCTCTATCAAAAAAACCTGGCACCTTACAAAGAGGCATTCCTGCGTATCAGCAAAGATGGTAAATACTTTCAGCGGCTGACGGGTGAAGAGGCCAACGCTACCTATACCTTAGAAAAAAGAAATGACCTGTACTACCTGATCGTAGTCAATGATAAGGCAGAGAAAAGGGTTGACACATTTCGTGTATGGAAAGACAATGGATGGCTGTACCTCCGGTACGAATCGGAAGAAGGAACTGTGAGCCTGCTGATGTTCGAAAAAGAATAACCCGAAGGATAAAGGTGAAGAGTGAAAGGCAGAGGGTAGAAGGAGTGCCTCTTTCCTATACCTTATACCCTCCACCTTTTACATTTTTTACAGCCTGATCAGGCTTTCATATTTATTTCCAAACCTGTCTGTAGCCATCACCTTCACTTCTTTCGCGCCGGCCGACGGCTTTGCCCGAAACAGGTGGTCTGCCAGTGTGGGTTCTACAAACCTGTGTTTTTTGGGGAGTTCGGGACCTGCATAGAGCTCTACCGCCTGTGGATCGAAGCCTACAAACTGGGTCATAGCACCTTTCGCCACTCCATCTTCCCACCACTCCACTTTCCATTTTGTATCCCAGTTCCATACATTGGCAATAACTTCATCAGGATATTTCTTATCGGCTCCCCGCGGATGAATTTTTATCTGATAACTACGGTCAAGGCCGGTTGATTTGTAATACCAGCTGATATCATCGCCATTCACTTCGTACACGCCATAACCACTGGGGGTACCATCACTGCACACAGGCCCCGTCCACCAGGCTCCGCAAACGGTACCATGATTATGCTCCATGATATTATCGGACTCCCAGCTTTCGTTGAAATGGGTATGGCCCGATAATAAATGAGCCTTAAATGGAGCCAACAGCTTGTAAAGATGTTTACGGTTAGTAACCGTGCCACTCATATTATCCTCTTTTCCGCTGCGGCGTGCCACACCTGTATTAGTCGGTATATGCAGGGCAACCACAACCGTACTGCCGGGTTTCACTTGCTTCAGATCCTGCTCCAGCCAATTGAGCTGCCGGTCTGTGATATACCCGATATATTTTTTATCGGCACCGATGTAAAACACATCATCCAGAACTACATAATGAATACGACCCCTGTTAAAAGAATAATAGGTAGGCCCCAGTTGTTCCTGGTAAGTATCAGCTGCTTCATCATCGCCACGGGCGGTAAGATCCATATCATGATTTCCAATAACACTGAAAAAAGGAATACCGGTCATGCCAATTGCTTCCTTGTAGTCTTTGAACAACTCAAACTTATCCCACACGAGGTCACCGCAACCAATACCATGAAATAATGAGCCTTCCGGATAGGTGCTGAGCAATGCCTGCAGGTCGGGCACTGACTGTGTCTTTAATAACTGTGCATCTTCGGGAGAAATCATTTGGGTATCGGCCCAGAGCACAAACTGATGCTTCTGATCAGAGGCTGATAATGACTCCAGTTCAAATACTGCCTGTTGAGTACTTTTGGTCCTCCGCAGAGTCTGATAAAATTTTGCAATTCCCTTTTCTGCAGGAAAGGCATATCCCGCTGGGACAGAAATGTAGACGAAGCGCGCATCGGAATGAGCTTCCAGGGTATATTGGCCACGGGCATCTGTCCATGCAATAGTAAAACCATCGGTGACGGCTACACCAGGCACTCCTTTACCTTTACTTACCACACTTCCTTTTACTACCAGCTGCGGAAGAGGTTCGGAATAGCCGGCGGTTGCCTTTACCCCTGCAGCCACTACTGGTTCAGCAGCTACCAGTGCTCCCGCCATTCCTATATTGCGGAGAAAATTTCTGCGATTGATCATATTACTGTTTTCAGGTTTTAAAGGGGTTATCGCTGCCACCATACTTTGCTGTTGATATCATCGCCACCCATCCACTCACTGGCTTCCTTATAATTGACGGGATTATTTGTTCGTACCGGCAGTGGATACTCAAACCGCGATGGCATTACCTTATTATTACTCATTCCATCGCCTGGCTGCAGCACGGGAAACCCGGTACGGCGATATTCAAACCATTGCTGAAAATCTACAAAATATAGTGCGTAGTATTTCTGCAGCATAATTCTTTCCAGTGTATTATTATAGACCGCATTGAGATTGGTAAAATAATCGGCCGGAAATGTAACACCCCATTGCTCCATGGCAGCCTTTACACCTTTTTCATAAGCAGCCTTTGCAACCACCTGGTCGCCGGCATGAAATGCTGCTTCGGCTTTTATAAATTCTACTTCTGCATAGGGCAGTATCGGGCAAATCATGGGGCCGGTAACAAGCGCCTGCAGCCCGTTGCTGGGAATATAGGTGAATTGAGACTCGCTGCCAGCATAGCCGCTGGGTATGCCCTGGTAACCTATATTGGTACTGCCATTGGCACTACGCGCCTGTGAGGAAAATTTAGCGCGGCGCGGGTCGTTGAGTGCATTCAGGCTGTCGAGAAAAAACTTACTCATAGCCCTGAACGTGGTAAAATCGACGGGGCGGCCCCAGGGCGAACTCAGCGGGGCCACGCCACTGATAGATAATACAGCAGCGTCGGCATTGCTGGTAAATACAGGATAAGTAGTGGGATCATTAATAATACGGCTCAGGTTTTCAAAAGGATTCAGCTCGGTACGGCGTGAAAGACGCAGCCACAAACGCAGTTGCAGTGAGTTACAGAACTTTTTCCATTTGGCCACATTATTCGCATAGAGCAGATCTGTGCCGTAGATCATGGTACGCGTGGTATTGAAAAGTTTATTGGCCGAGTCAAGCGAAGCCAGCAATACGGGATAAATATCCTGCTGCTTATTAAAACGGGGCTGGAAAATGCGCTCATCGCCCCTGGCCGCATCTTCCATCGGCACATCACCAAAACAATCAGTAAGATTGGCATAGATCCATGCATTAAGCGTGAGAGCTATGGCCTGATAGTTGACGTCCTGGGCCGATACGGCCGCTGCATACATTTCTTTCACATTGGTGATCCAGCGATAAGAGGCATTCCAGGTGCTATTGCCGATATTATCCGACATGTCATACCGGTGTACACCACCCGAAACGCTGGGGAAAGGAAGCATTACCTGCATCAGGTTGAAAGTAATATCATCGCTCCGCTGCATGTTGAAAGTACTCATGCCATAAATGATGGGATTAAGCAAAGTGCCGGGGCTGATGGCTTCAATACGATTGGGATCCGTATTTGTTTCTTCAAAACTCTTGGTACAGGATGCAGCCAGCAGGCTGAAGAGTACCAGTGTTAAAAGAGACTTTTTTGACATATAAAGAGATTAAACGTGTTTAAAAATCAGGTGGCACTTTTAGTTAAAACTTGAGCGTAATGTTTACACCCATAGTACGGGTGGAAGGCAACTGGCCCATTTCCACGCCCGGCAACAGTACATTACCATTGAGGGCTGCTGTTTCAGGATCAAAAATGGGGAAGCTGGTGATCATAAACAGGTCGCGGCCATAGAGGGCAATCATCGCCTGGCGGATAAATGATTTGCCCAGCTTACTCGTTGGGATAGCATACTCCAGTCTAGCTTCACGCAGTTTGAGGTAAGAGGCGTCAAATGAATTTGCCTCTACGTTGGCGCGGCGATAATACTCTACATAATAGTCAACGGGTAACACTTTTTTTGTATTAGGAACAAAATGGCCAATTCCATCGCGCACCACTCCATCTCCGATTATATAATTTTCTTCACGACCACGCAGTGTATGTTTCAGCTTTCCCTGCTCAGTCATCTTGTGATGTGTCTGTGAGTAGATGATACCTCCATACTGTCCATCGACCAAAAAGCTGAAGCGGAAATTTTTGTACACAAACTCATTCTGGATTCCTCCTTTCCAGTCGGCAAATGCACAACCGATATACTGGATGTCTTGCGGACGCTCCGGAAGGCCATCGGCCGTATATACGATCTGACCTTCGGGCGAACGTACAAATCCAAACCCGTAGATATCACCGGTCGTACCGCCTACACGGGCCTGGATGGTGGCATTACCGCCATACCCGATATCCTGCTTGCCAATTCCACCAAATTCTTCGGCCAGATAGAGCACTTTGTTGCGGTTACGTGACCAGTTGATAGTTGTTGTCCACTGGAAATATTTTGTCTTCACTGGTTTGCCACTTACGACCAGCTCTACACCCTGGTTGCGCACCTTACCACTGTTGATGATCGCACTGGTATATCCTGTAGTAGGATCGAGCGGTACCGGCACAATCTGGTTGCGGGTTGTGTTATTATAGTAGGTCGCATCAATACTGAGCCTGTTGGCAAACAGACGCAGATCAAGGCCGGCTTCATAGTTGGTAGATATTTCAGGTTTCAGATTGGCATTATATAATACCTGGTTTACAGAACCTGAGCCGGCAAAGTCGCTTGTACCATAATACTTCTGCGTTTGATAAGGGTCTGTATCGTTGCCGCCATCAGCAGCAGAAAGGCGCAGCTTGGCAAAAGAAACAGGCTGAGGCAGCCGGAAAATATCGCTCAGGATAAAACTGAGATTAACGGAAGGGTAAAAGAATGACCAGTTGCTGGCCGGCAGGGTGCTCGACCAATCATTACGTGCGGTTACATCGAGGAAATAACGGTCTTTAAAACCTACTGCCGCCATTCCATACAGGCTGTTTACCTTGTAATTTTTGTCATACACTTTTACCTGTGCAGAAGCCTGTCCATTGCTCAGTTTATATACGGCCGGGATCACCAGGCCATCTACATAAGAATCTGTTCTTCTGTACTCATGCGACATGGTATTGGCACCAGCCGATGCAGTAAGCTGCCAGTCTTTTCCTACACGTGTACGATAAGTAGCCAGTACATCTGAGTTTACTTCAAAGTCACTTATGCTCTGTTGCTTATAATAACCGCGCAAAAAGTTGGCTGTGCTGAAAGGACGTTTCTGTTCGCGGCCTTCACTCAGCAGGTTGATGCCGGAGCGCAGCATTACATCAAAATGTTTGGAAAACTCATAGGTTGCCGAGATGGTACCCACCACATTATTGCTCTTGATGCTATTGGTCATCTCGTAAGCAATCAGGTAAGGGTTGTCGATAAATGAGCTGAACGGATGTATCTGATCGATCTGCTCCTGCCCGCGTTTCCAGCGGTCTTTATACCAGGCCAGGTCTACATTGGGATTCTGGAAAATCATAAAATAAGCAATAGACTGGTTGTTGTATCCGGTAGCAGGCAGATTATCACTTACCTTATTGGTATAATTGATTTTGGTATTTATCTTAAGCCGATCTGATATTTTGTAGTTAAGACCGGTTTGCGCAGTGATTCTTTCAAAACCGGTATTGGGCATGATCCATTCGTTTTTGGAATGTGTAATCGAAAGACGTGCCGTACCCTTGTCGCTGCCTCCTTCGAGCGATACGTTGTTGGTCATAGTATATCCGTTGCGCCAGAATCCTTTAATATTATCCTCATATGGACGCCAGGGCGTACGCTCCGCTCCACGACTCTGCAATGCTGGATCGTACTGGTAATAAGACTGGCCATTGAATGCCGGACCATAGGCACTACTGGTACCACTGGTGCTGGCCCCATCTTCGGTAGCTCCATAGGAATAATATTTTTCTCCGGCGGTATTATACGCCTTCCCTGTACCCTGCCCGTATTCATACTGGTAATCGGGCCATTTGAGTACCGTATTCACGCTGTAGTTGGAGTTTACTGTTATACCAATCCCTTTGTTTTTGCGGCTACCTGATTTAGTCGTGATCAGCAGTGCTCCATTGCCCGCGCGGCTCCCGTAAAGTGCCGCGGCACCCGGACCTTTCAGAACGGTGATACTTTCAATATCATCAGGATTTATATCGGCAATGTTGTTGCCAAAATCAACAGGTACATCATTACCTGAGCCGGCCTGGTAAGCATTATCTACACCTGAGGTGGTCATATTGCGGTTGCTCATTGGCACACCATCTACCACTATCAGTGCATTATTATTATTAGGGTTCAGTGAAATATCGCCGCGTAGTGTCACGCGTGTCGAGTTTATGGGGCCCGAACCGGCAGAAAGCAACTGCAGGCCTGCGACCTTACCAGACAATGCGCTCGACCAGTTATTGGAGCGCGCATCATTCATTTCTTCCGATCCGATTTGCTGTGCCGAATAACCCAGTGCTTTTTGCTGGCGGCTGATACCGAGTGCGGTTACCACCACTTCATTCAGCTCTTTTGAATCGGGCGTGAGGCGGATCATCATACTATTGTTCTGTGCGCCGGCACGGGCCACAAACCCTTTTTGATAACCCGTTTCATATCCCACAAATGAAAACTGGAAGTCCAGTTTTTCGCCTACAGGCATTTTATGAAATACAAATACACCTTTTTCATCTGTCACAGCAGACAAAATAGCAGCACTGCCAGTAGTGGCATTCTTTACCTGTACAGTCACCCCCTGCAGCAGGGTGCCATTGTCGCCCATAACCGTGCCGGTAATGTCTGTAGTGGCAGCCTGTTGGGCATGGCCTCCGTTACTCATTGAAAGAACCAGTACCAATCCGCATAACATACGGAGCAGCTGGCGCCATTGCGTCAATTGCATAAGCATATAGTTGTGTCGTTTTTATGTTAGGTTCAGGCAAATAATTGCCTGTATCAGCTATTGACTGATAGTGTGTTTACAGGTCATTCTCCCTGTTATTTTATGGTGGATGGTTTCAACTGATAGCCTTCTCCTGCAGGCAATACCTGCAAGCCATTCATTTGTGCTATTATCTGCAATAACACGGGCAAAGAATCGTTGGCCTTTACCTGTCCGGTAAAATATTTATCGTTAATAACTTCTTTTTCATAGCGGAGTGTTACTCCATAATAGTTACCCAGCTTATCCAGCACTTCGGCAAGCGGTGCATTTTGAAAATGCAGATCTGAGCTGCCTACTTTGTGCTGCTCTCTGGCAGACCGATCAGGCCCCTGCTGACTTTGTTTTACCTGCGCTATATCCAGTAGTGTATCCAGGTAAGCCTGCTGGCCGGGTTTCAGAATGACCTGCTGTTTCAACACCCCGTTGATCGAATCGAAAAGCTGTACCAGTACTTTTCCTTCCAGCAATCGCACACAATACCCTTGCTGATTAGGCGCTACACTGAATATCGTTCCCAAAGCAGTAGTGGCTCCTGGGCCTGCCCATACGGTAAAAGGTCGCGACGGATCTTTTTTCACTCTGAACAATCCTTCTCCTTCTAACTCTATCTGTCGCGTAGCTGTTGTTGCCAGCGCACTGTCATACCTGACTGAGGCACCGGGCTGCAAAACCACTTCCGAGCTGTCCGGTAAAGCCAGTGTCAGTGGTTCTGTACCGGTATTGAGGCGCAGCAGACGTACAGGCTGTGGGTTTGCTGCTATTGGCTCAGCATATATTTCATCCTTCACTTTCTGTTGTGACCGGTCGATGGCCCACACCGTCATCGTCACGATCAGCATCGCCGCCACACTCCACCACAGTGTGGACAGAGTAACCCGTTTGGCACCGGGCAACTGCAGTGTCTGCTGCAGCGAGCGCCACATGGTTTGTTGCCGTGGTACCGGAGCCGTTTCCCGGCCTGCCAGTTCCCATTGTTCTCTCAGGTAATCGGCCGCCTGCTGTGGGTGAGCATCGAGGTATTGCTTTACCACGCCAGCATCTTCATCAGAACATGCGTTATTAAAAAAACGTTCTATCAACGACCGGTTAACCTCCATACTCAAATAAGAAATATTGGTAGTAATTAGTACGAAGCAGGAGCTGTATCACCCCTGCTGATAATATTAACTTAACACAGACGGGCTGAAATGATGACAACAGCGGCCAGTGTGAGACTCGCCGAGCGCAGCTGGCGCACCGCCTTTGAATAATGATCTTCTACTGTTTTGATGGATATAGACAGGCGTTCGGCCACTTCTTTATTACTATACCCTTCCATTATTTTTAATAAAACCACATGCCGGCGCACGGGAGGCAGCTTTGACACTACCGCACGCAGGTAATCGGTTGATTCAAAACCTGGAGCAGTTTCTTCTGTTTCCTCCGGTACATATGCGGTGATGAGTTGTTGCCGCTTACGTTCCGCTGCCTGCCTGCGAAAGTGATCAATCAAAACGGAACGGGCGATAGTAAAACAAAAAGCATCGAGTGAAGAGTCAGGGGAAAAGGCTGCCCGCCCCTGCCACAGTTTAATAAAAGTCTGCTGGGTCAGCTCTTCGGCCTGTGGCGCATCCTTCACCTTACGCAGATGAAAATAATACACCTTCTGGTGATATGTTTCAAATATCACGGCAAAGGCTTTGGGGTCGCCACTGTTCAAACCAATTGCAGGATTCACGTTGCCTTAATTTTTCCGGATTTCCGGCAGGCAAAAATCAAGATTTTGAAAAAATGACGGCATTATTAAAATGTTAAGAGCGGTATAAGGAAGGTGCTTATTGTAATGCTGCGATGCATCGCGGCACCACAATTCAGTCAACTATCCGCTGTTACCTGTAACCTGTCACAACCTATCCGGTGATATCCAAAAGCTTCGTAATTTGTAATAACTTTTTTTTCATGATACGGATCGAAGGCATACAACCAATATTGAATGTGAGCAATATGAAATATAGCCTTCATTTTTACTGCGATATTCTTGGCTTTAATGCTGCCGAATGGGGTTCAGAACATTTTACCAGCGTTAATAAAGATGGTGGAGGTATCTACCTGTGTAAAGCGGCACAGGGGCAACCCGGCACCTGGGTTTGGGTTGGGTTTGATGGAGATATGAATAGTTTTTATACTTACCTTTTAAGCCATAATGTGATCGTATTGCACCCTCCTGTAAACTATTCCTGGGCGCAGGAGCTACAGGTGCAGGACCCGGATGGGCATATTCTCCGCTTTGGAAAAGAACCTGATCCTGACAAACCTTTTGCAGATCAGTAGCTGATTCGGATAAAACAGAACGGCTGTAGTCGCATTCAACCATAATTTTTTCCTTGCTTTTCTTACTTTACATATACTCATTTTCCGGCACACTCCCCGCTTTCCCCGGATGAGCGGCCTGCAATCATTTGCAGGGCCAGTTGATTTATTTTCTTTTTCATCACAGCATTTGTTGCCCAAACTGCCGCTTATGCATGGAGTGTATGCCGATCATAACCTATTTACCGCATTAATGACAATCGGAGAACCGGCTTTCCGAAAGCTGTGTGATCACTATTATGCACCGTTATTTTCACTTTGTCTGCTAAAACTTCGTCAAAACGAAGCCGCGCAGGAACTGGTAATGGATTGCCTGCTGCTGCTCTGGAACCAACGTGAGCAGGTGGCTCAACTGGAACATCCGGAACAGTGGTTGTTTCAGACAGCACATAAGCTGGCTGCAGCGGCACGCCGGCGTTTATCCCAAAAACGGGAAAGCTATCCACTACAGCAGGAGCCAACCCTCCCTGCAGAAGCGGCTTTTCTTCTAAAACTGGAGCATCGCGATGTCCGGCAGCTTTTTGACCAGGCACTGGCCCGGCTTACACCGCAACAACAGGCTATACTACAACTCACGCTGCAGGGAGTAAGCCGTAAGATGATTGCCGCACAATTGAGTATTTCAGAAAAAACGGTCCGAAATCATATTACCAGTTCGTTTCGCAGGTTGAGGTGGCTCTTATGGGAAATGTACCAGAGCGAAAGGTAGAGGGTAAAAGCTGGAAGCTAAAAGGTAGAAGCTAAAAGGTAGAAATATTTCGACATCGTTCTTCTTTTAGCTTCTCCGTTCCAACTCAAAAAAACAGTCAGAAACCATATCACCTGTTATTTATACCCATTGAGATGCCTCTTATGGCAATGTATCAGAGTGAAAGGCAGAGGGTAAAAGACGGAAGGTTAAGAGTAAACGCTTTTCCCTACACCTTTTACCCTATTCCTTCTACCTAAAAAAACAGTCAGAAACTATATCACCTGTTATTTATACCCATTGAGATGCCTCTTATGGCAATGTACCAGAGTGAAAGGTAGAGGGTAAAAGGTGGAAGCTAAAAGGTAGAAATATTTCGACATCGTTCTTCTTTTAGCTTCTCCGTTCCAACTCAAAAAAACAGTCAGAAACCTTATCACCTGTTATTTACACCGATTGAGATGCCTCTTATGACAATGTACCAGAGTGAGAGGCAGAGGGTAAAAGGCGGAAGGTTAAGAGTAAACGCTTTTCCTTATACCTTTTACCCTCTACCTTCTACCTAATAAAAAACAGTCAGAAACCATATCACCTGTTATTTACACCGATTGAGATGCCTCTTATGGCAATGTACGAGAGCGAAAGGTAGAGGGTAAAAGGTGGAAGGTTAAGAGTAAACGCTTTTCCTTATACCTTTTACCCTCTGCCTTCTACCTAATAAAAAACAGTCAGAAACCTTATCACCTGTTATTTACACCGATTGAGATGCCTCTTATGGCAATGTACCAGAGCGAAAGGTAGAGGGTAAAAGGCGGAAGGGAAAGAGTAAACGTTTTTCCTTATACCTTTTACCCTCTACCTTCTGCCTAATAAAAAAAGGCCGGTATAGACATACCAGCCGTTGTGAACGCTTTTGTATTCGCATTATTGACCGTTCACATGAGAATTAAATCCAGGTTTTATACCATCACCTATACATATTTATTTTAAAGAGATAAAGGTTTATTTGTCCCACCACATGCGGGTGGCCAGTTCATCGGGCCCCTGTGCAGTAACAACGGCTTTATAGTTATCGCCATTCAGATCTTTTTCTGTGGTTGGATAACACTGCCGGCGCGGTATCTGACCATCTATGCTAAGCGGGTCAACGGCAGGTTGTAGTACAGGGTATCCTGTGCGACGCCACTCGGCCCATGCTTCAAAACCATTATTCATATAAAAGTTGATCCATTTCTGCGATTGAATGCGATCCAGCTTTTCGTTAAAGCTTAGGGCATTTACTGCAGGTAATGCATTTTGAGGCAGTGCCAGGTATGTTAATTTATCCGTTTCTGTAATCGTCACAACAGGACTGCGTGATACAGAAGCCCATTGATCCATCGAAGCCCGTACACCTTTATCATACCATGCAGCTACTTCTGCATCGCCGCCGGGTATCCAGCCACGGAGTGCTGCCTCTGCCATTGTAAAACAGATTTGTGCATAGGTTGTAATCTGCAACGGCGCATTCTGTGCATAAATGCTGGGAGCAAAAAGACTAAAGTCGCTGGTGGTATAACTGGCATTTTTACCATAGGGGATGCCAACATATGTACCGGTATTGGAAGCCTTGCTGGCAAATATCGGCAGACGCGGATCATTGCGGCTGACCAGGAAATTCATTACTGTTTCCGAAACACCGTAGTCTCTCCGGCCCTGGCGGATGTAGTTTGTATACCAAGGGTTTTCAAAACTGCTGTTGGTCAGGTATTTGAAAATTGCGTTGCCTGCATTACTGCTGATTAATCCCGCAGTTACTGCTTCAGTAAATGCTGTTTTAGCAATCGCCGCATCCTCAGTATCGGCCATACGCAGTGCTACTATTGCACGAAGTGAATTACCCCATGCCTTCCAGGCGGCAGCATTACCGTCAAAAAGAGGATCATTGGGCAGACCGGCAGTGATTTGCTCACTTGCCTCTTTCAGCTCTTTCAGCAGGTCATTATACACATCGCGCTGCTTGTCAAATTTTGGCTTTACGTTTTCCACACCTTTGAGCGATTCACTATACGGGATATCGCCCCAACGGTCTGTGATATGCAAGATCAAAAAGGCTTTAAGAATACGGGCAGGCCCCAGTTGATTGGCGTTACTGCCATTTTCCAGTACTACCTTAGTACCCTTTGTTTCCGCGTCAGTATTCAGATCGATCACAGTTTGAAGATCCATAAGAGGACCAGCATAAATAGGATCATAGGTATATATCTTATTAAAATAACGAGACTCTTCGTTGTATTCAAACTCCGATGCAAACTGTACATACAGATTGCCGGAGGCTGCCTGTATACCAGGAAGATTCACTACTGCATTGCCAAACAGGTAGCGCGTACTGGGACTTGAAGGGCCATTGGGACTGATGTTGAGATCGCCAAAATCTTTCTGGCAACCGGTGCTGCCGGCAAATGCCGACAGCAGTAGTATGTAGTTGAAGAATTTTCTTTTCATATCAAATGAGTTATAAGCTTAAAAAGTGATCTTGAGGTTAACACCCATAGTGCGGGTTCCGGGCAGCTGACCGCCTTCGAGCCAGGACTGTTCCAGCTCAGAAGGGTCAATACCTTTTACCTTACTGGAAATCAGCCAGAGGTTTTGACCAATCAGCGATAAGCGGGCATTCTGAATACGGGTTTTACCAAACAGTGTTTTGGGCAGGTCATAGCCAATACTCAACTCGCGCAACTTCATGTAAGAAGCATCATACATCCAGTTTTCCCATACAGAAAACAGGGCGCCTTCATACAGATCCTGTGTTTCCACATATACCTCATTGGCTTTACCGGTATTTTCATTAATACCATCCAGGCGCACACCACCACCACTGGCAACGGGATCACGCTTGGGCTTACCACGATCATTTAAACCAGCAGTCTCTTCGGCCAGGCCTGAATAGTGGTTAAACATTTTGGTGGTGGAAATAAAGCGGCCGCCCTTTTGAAAATCAACTACAAAAGAGAAGAAAAATCTTTTATACGAAAGTGAGCTGTTGAAACCGCCGGTGAACTTGGGCAGAATAGAACCGAGTTCCATATTATCTTCTGTAACATAAAAACCATCATCATTGATCAGGCGCTTACCGGTAGCAGGATCTTTCTTGATACCGTTACCAATAATCATTCCATAGGGTTGGTTGATTTTAGCATTCAGCGACACGGCCGGTGAACCAACAAAGCCGAAAGCTATATTCGAACCATCGAGTCCGGTTTGAATATTGTCGATACCATACGCCAGTTCTACTACTTTATTACGGTTTACACCGAGGTTGAAATCAACATCCCATACCAGGTTCTCATTACGCACCGGCGTACCGCCAAGTGTAAGTTCAAAACCATAGTTACGGATATTACCGGCATTGATCAGTTGTGAAGTATAGCCGGTTGAACCAGGTACACTTACTGACAGGATCTGACCTTTGGCCTCGCGGAAATAATAACCGGCATCGAGGCGTACCCGATTGCGGAAGAATTTAAGATCCACACCCGCCTCATAGCTGGTAGACAAGGTTGGCTCCAGGTTAGCATTGGGACGCTGGTTGGGGATTGTCTGAGAAGAATAGGTAACCGTACCAGTGCCTACAGGTTTCACATAGTTGGTGCCGAGACCATATACGGCCTGCGTATTGTAAGCACCTACATCTGTACCCACACGGGCCACTGAGGCACGGAGCTTACCATAAGACAGTACCGATTTGTCATTTAAGAGTTCTGTAAAGATGAACGATGTACTCACACCGCCATAGATATAGGAGTTATTGCCTTTGGCCAGTGTAGAAGACACATCATTACGCATATTCACATCCACAAACAACATGTTTCGGAAACCGGTTGAAATATATCCATAAAGGCTATTAACACGACGTACACTCTGCGAATTGCTGGCAGACTTTTCATTAAGCGAGTTGCTTACATTATATACATTCGGAAGGATAAAACCGCCATTGGTTGCAGCAGACTCGTTGGCAGCCTGTTGTTTCATGAGCTCGCCAAACGCTGCAGCGCGGAATGAAAACTCTCCAAAGTTGCGTTCATAATCCGCACTCAGCAGCGTATTGGTTTCTCTGAATTTATTGGCAAAAGTGGAGTACCGGGGCGTATTAAGCGTATAAGAAGCTACCCGGCTATCGCCATTGTTATTAGTGAAGTTGCCACGCACAATAGCATTTATTTTCAAGCCATTCAGCAATTTATAAGAAGCCACTAAACTTCCATAGAATGCCTGGTTATAGCCACGCGATGTATTTTCATACACTTCGGTGTAAGGGTTGTCCCAGTATTTGGGTGTCACATTGGTGGGCGAGCTGATGTTCCAGGATGTAAATGAACCATCGGGGCGTTTATATCTTTTGAGCTTATGCGTTTCCACATCACGTTGAAACCACTGGTTAAATGATCCGGTGGTCTGTGTACCGTATCCTTCAGAAGGTACGTTGTACAGGTATTGATAAACGTAGTTGATATTGGTATTTACTGTAAGGCGTGTTCCCAGTTCAAGTGTATTGTTGAATGCCAGCCAGTTTTTCTGCTGTCTTGAATTGGGTACAACACCTGAGCGGCTCAGGTTGGTAAAAGATACGCGGGTTTGACTTCCATCGCCTGCTTTTGAAAACGCCACTGTTGTGTTGTTTGCAATGCCGGTTCTGAAAAAGTCTTTTACGTTATCGGGTTGCGGATCGATTGGTTTCAGCTTTCCAAACTCCGGATCGCTGGGATCCCAGGAATACCAGGGTGCATGAAGTGAGCCATCCATACGCGGACCCCAGCTTTCATCCACATCGAAGCGGTGATATTTGGCACCGTTCAATACCTGCAGATAGGCGGGCATGGTAGCGGGGTTAAATACAAATGTGTTCCATGTTTGTGAGGAACCGCCTGCATATTCATTCTGATAATTGGGCAGAATGTACACACGCTCAAAAGTAGTGGTATGGTTAAACTCAACACCTATACCCTGACGGCTGCCCTTTTTGGTGGTTACCACAATCGCACCTTCTGAACCACGCTGACCATACAGAGCGGTAGCAGCAGGCCCTTTGAGTACGTTGATATTTTCAACATCATCGGGGTTGACGTTGGAAGCACTCGAAATCACTCCATCAATCACATAAATAGGATTGCCGCCGCCGAGTGTATTCACACCGCGCAGACGAATAGTAGATGTACCAAACTTGGCACCTGATCCGCTACGCACCTGCACACCGGCCACCTTACCAGCCAGTGCCGTATTCAGGTCAGCCAGCTTTGTAGTTGAGAGTTTTTCGGCACTGATCTGCTGACTGGCATAACCCACAGAGCGTTGCGTCCGGTTTACACCGAGTGCAGTAGTTACAATCACTTCTTTCAGCTCATTAACAGCTACCTCCAGCACGATGGGACCTTTGAGTAATTCAGCCAGTGTCACCTCTTTTGTTTTAAATCCCTGGCTGCTCAATACAATTACTGCATTGTCCGGTACATTCTTTAATATAAATTCTCCATTTTCATCGGCAGTCATACCTGCCGATTTCCCTTTAATTGTTACTGAAACAAAGGGGATTCGTTTTCCTTGCTCGTCTACCACCTGTCCTTCGGCCTGCTTTTGAGCAAACACAGAAGAACTCAACAGCAGACATCCGAGCATACATGTCAGAAGTTTTCTCATGTCGTTTTTAGTTTATGGTAATTTGTAAACCTTTACAGATTTACATGCAGAGCCATGAAATTATCCATTCGCTGCGCGCACAATTGGCGCTTTCAACATAGAACCATAATGTGTAAACGAACAGGGTGTAAGTGGAGATTTAATGCATTAGGCAGGAGGTTCGTGTGTTTCAACAGGCGCAACAATGCAGTGGCAGTCATTGTATGGACTCGACTGATTCCGCTGCAGTGCTATAATAAATGAACGGTAATTTGCCTTTAAGCAGATTGTTATGTTATATGGCAGGCGAAATGGCGTGTTACTCTTTGTTGTTAAGTACACCCAGTACCAACTCTTTGTAGCTTCGGCCGATGGGTATAACCTGGCCGCCCAGTTCCACTTCAGCGGCATTGAACGCTTTTATTTTATTGCGAGCTACAATAAAAGAACGGTGAATGCGCATGAAAGAAGCTTTATCGAGTTCCGCTTCTATATCGGTCAGCTGGTACTTGGTCAGATGAGATTCCTTTTCTGTCACAATATTGATGTATTCCTTACGGCTCTCGATATAAAGGATCTCGTCGTAAAAAACCTTGATCTTTTTCTTATTGATATTAATCAGCAGGTGAGCCCGCTCGCCGGTATGCGGTACTGCCACAGAATACACTTCCGATTCGTGCTGGTTTTTCAGCTTATTGACGGCCATCAGAAAGCGGTTAAAATTGATGGGTTTGAGCAGGTAATCCGTCACATTCAGTTCATATCCATCCAGCGCATACTCACGATAGGCAGAAGTAATAATTATCTGTGGAGGCGATTTAAGTGTTTTAATAAAATCAAGGCCTTTGAGTTTTGGCAAATGAATATCCAGGAAAATAACATCTACTTTTTGCTTTTTCAATGCTTCGAGGGCAAACAGGGCATCTTCATAGATGTTGACCAGGTCCAGGAAAGGCACCTGTTTTATATAGTCTTCGAGTACTTCTGCCGCCAGCGGCTCATCTTCCACAATAATGCAACTAAGCTTTTCCATAACTATCCAGGTTGATATATAAACTTACTTTATAGGTTTTTTCCGTTTCACTGATCTCGATATAGTGTGTTTTGTAAGTGAGCTGCAACTGCCGTTGTATATTTACCAGGCCTATATTGCCGGTAGTAGCCGCCGGCTTATCGCGTTCCATTGAGTTTTCGATCATGAAATTGAAATGCTGTTGCTTTTGCTCCAGGTGCATGCGGATAAATGAATCAAACCGCGTTTCGCTGATGCCATGTTTGAATGCATTTTCTACTAATGGTAATAGTAATAATGGAGCAATGAGTTGATCGGGGTTTTCTATCTGCCGGGTAAACTCTATAGAGAGACGGCCTGTATATCGTATCCGCTCCAGCGCGATATAATCATCCAGGAAGTTGACTTCACGGCCAATCGGAATTGAGTCGCGGCCAGCCTCATACAAAATGAAACTCAGTAATTCAGACAGTTTCATCACTGCCTCAGGGGCCTGGTCCGATTTCTTTCTGGCCAGTGCGTAAATATTGTTAAGTGTATTGAAAAGAAAATGCGGGTGCAGCTGGTTGCGCAGCATTTTCAGCTCTGTGCTCAGTTTTTCCCGCATCAATGCATTTTCCCGGTCGCGCGAAGCCACCTGACGCCGGAAAGATTTGATAGAAAGTGCAATGCCGGAAGAAAAACCCAGAAACAGCACTACCCGCAAAAGCACATTGGGATCCCAGATCCGCGTTTCTGCAAACCGCCCTCCGTATGCTACATAGCCCAGTACATAATGAGTGGTCAGACGTACCGCCATCACACCTACTGCAAACATGATCAGGATCTCGCTAATACTTTTCCAGTGCGGTATGGCAGGATTCATAAATCGCTCCGATCCCCGGTAAAGCATATAATAAGCAAACAGTATTTCCGGAGTGGATGTGAAAATGGGCGCCATAAAAATATGCGGCAGCAACTCGCCTACAGGCTCATTGGGCAAGGCCACGCGTACCCACATATATTCAATAAGGATGCAGAGTGCCAGGTAGCTTAACCAGAATCCCACATGCAACATCCATCTTTTCATACTTCGAAAATCGGATAAATTATGCGAGGATACAAAATCGCTGTCAGCGATGCGTTTACCGATACCAATTACCAAAAAGCGTCAACCAACGGCAAACACCGGGTTGGCAGCTTACAATTACAACCGTCACAAGCAGGCTTTTATAGCACTCATATAAGGGCTCGCATTTCACAATCATAATAGATTTGTAAGCAGGCCAGACTTGTTAGATTTCCTAATTTCTCAAACCGTTTATTTATCCGTTGGCACACCAAACCACCATGTTTTCGCCCGCGCTCACCAGCTGGCTCAACAAAGGCCGATACCTCCGTTACGGTCCGCACCAGATTTTTTATATTGATGAGGGAGAAGGAGAGCCTTTGCTTATTCTTCATGGCTATCCATACAGCAGCCTCGAATGGCAATCGTTGCTGCCATCGCTTACCAGCGACTACCGGGTAATAGCGTTCGACTACCTGGGCATGGGGTTTTCAGATAAGCCCCGCCGGCATCGGTTTTCTTATGAAGAATACACTGCTATTGTGCAGGAATTGCTTCAAAAGCTGCAGATAAGCAGCGTACACCTGCTGGCGCATGACCTGGGTGTAAGCGTAGCACAGGAGCTGATTGCGCAGCAGTCTATTTCACATACCCCTTTTTCCATTAACTCGGTCGCGTTTGTAAACGGTGGGTTATTTATGCATCAATACAAGCCGCGGTTTATTCAGCGTTTATTATCGCAATCGCCTTCCTGGGTGGGCTATATAGTGAATAAGGCAATCGGCCGCCGATTTATTGAAAAAACAATCTGTAAGCTGTTTGGCCATCAGACGCAACCCGGCAAAAGCTTCCTCAATGACCAATGGTATGCGCTGACCTTTAAAAAAGGAAAATCCATTTCGTATCGCATCGGTCGCCTGGTTTTTGATAAATATAATTATCAGCAACGATGGATTGGCGCTATGCAGGACACAGATATACCGCTTTGTTTTATCAACGGACCTGCCGACCCCAATTCGGGCAGAGCCATGGTTGAGATGTATGCGCGGCTCATTCCGCACCCCAAAGTTTACCTGCTGCCCGATCACATCGGGCACTGGCCGCATATCGAAGATCCTGCAGCATTTCTGAATGCCTATCTTCATTTCAGAAAGTATGTGAGCGGGTGCAGTACAAAATCCTTTATCAAATCAATCGGTCGATGATGACGATATAACCTTAACTGAATAAATATTATGCAACGATCTTTCCCTTTTATTTCATTACCGGTAGCATTAACCGCGCTTCGTATTTCGCTGGCTATCGTTTTTCTGGCTCATGCCATTGTTCGCATTGCCAACAACACCATTCCACAATTCGTATTATTTATGGAGTCAAAGCATATACCGCTGCCTTTGGTAACGGTATGGGCGATCACCGTTTTTGAAATCGCTGCCAGCATTTGTCTCATTCTGAAACGGTACGTAAAAATTGCCTGTATGGGTCTTATTCTCATTCTGGCAGTCGGTATCATTCTCATACATGCCAGCCTGGGCTGGTTTGTAGGCGAGCATGGAACAGGTGGTTGTGAGTATAGTTTTATTCTTATTGTGGCATTGCTGGTGATAGCAGCGGAATAAGGTGAAGGGTAAAAGGGCTAAAGATAAAAGGC
>JAGODE010000431.1 GCA_017998385.1 Chitinophagaceae bacterium | reverse complement strand
GATAACAACTGTGCTATTATTTTACTTCTTCGTAAGGTACATCTGTTACATTGTCTGCACCGCTTGAAGCACCCTCTCCGGCTCCGGGCTGACCTTGTGCGCCGGCGGCATCAGCAGCACCACCCTGCGATTTGTAGATGTCTTCGCTGGCGGCGGTCCAGGCTGCATTGAGTGCTGCACTGGCCGAATCAATTTCAGCGATATTCTGTGCTTTATGCGCCTCTTTCAGTTTCTCGGCTGCAGATTCGATCGCAGACTTTTTATCGGCAGGGATCTTGTCGCCATATTCTTTCAGTTGTTTTTCTGTCTGGAATACGAGACTGTCTGCTGCATTGAGTTTATCGATCTTTTCGCGTTCCGCTTTGTCGGTAGCTTCATTGGCACGTGCTTCGGCTTTCATGCGTTCTACTTCGTCTTTGCTGAGACCGCTGCCGGCTTCGATATGAATCTTTTGTTCCTTGCCGGTGCCTTTATCTTTTGCAGTTACGTGCAGGATACCATTGGCATCGATATCGAAGATAACTTCGATCTGGGGCACACCACGCGGAGCGGGTGGTATTCCATCGAGGTTGAAGATACCGAGGCTTTTATTGTCTTTTGCCATACTGCGCTCGCCCTGCAGTACATGAATCTGTACGCCCGGCTGATTGTCGCTGGCGGTAGAGAATACTTCCGACTTTTTGGTAGGAATGGTTGTATTGGATGCAATAAGCGTAGTCATTACACCACCCATTGTTTCGATACCCAGTGAAAGCGGGGTAACGTCGAGCAACAGTACATCCTTTACTTCACCGGTGAGTACGGCGCCCTGGATAGCTGCACCTACTGCTACAACCTCATCGGGGTTTACACCGCGGTTGGGTTTTTTACCAAAGAATTTCTCTACTATCTCCTGTACTTTAGGAATACGTGTACTACCACCTACCAGTATCACTTCATCGATCTGTGATGTGCTGAGGCCTGCATCTTTCAGGGCCTGCTCACAGGGAATGAGGCAGCGGGTAAACAGGGAGTCGGCCAGCTGTTCAAATTTGGCGCGGCTCAGTTTTTTAACGAGGTGTTTGGGCACTCCGTCTACTGCAGTGATATAAGGCAGGTTGATTTCTGTTTCGCTGGAAGAAGACAATTCCACTTTTGCTTTTTCAGCAGCTTCTTTCAGACGTTGCAGTGCCATTGGGTCTTTACGCAGGTCGATGGCTTCATCTTTTTTGAATTCATCGGCCAGCCAGTCCATGATCACTTTATCAAAATCATCACCGCCCAGGTGTGTATCACCGTTGGTGGATTTTACTTCAAATACACCGTCACCCAGCTCGAGAACAGAGATATCGAATGTGCCACCACCGAGGTCAAATACAGCGATCTTCTGGTCGTGTTTGCCTTTGTCCAGGCCATAGGCCAGGGCGGCAGCAGTGGGCTCGTTTACAATACGGCGAACGGTAAGGCCGGCAATTTCACCTGCCTCCTTGGTAGCCTGACGCTGCGCATCGTTAAAGTAAGCGGGTACGGTAATCACCGCTTCTGTTACTTCCTGGCCCAGGTAATCTTCGGCTGTTTTTTTCATTTTCTGCAGTACCATCGCGCTGATCTCCTGGGGAGTATACAGACGCCCGTCGATATCAATACGTACGGTATTGTTATCGCCTTTTACCACTTTGTAGCTCCAGTGGCTGATTTCCTGCGACACTTCATCGAAATGGCGGCCCATGAAACGCTTCACAGACATAATGGTGTTATGCGGGTTGGTAATCGCCTGGCGTTTTGCCGGGTCGCCTACCTTACGCTCTCCATTTTTCAAAAAAGCCACTACAGAAGGCGTGGTACGGCGGCCTTCATCGTTGGCAATTACCACCGGCTCATTGCCTTCCATAACTGACACGCAGCTATTAGTGGTTCCCAGATCAATTCCGATTATTTTTCCCATAATTATTATTTCTCCTTTTTGAATGCCACTTTGGGCAATCAGCATCTGATACTCAATGATTATGCCGTGTCTGCCAAAAATGCAAAAATGGCAGTTTCGGCCGGCAGGCGTTGTCAGTTCACCCCCACCCGCATCGCTGTAAAATGGGCAGAATAGCTATATTTAATGCATGGAATGGTTATGGATTATCCTGGGGGTTGTATTAGTACTGGTAGGCCTGGCCGGCAGTCTCCTGCCTTTATTACCCGGCCCTCCTGTTGCTTATGTTGGTCTGCTTATTCAGCAACTGCGGCCCGACAAGCCATTTGCGACAAAATTTCTTCTTATCTGGGCGGGAATCGTCATTTTGTCGCTGGTATTGGATTACCTGATCCCAATCTGGGGCACCAAACGTTTTGGCGGCACAAAATATGGCGTATGGGGTTGTACAATCGGCTTTCTGGCGGCATTCTGGATCGGCCCCTGGGGTGTGATCATCGGACCCTTTGCCGGCGCCTTTATCGGCGAGCTTATTGGCGGCCAGCAAACCAACAAATCGCTGAAAGCTGCCTTCGGTTCATTTGCAGGTTTTTTGCTGGGCTCATTCCTGAAACTCGTGGTCTGCCTGTTTATGCTGTATTATATTGTGGTCAGTGTTTAGTGGCCGGAGGTCAGAGAGTTGACGGTTGACAGTGGATAGTGGACAGTGGGTAGTATGGAGTACTCATCAGCACATTTATCTCATTAGGACAT
>JAGODE010000174.1 GCA_017998385.1 Chitinophagaceae bacterium | reverse complement strand
GTCCTGCAGGTACCCCATTTACACCCTGCGAAGAACTATTATAACCTGTGCAGAAAGAATAACGGATCTGATCGTTGTCACGGTCATTGGCAGCAAAACTGTAGCTGAAGTTATTACCGGCGCAAACGACTACCAGGTCTGATCCCGTAAAATGGGCACTGTTGTTTTGTGGTGTGCCCGGACCATGTTGTGTACCCGGAATCTCGCAGGTGTATGTTGCTCCAACCTGTTCCGAAAAAATATTGGCAATTCCCCGAATCCGGTAATTGACCTGGCTTGCCAGTGTATAACCGGTTTGAGATACAGGAAGACTTACTCCAAACTGATAATAGGCTACCTCATAACAAACGGTGGGGGGATTGGTAATGCAGGGATCATTTTGCAGAATCTGGATCGTTTCCTGGTAACTGATTTCCTGGCTTACATCCATATAACGGGTTCCATTACTGCGGTCAAAAACAGAAATGATAGCGGGATTGGGAAACTGGCGACCCGAATTGCAACGCATAAAGAGCTTCAGTGTCACAGCATAGGTATTCATGCCATTGGAAGTACCCACATAAGTATAAAACATTTCACCGCCGGTAATGTGGTCGGCCCATGCCAGTTCAAAACTGATACAGCAGATGGCTATCAAAAAAAACTTCCTCATGTACCCCCGGTCGGAATGGTTCCTGAATATAAGATTTTATCCCGGTGTTGGGATAAGGCTTTCTTCAGTGCTGAATCGGAACCGGCCAGGCAGAGGTTGCCCCTGAAACGGAATGTCCGGAAACAATTTAATGGGCCGCCGTGGCGGATTTCCGGGATTTCTTCAGCTGCAGATAATCAAGAAAATAGATCACTTTCACCGACAGGCTGTTAAATGCCGGTTCCTCCACAGCACGGCCGAGGTTGCGGTGATAACGCTCCGTTACCAGCTGGTTATACATTTCGGATGCCGATTTCCAGGTGAGGTTGACAAAACTACCGGCGGCAATCTGCCAGGTAAAATTCATATCAATATTGAACAGGTTGACGTTTATGTCGGGATTGCGGCTGATTGAAGCCACATTCTCTACCCGTCCATCGGCCAGGAGGTGCATAAAATGAGAATACCGCACTTTACTCCAGTAATGCCGCATGCGGAAGGTGAGCCATATTTTATTGCTGAAATTATATTTGGCCGACAATATATTTTCAGCTGTGCGAATACGGCGCAGGCTCATAAATACACTATCGCCGGTTTGATTGATAGCCGCAAAACCGAAATTGCGGTTCACGAATTCAAGCGAATGAGTAAGGCTCACCGTAAGCTTATTATTAAACCGGTAAGAATTGCCTGCAAACAACTGTACAGCCGAACTGCTGTAGCGGCCGGAGTAGCGGTGGTAAAACTCAAATTCAACACGATATTTTTTTGCCACATTGCTGTTTACAAAGAAACCTTTCATCCAGGAGCCGGGTTGTTTAACCACCCGGCCGGGAATACGGGCTTCATAAAAGTCATTGCTGCCGGGCCTCCAGTCGCCATTGAGTCCAACTACCCACAGATTTTTTAGCTGCGAATTGCCATTGAAATTAATACGGGCATCCTGGTAACGGCGTGGTTTGTAAAGCTGCGAATACTGGGCATTAAAATTCAGATAAATGTTGTTATAGATGCCATGAGGCTTTACCCATTTGTATGCCAGGTAGGAAGAATGGGTCACATAGTTATTATTGGTAAAATAACCCAGATCACCCTGATCATATTTGTCATCTACGTAACGGCGCATTACGTAAAAATTAAACCGCCCTTTAAAACGGCCAAGAGCCATGTAATACATATTGCCGGTACTGTTGGGGTTTTGTCCGGGAAGGCCGCGCAGACGGCTTTGTGCAAACTGTCCCCAGGTATTCCAGTCTACATTGTTGTCGTAGAGATCAAAATCGACAGAGGTTACATTGGCATCATAATCCTTACCGTTCCGCCATACATTGGTATTGATGAGCGTGACTCTTGAGTTATTTTTTAATCCCTGCTCCACTACCAGGATATTATAATTGGTAAGCGGGCTGGTTTGTACTTTGTAGCGTTCCTTATCAGCCGTTTCTATGGTCGCGTACTGGGCCTTTGCAAGTGCGTTAAAGAAGCCGATACCCAGTTTTTTACGTGTGCGGCCACTTAGTTTGGTCGCATTGATAAGTTTGGTTTGTGCCGGGTTTTCAATCAGCCTGTCACCCGGGTTGAGATTATAATCGCTGTTGTAGTGCAGCGGTACGCCACCGATTCTGCGGCTGTAGAAAAGGTTGCCTTTATTGAACAACTCAGTGCCTTCGTTGAAGAAGGTCCGGTTTTCATTAAATTTTACTTCGAAAGGAGTCAGGTTTAATACCTGGTTATCGCTCTGCACCTGTCCGAAGTCGGGGATCAGGGTCATATCCATGGTAAACCCATCTGTAATACCATATTTCACATCCATACCGCCATTGAAAGACGATTTCCACTTGTTGTCGTCTTTAGCATCTTTGTTCAGGTACGCTGAAAAATAAGGAGAAAATGAAAGGCGGAGCGGGGGCTTAATATCTTTTATTCCTTTCCAGGTACCAGCCTGATTCATCAGGCCAAACCGGGTAGGATCTACCGGACTCCACGAAAACTGCTGGCCCGATCTTACCCGCCGCCGCATGATATGCATATTCCAGTCCTGTATTTTGTCTTTACTGAAGCGGAGGGCGGCATAGGGTATGCGCATTTCGAAACTCCAGCCAGAGTCTGTGATCTGGGTAGCTGTGTGATATACCGTATTCCAGGTGATATCTTCCCCATCTCCGTCGCCTCCGATAGCATACTTGATGTCGAACTGCTCGTTGAGCGGAGATACGAAAAATCCTAATCCATTGATCTTATCGCGGTAAGTGTCAAAAATAATACCTGTAAAATCATTTACCCCCACTTCGTCGCGTCCCACCAGTTGGGTGGCAATGCTATCACGGGTGCTTTCATGGTTGAAGCCGGCAAAGTAAACGGCATCATCGTCATAGAGCAGGTATACTTCTGTACGGGTGGCAAATTGTTCGGTGCGGCCAAAGTGCGGACGCATTTCAGTAAATCCGGAAATCATTGGCGCCTCTTTCCAGGCAGCTTCGTCCGGTTTCCCATCGAGTGTTATGGGTAAATTAGTTCTTACAGCCGGTGTTGTCACCTGGGCTTTCGTTTCAAAGACTGATGCCAGCAATAGCAGCAGCCATAGCATTTTCCTCATGTTGGTTGGTAGTGACTGCAAATAAAACGCGCCGGCGTGGAAAAAGGATACAGAAGCCTGTTAATAGTGGATCATTTAGCAGTAATCTTTTATTAAAGGTAATTAGTATGTATGGACGGAAAAGAGCAGCAGTAGAATGTTTAAAAGTAGAAAGGTTTAAAAGTTTAAAGGGATAGATAAGCCCATTTCTCACATTAGCATATTGGCACATTACCTTCTCATCTTCAAATTTTCAAATCTTCAAATCAGCACATTTCCTATTTGTGTATCTTCACTTCTCAATTCATACATATGCGGCGGATAATATTTTTGGCTTTATTATTCCCTTTGTGGACAGCAGCACAGGATTGTAAACTGCATCGTGATACGGATCCTTATACCAAAGAGACGAAATTGTCTTCCGGGTTTATGGGTATTCCCGGTGGATCAGTCAGTGTGGACGCCGATGCGCGGGAGGTAGATCTGTTTTTTGTTATCAACGAAAAATGCTTTGTGGATGGCGCTATGGTTCAGGTGTTTTTTGAAGGGATAAAGGCCAAAATGACTTATCGCAATACCGGCAGCATGAATTGCGATGGTTATTTTCATATCAAGTTCAGAAACGGCGCCAGCACTCCCTCTCTCTTGCAGCGTTTTTCAACTCATAAGGTTACACAACTGAGTTTTACCACGTCCGATAAAAAGGAAAAAGTGATTACGCTATCACCCGAAGAACAGGCGCAATTACAGCAATTGGCCACCTGTGTGATCAATGAGGCCAGGACTCTAGTAAAATAAATGCCGGTTATTCGAGGCTCTTATTGAGCAGGGCAGCCAGCCGTACACCACCTTTTACCAGTTGCTCATCCATGAATGACTGAAACAGGTAATTGTAACGATAACTAAGTTTGTCTTCTGGCTGTACGGAAGCATAGATTTTTTCGGCCAGCTGGTAAGATTCATAAAACCAATCCTCGAGTGAGGACGATTGCCAGGCCTCAACCTGTTCTTTGGGAGTGATATCGAGCAGGCGGGCGTATTCGGAATAGCTGTATTTCTGCTCATCGATGAGCCAGGTATCCCATACAGAGTGAATGTTGGTCTTACGATCAAACCAGTATACCACAATTTTATTTCCACCCTGATCATCGGCATGGCCCACATGCAGGGGCTGATGCAGATCTCCTACCAGGTGTACCAGGAATCGGAGTGCTATTTGCCGTTGTTCCGGCGACAATTGCCTGTCTTTAAGCTGGCCCATCGTTTCCTGGATCTGTGTATACAGATTTTTGCCCGGCAGTTTTTTTAATGCAGCCACAAATTCTTCTTTGGAGAGATGAGGCTGCACATTTACATAATGCCAGGGCGAAGCATGATTCCAGGTAGTGTCTGATTTGATAAAATCAGGCCAGTTAGACCACCAGGCGAGCGTTTGGCGCCCAATCAGTTTTTTTAGCTCTTTTTTTGCTTTTCTGGATAAATGGTTTTCAGCTATTTCACCAATTACCCGGTGTCCGGTAAGACCCCAACAGAAGGCGGTAAGGCTTAATGAAAAGGCTGTCAGTAAGAGGGCCATGCGGCGGATCGCTGAGGCCGGGGAGGAAAAAACTGCAGGCATACCAGGATTATTTTGCGGCAAATTTCCAGGAAATGAGGCAAATGGAAAAAAGAAATGAGAACAATGTGCTGATGCATTAATGTGCTGATGTGCTAACGGTTGGATAATAGCGTACTCAATCAGCAGGTTAAAAGATTTTTCTTCTGTCTCACTGTACCTATATTAGCACATTAACCCATTAGCACATTAACCCATTAGCACATTAAAATGAAAACCTGGTTTGCCACATATTATCCTTCGTCGGGTGCAGCTGGGTGGGAAGCTACTGTACTGGCTTCTGAAAAAGGGCTTTCGATCGGATTCCGGAATGGAGAGGAGACCGGTCAGTTGTTTTGGCCATTGCGCGGCACCGCATTTCGGTTATCGCCCGACAGGCAGCGAACAGTGATTTCCCGGTCAGGTGAATTTTCTTATGTGGAAATAGAGGGCGCTGAAGCCGCTGCTTTTTTACAACTGGAAGAAGAGGAGCGGGCTCTGCCCTGGTACCGTCAACGTGGCTTTATAGCTTTTCGCTGGCAATTCCGGATTGCCATAATGATAATCGGCCTTTTCGCTTTTTTGTATTGGGTTGTAATGCCCTGGTTAGCCGATCGGGCAGCAAAGCGTATACCGGCATCAGCCGAGATTCGGTTTGGCGAAGCGATGTATAATGCCCTGTTGCTGGATGCCAGTGAAGACAGCAATGCCAGCAGGCTTGTAAACGATTTTTTTGATGAATTGTCAGTCGCATCTCATTATCCCGTAAGGCTGCATGTGATGGAGGGAAATGAAATTAACGCTTTTGCCCTGCCGGGCGGACCTATTGTGATATGGACGGGTTTATTAAAAAGATTGAACAACTATGAGGAACTGGCAGCTCTGATAAGTCATGAATATATGCATGTAGCCGGCAGGCATACCACCCGAGCCCTTATGCGTAAACAGGGTGGCCGTATCGCCATAGCGATGATATTTGGCCAGACAGGAGTGGTCACTGCTGCGTTGGCCAGCCAGGCGGGCGAATTACATTCGCTCAGTTATTCACGTAATCTGGAAACCGAGGCCGATACTGCCGGTGCACGTTTATTGCTGCAAAGAGGGATTTCGCGTCAGGGCTTTACAGGATTGTTTGATGTACTGAAACAGGAGGACCGCGGGCAGGCTTTACCGGAAATTATCTCCAGCCATCCGCAACTGGATAAACGGAAAGAGCTGATCAGCCAGCTTCCCTTTCCACCAACGGCAACTCCACATCCGCAACTGGAACGTATATTTAATGAATTAAAACAACGTTATCCATGATTGTAACTACAACTTCGCTGATCGAGGGACGTCCCGTGCAGCAATACCTCGGCATAGTAAATGCACAAAGTATCATCGGTGCTAATCTTATCAAGGATTTTATGGCAGGATTGCGCGATGTATTTGGTGGTCGAAGCAAGACCTACGAAAAAGTACTGGAGCAGGCAAAGGAAGATGCGCTGCGTGAACTCACCGAAAAGGCACAGGCCCTGGGAGCCAACGCCGTTGTAGGAGTAGACCTCGACTTTGAAACCATTGGTGGCAATGGCAGTATGCTGATGGTGATTGCATCAGGTACTGCGGTGCGTATCTGATCGTAAAAGCGACCGGTATTTATCGCCGGAAACGGAATTTAAATACACGCCAGCCATCGTACATATAGGCTACAAAACGGTTGGTGCCTGTGAACCGCATTTCATCGAAGTAGCCAGCACGTACATCCTGGGTCATGAAGTCGGCTGCAGAAACGGTGAGTGTGTTGACTCGGCCTTCCGTGCGTATGTTCCATTTTTTAATAATGTCCCAGGTTCCTTCATAAATACCCCCTGCAGCCGGTACATACTTTATGGTGCCATCATCATAAAATGTAAAACGGTCGCCTTCGCGAAATGGAAGCCGGTCAAATGAACCACCATTAGGCCGGTCTACATCTACAATAGTCCATTCGCCTCCTTCAATGCGGTCATCGTATCGTTTCAGAAAATCCTTACTGCAACAGCTGAGCAGGATCAATAAAAAAACAGACAGGTAAAGACGGATCATAGTACTGGTTTTTGGTTACAATAAAGTTGAAACAATTTCCTGTTTGCCGGCAGATGGCTATATCGCTTTTAACCTAATATTTAGCTAAAAGCCACTTATTTTTTTGCAACTGTTTCCACTCTTTTTACATCTTCTTAAATCTGTGGCGGGCGGGTGAATTAACTTTTTTTAAGCAGCCCGCCGCTCTACTTTAGATAATAAAATCAAGGTGTATGAAAAATAAACGTTTCTCAGTGGTGGTCTGGCTGCTCCTTGCCGCACTGCTGCTGCCTGTTTCTGACCTGCTGGCTCAGCGTGGCCGGATTTATCGAGGAGTTCCCAGAGGACATTCTTATCATTATTATTCTCCCAGGCCCTATGCCTATAACCGGCCTTTTGTGTCCGTTCAGTTTGGCGGTGTTCCCTATCGTTATCAGTATGGGCATTTTTACCGGCCTTTCGGTGCCAGTTTCAGTATAGTCATGCCGCCGATCGGTATTCGCATTGGCACCCTGCCTCCCGGGTATCGCCGGGTAATGGTTGGCCCTGCTCCGTACTATTACTATAATGGCATTTATTACCGCGGCTTGCCCGATCAGCAGTATGAGGTGGTGGCTCCGCCGCTTGGTGCTATCGTAGATGCCCTGCCCCCCGGTGCCCGCGTTGCAGTTATTGATGGTGAAAAATATTATGAATACAGAGGTACTTATTACCGCGAAGAAATCACACCGGATAATGAACTGGAGTATGTTGTAGTGGGTACCGATGGTGTGCTTAATACGGGTGGTGATGAGGAGGATGTTATCAATGAACCAGCGGAAGATAGTGTGCAGACACCAGCCGGCCCCCAGATGGGCGACCGTTTTGAAACACTGCCCGCCGGTGCAAAGGCTGTTGTTATCAGAGGAGAAAAACTCTATGCCAGCCCATCGGGCCTCTATTATAAGGAAGTGATAGAAGGCAATAAAGTGTATTATGAAGTTGTAGGGAAATAAAGAAAATATTGTTGTGTGTGAAAATGAAAAAGGGTTGCCAAAAAGGGCAACCCTTTTCAATTCAGGCTGTCAACAACAAACGCCCCGGTTCAGCATAGGAAGATGAGTTGGTATGAATAGCGGTGTAATTTTTTCAGGGGCATTGGTTGTACTGAGCAGCCAGATCCGGCACGGCTGCATAGGCAGGAGTGTCTTTTTTCACCTGCTCTGCCAGCGTATCGCAATCGCCAAAGAAGGCGGCCAGGGTTTGTGACAGGTTCTTTTTGCTAACCCAGGTAAGGCCTGCTTCGCCCGATTTACGTAAGAAGTAATCGGCCACCGCACCATCTGTGCCTGTACTTACACCTACGGCCTGCGAGCCGTTATAGATTACTTTTCCGGATGCATCCGATACTTTTTGAAACACCGTTACACGTGTACCTGACATAAGCTGTTTGAAAAAGTCATCTTTGTAAGTTATGTAGCGGTCGGTAGCGATACCCACTTCCTGCAGGTCACTGGCCGCATAACTTGACTTTTTACCAGCAACTGTCTGAAATTCAATACCCGCTTTACTTTTAAATTTTTCTTTGACGAAGCCTTCTATTTTTACCTGGTCGGGACCGATGATATAACCGGCTGTATAACCCGATGGCGCCTGTGCACCTGCTACATGAACGGTCAGCAATGCAATAAACAGGAAGAAGCCAATACATTGTTTCATACGAAGAGTTTTTGGGTTGATATAATGGTTTACTTACTAATAAGTAAGTTTAATGGATAAAAAAAAGTCAGGCCTTCAGTTGCTGCACGATCCCCTTACAAATGGCCAGGTAATCAGCTTTTCCGGTAATGCGTGACAACTGTGCACCCGCAGCCAGATTGGTCATAATCAACAGGGTCTGCGTACGTGCATTGCCGGTAAAATGAAATTGTTTAAGACGTTTTCCTTCCAGCAGCACTTTTTCCACCATGTCCAGTACCATCGTTACCAGATCATGAATACGTTCTTTCACAGAAGCAGGCAATGTGTTGTAATCCGAGCAAACGGAGCCTATAATACAAATCTTGTTTTGCTCCACAATTTCGGTATAGCGGGCCATGTAGGCCTCCAGCTTTTGCAGTGCTGTAATGCCGGGCTGGTTGAGGCTTGCTTCCAACTGTCGGTATTTTTCAATGTAATTGTCTATGATGCCGGCAAGCAGGTCTTCTTTACCCGGATAATGATAGTGAACCGCTGCATTTCGGATCTGCAGATTTTTGGCAATATCTGCATAGCTGAAAGCATTATATCCATATAGCTGAATCAGTTCTGTTCCCAGCCGTAGAATATCCTCTTTGGTATCGGCATTACGGGGCGCCACAAAACAAATATAAGCTAAACTTACCATCTAGTAAGTTTAGACGTGCGGCCTGACAAAATCCCCTACGGGAGTAATTCATTCACAGGTTAACCCTTATCGGAGCTAGGTACAATCGCCTTTGCATGTAGTATAGTGACGTACAACGGAATAGCAATTACTCCTATTGGCAGGTAAGCCTGAATATGCTTAACTTCGTAGTATCCAGTATTTTTCAGGAAGCGTTTTTTTTTAATCCTGACTATGAAAAATCAAACCCGATCCAACCCTTAGAAACTAAACTCTGTACCCATGTGTGCTTATTTGCAGACAGCCCCTGCCGGC
>JAGODE010000430.1 GCA_017998385.1 Chitinophagaceae bacterium | reverse complement strand
GCCACATGGTACCACCCAGTACACGTACACCGAACTTGCCGAATTTTTTGTTGGCAGTTGCTGTAATGGTATGGTTGTAACCAGTGTAGTTTACATAATAATTGTCCTGCTGTCCACCATTGCCTTTGGTAAGGATGGCAGAGAGCGGATGATAAAATGACCAGCCTTCTGTACGGAAATGATCCAGGCCAAAACGACCGGAAATTGTCAGCCAGTCGGTAGGAGTGATGTTTACACCCAGTGTACCGGTTACGCGATCTGTCTGATCATATCCTTTATTGTTGTACACGCTAAAGAATGGGTTGTCAATTTCGCTGTTGGGGGAAGAGGCATATACCAGGTCTTTTGTGCCATCGGGATTCATATAGTCACGCACATCGTTGGTTGTGGGCCACAGCAACAGGTTGAGGAGGTAGCTGCCTGCGCCACGTTTAGGTTTGTCGTTGGTAGTACGTACGTAAGAAATGGAGGGCGTAAATTCCAGCAGCTTACCAATCTTGGTATTATTGGTAAGACGGGCGGTATAACGTTTGAATTTATTTTCGGGGACCACACCTTCCTGATTAAAAACAGATCCGGATGCACGGAAACTGGCGTTCTTTTTACCAAAATCGGCGCTCAGGTTATGCGTCTGTGCAAAGCCGGTCTGGAAGAATGCATCTATATTATCATAAGTCTTTTCATTACCGGTATACGCGGGGCCAAAATAATAGAAATCGCCCAGCGGAGCTCCGTTACGGCCAGGACTCCATTTGGTGCTGTAATCCGGAAAACGGGTGAGTTTTGAGAAACGGAAAGAGTTGTCATATGCCAGACGGAGTTTACCATCCGTTTTCCCTTTTTTAGTGGTAATAATGATAGCTCCAGAACTGGCCTGGCTACCATAAAGGGCCGTTGCTTCAGGGCCTTTCAGGATAGTATAACTTTCAATATCGTTGGGGTTAAGATCAGCTATCCGGTTAGTATAGTCGTTGCTGCGGTTAGACGTTTGTGCGATATTACGGGTAGAGTTTTCTACGAGACCCAGACCGGTATTGCTGCCGCTGGTTTCATTTACCGTAGAGTTATCCACGATCACCCCATCGATTACAAACAGGGGCTGGTTGTCGAGCGCCATTGAGTTGAAGCCGCGAAGCACGATAGCCGTAGAGGCTCCTGCCTGGCCACCAGTGGGGTTAACGGTCAGACCAGCTACACGTCCGGCGAGGCCATTCAGGAAATTTTCACGTTGCGTCTGGGCTACTTCTCCGCCATCAACTTTCTGTGCCGAATAACCCAGTTCTCGCGGGTTTCGTTTAATGTCCATTGCTGTCACAATCACCTCGCCCAGTGTGCCGTCAACAGACTTTAAATTGATACCAAGTGTAGTGCTTTGGCCGGGTTTTACTTCCTGAGTCTCATAACCTACATACGAAACCTGGAGTGTTTCGCCCGGAGCCACGGCGATACTGAATTTACCACTCGCATCGGTTTGTGTGATCCGGGTGGTTCCCTTTACCCGGATGGTAACACCCTGTAGCGGGGTCTTATTATCATCCGATAGAATTGTGCCGCTAACGGTTCGCTGCTGGGCCTGGACGAAACCAGGTATGAAAAGCAGCAGTGAGCACAATGCTACTACTAACTGGAGAGTTTTTCTCATAGCTGTGTTGTTTTTAAAATATGTAATTAAGCAGTTTTAAAAAATCATCCCGGTATTACATGATCTGGATACCGGCGTCGGCATAGGGTTTCAGCAAAGGGTCTTCCGGAGAAAGCTCCGTAATAAGGATATCGATTTTGCTCAGCTCACAAATCTGAATTGGCTGGTAAGTGTTGATCTTTTCTGCAATAGACAGGCATACCACTTTTCGCGATGATTCGATCATGGCTTTTTTCAGATGCACCACTTCCCAGTCGTTATCTGTTACACCATTCTGAATATCGATGGCATTGGTGCCGAGAAAGCAGATGTCTGCTTTCAACTGCCTGATCTTGGCAATAGCTTCAGGACCTACCGTAATCTTTGAACTTTTGGAAATTTTATCACCAATCAGGATCACATCAATGTTGGGATGATCCATGTACTCCAGTATGGCCGCAATACTGCCCGAAATAAAAGTGGCCTTGAGTTGTGGAGGCAGCATCCGGGCCATTTCAACAATAGTAGTACCGCCACCGGTGAGCACAAACATGCCATTACCGATAAGCCCGATGGCTTTCTGAGCTATTTTTCTTTTCTGGGCCTGGGAATAAACTCCGTTACTGGGAACATGCACCTGGCTGAATGAACGGGAGAGCGCACCACCATGCACTTTAATAAGCTTGCCTTCTTCGGCCAGCTCCTGCAGGTCGCGCCGTACGGTGTCTTCCGACACCTTTATATCAGCACTCAATGATGAGGACAGCACCTTATTATGCAGATTTACCTGCTGCAGTATATAAGATTGTCGTTCCTTCTTTAGCATGCTTCAGTTTTGGATAGCATGTTAAATATAGATTAAAATCCTGCATAAAAACGCAGAAACCTGAAAAAATCTGCAAGAATGTGGAAATCCCCCGCAAGTTGTGGAAAACGAGAAAAAGGTATAAAAGGCAAAAAGTATAAAGGTTTAAAGGAAAACATCCCTTAAACCTTTATACTTTGAAACGTTTGACCTTTATACTTTCTTAGAAAGTAAACC
>JAGODE010000429.1 GCA_017998385.1 Chitinophagaceae bacterium | reverse complement strand
GAATTTCTCCGTACTCAAATCGCCACTACGGTGGGTATGGTTCAGAATATACTCGCCTTGCATGCGAAACTGTCTATGGAATGCCGCCAGTTCTAAACCTGCCAGCAAATCATTGTCAACATTCGTAATAGGTGCAGTGTCTAAAAACTTAATCTTATTAATGTATGATAATGAAGTAGTGCTATAACGAACTGTGTTGGGCATTAGTGAACCCACTGTTGTTTTCGGGGTGCGATACGAGAGCGCACCGCCCAAATGGAACCCTCTGGTCTTGTCTTGGGAAAGGGGCATCCATACGGCACGCGCCGTATATGATATGCCTTCGTCCTGGCCTGCTTTATTATTGGTTTCGGAATAGTCTTTTTCTTTGCTACCGTTTATTCTTCTAAAGTAAACTCCGGCCGCTGTCATAAATGAGCCTGACCTCCACTCTCCTTGCACTCCCATGTGATATTCAGGGGCGAAGGCAGATACCACATTCGCCTTCTCCATAAACATCAAATCGCCCGATGAGGTCATGGCTGACATAGCAAAGCTTTCCTTAAAATTGCCGGCTTTGACACTGAGGCTATGTGGCAGGTCGTATTTCACAAAACAATCTTTCAGCGAAAAGCTGCCATCGGTAAAGTCAACTTCCATCTTGCCGGAAAGGTGATCACCAAAAGTTGCGGTAGCTCCCAGTCGCACTCTACGAAAGCCCACCCCGTTGCCCAAAGGCTGGTAGTCCTCACCCACAAAAACAGCGCCATCGGCCTGTATCCGTCCACCAAATGACAATTTGAACTTTTCATCGGCCGACTGTACCGATAAGGATTTACTAATTAAAGAATTTTCGGGCTCAGCCGACTGTAGTTTCATGGCAGCAGCCAGCATAAGTAATGTGGAAAAAGCAATAAACTGTTTTTTCATTGTAAATGTTGTTATAAAAATCTTCATACTGACAAGCGTTTGTAGTTTCATGCAAGCTTGTCAGCATGAAAACTAGCCGGTCAATCAGGCAAAAAATGAGAAGCTAACTAACAGGACAAGTGCTAAAATGAATAATGCCAGAAATAGCATCTTCAAAACGCGGTTGGCCTGCATCTCTTCTTGTTTGGTGTGCTTTAGTTTACGACTTCTGTTCATAGTGATGATTTATATTAAGTTCAACAAAACCAGCAAACTGTCTTTGCTTTGTTGTTCCAAATATACTAACTAATTTAGAAAAAGCAACACCTTAAAAAAGAAAACTTCCTACCGCCCAAACAGGCAGCAGGAAGTTTCGTTATTAGTTCTCTCCTTCCGAGGAAAACTCCATCAGATAGGCTTTGATAAAATCGTCAATCTTTCCGTCCATCACTCCGTTTACATCAGAGGTTTGGTAGTTTGTACGATGGTCTTTCACACGGCGGTCGTCAAAAACATAGCTCCGGATTTGCGATCCCCATTCAATCTTTTTCTTTCCGGCCTCAATCTTCCGTTGCTCAGCCAAGCGTTTTTGCAACTCTCTATCATATAGTTGTGAACGCAAAAGCCGCATGGCATTCTCACGGTTATCGAGTTGAGAACGAGTCTCTGTGTTTTCAATAAGAATTTCTTCTTCCTCACCCGTTTCAGGATCTTTGTATTTGTAACGCAAACGCACACCGGTTTCCACCTTGTTCACGTTCTGTCCACCGGCACCGCCCGATCGGAATAAATCCCAGGTAATAGCGGCTTGGTTTATCTGAACTTCAATGGTATCATCAACCAAAGGAGAAACAAATACGGATGCAAACGAAGTCATTCGTTTACCCTGAGCATTGTACGGAGAAACACGCACCAACCGATGAACTCCGTTTTCTCCTTTCAGATAACCGTAGGCATAATCGCCTTCTACCTGAATGGTGCAGGTTTTTATTCCGGCCTCATCTCCTTCTTGTAAGTTCGATATGCTGGCTTTGTAGCCATTACTTTCTGCCCAACGCAAGTACATACGCATCAGCATAGAAGCCCAATCCTGACTTTCAGTTCCACCTGCGCCCGAATTGATTTTAAGCACACAGCCCATCTGGTCAGCTTCTTCACGAAGCATATTTTTCAGTTCCAGATTCTCGATAGCCTCCAGAGCTTTGGCATAGGCCTGGTCTACTTCTTCTTCTGTTACCAGCTCGTCTTTATAAAAATCAAAAGATAACTCCAACTCATCACTCAGTGTTTTGACTTCCTGATAGCCGTCAATCCACTTTTGCAAACCTTTCACCAATTTCATCTGGGCTTCAGCTTTTTTCTGATCATCCCAAAATCCGGGAGCCTGAGTCCTGAGTTGTTCTTCTTCTACTTGTATTTTCTTGCCATCGACGTCAAAGGTACCTCCTCAGCGCATCAGTGCGCTCTTTCACGTCTTTAAGTTGTTCAATTGTAATCATAAATAAAATTTAATTGTTTATTCTCGCTGCAAATATAACTATTTTTTTAGCAGCATAAAAACAGCATTTCTATGAATTAATAAATATCTTTGTCGTAACAACTTAATTTACAATATATTTTATGAAGAAAAGTATCAAACTATTCTGCTTGCTGGTTGCACTGTTGTGCTTTACCGGCTATAGTAGCGCCAATCAAAAAGATTATCGCTACGTGACTGTTCCAAATGACCCGATGAATGCGCGTATTTACACTCTCGATAACGGATTGAAGGTGTACATGACTGTATTC
>JAGODE010000173.1 GCA_017998385.1 Chitinophagaceae bacterium | reverse complement strand
GCCTATCTCAATGACGAAAAATTTGTAAATGGAAGTATTACCAATGAGCGGCCGGTTTTATACCTGAAACTAACAGATTCATCGGGAATCAATACAATGGGTACTGCTATTGGTCATGACCTGCTGGCCGTGCTGGATGGTGACCCTGATCAGTATTTTGTGCTGAATGAATGGTACCAGGCCAGTAAAGACCGGTACCAGGAAGGGGTGGTGCGCTTTCAGTTGCCGCAGATGGCACCTGGCCCCCATCAGCTCCGGATCAGGGCCTGGGATGCCGTCAATAACTCAAGTGAAGTGCTGCTTGACTTTGTAGTCGCCGATGATCAGGGGTTAACACTTAGCCATGTACTGAATTACCCTAATCCCTTCACCACACACACCAGTTTTTGGTTCGAGCATAATAAGCCCGGGCAGGACTTGCAGGTTCGTTTACAAGTATTTACAGTGTCTGGACGTGTAATAAAAATGTTGCAGCAAACAATAAACACACCGGGCAACCGTTCATGTGATCTGGAATGGGATGGAAGGGATGAATACGGTCAAAAGGTGGCCAGAGGGGTATACCTTTACAAGCTTTCTGTAACAGCTCCGGGGAAACAAAGAAAAGAACGGATTGAAAAGCTGGTAGTCTTTTAGTTTCGGCTAAAATTCAATATTTTGGAATGGCTTTTTGACCAAAACGTATACTTTTACACTAATTACACTATAAAACACACTATCTAATGAGACCAACTGCTTTAAAACTAACTGCGGGAATCCTGTTTTTTTGCGGCCTTGCTCCGGTAGCAAAAGCACAGGTGGATCCAATCAATGTGGTGACCACCGCCGTTCCTTTCCTTCGAATTTCTCCTGATGCCCGTGCCGGTGGTATGGGTGATCTTGGAATAGCCACCTCTCCTGATGCCAGCGCCGGCTTTTGGAATATGGGTAAAGTAGCTTTCAATCAATCTAAAGGAGGTATTGCTGCTACTTATACTCCCTGGCTGAAAGACGTAGTAAATGATGTATACCTGGCTGCTTTGTCCGGTTACTATAAAATTGATGATGATCAGGCTATCAGCGCCAACCTGCGTTATTTCAACCTGGGTCAGATTCAGTTTACCGATATGAACGGTAACTCTGTAGGTAATGGTAAGCCCCGCGAATTTGGTATTGATGTAGGCTACTCACGCAAACTTTCAAGCAAAGTAGGCCTGGGTGTTGCGCTGCGTTATATCAACTCCGATCTTGCTTCCGGTACTGTCAACAGTGGCAATACTTACAAAGTAGGTACTTCTGTAGCCGGTGATATCGGTTTCTATTATGACAATAAGAACACCGCCGGTGATGGATTCACTTTTGGTGCTACCCTTACCAACCTGGGTGCCAAGATCGCTTATACAGATAATGCCGATCAGAAAGATTTCATTCCTGCCAATTTTGGTCTGGGTGTTACCTGGAATAAAGCATTTGATGAGTCAAACAAACTCATGATCGGTGCTGATTTCAATAAACTGCTGGTTCCGGCTTTGGAAGATGCTTCTCCCTCCGGTGTTGCTGATTATCGCAACAAAGGTGTGGTTAGCAGCTGGTTCAGCTCTTTCAGCGATTTCCCCGGTCAGGCCAACGTATCAATTGGTGCGGAATACTGGTACAATAACCAATTTGCCCTGCGCGGCGGTTATTTCTGGGAAGATAAATCACGCGGCAACCGTCGTTATTTCACTGCCGGTGTAGGTCTTAAATACAATGTATTTGGCCTCAACTTCTCTTACCTGGCTCCTTCAGGTTCAGGTGTTACCCGCAACCCGCTGTCAAACACACTGCGTTTCTCTGTTCTGTTCGACATCGATGGCGAATAAGTTATAGTGCTCCGGCACTTTATCAATAAAAGCAGAAGGCCTTCCGCAATTACGGAAGGCCTTCTGCTTTATAGTGGCAGCTATTGCACCGGCTTTGCTATTTTTGCAGTTTTCACTGCATCAATTTAATTTTTATGTCGTTTCGTATTGGTTCAGGTATAGACTTTCATCAGCTGGCCGAGGGCCGCGAGTTATGGATTGGCGGTGTGCAGATTCCCTTTCATAAAGGAGGGGTAGGCCACAGCGACGCAGATGTGCTGCTGCATGCTATTTGTGATGCTATGCTGGGCGCGCTTTCGCTCGGAGATATCGGTCTCCATTTTCCTGATACCGATGATGCCTACAAGGGAATTGACAGCAAAATATTGTTGCGCCGCACCGTACAGCTGATTGGAGAAAAAGGGTATGAAGTAGTCAATATCGATTCTTCGCTGTGCCTGGAAGCACCGAAAATAAAACCCTGGGTACCTGCTATGCTCGAAGCTATAGCCGGTATAGTGGGAATAAGTACCGAAGATGTATCGGTGAAAGCCACCACCACAGAAAAGATGGGTTTTGTAGGTAGAGGAGAAGGATTGGTTGCGTATGCGACAGTGTTGCTGAAGAAAAGGGTTTAAAAGTTTAAAAGTTTAAAGGTTTAAGGGAAGAGGTAGAAAGAGTATAAAGAGTTTAAAGGGAGTGGTTTATTACATATTAGCACATTAACACATCAGCACATTGGCACATCAGCACATTGGCACATCAGCACATTGGCACATCAGCACATTGGCACATCAGCACATTGGCACATCAGCACATTTTAACTCTTTCTGCCCTTTAAACTCTTTATACGCGTAATACCCGTTATACTTTTATATTTGCACCAATGGCAGCACTTCAGATCAAGATCATCAACCGGTCAGCACACGCATTACCTTCTTATGCCACTACCGGTTCTTCTGGCATGGATATCAGAGCTAATATTAATGAACCGCAGGTACTGAGCCCCCTGGAACGGGCGCTGGTTCCCACTGGTTTGTTTATAGAATTGCCCGAAGGGTATGAAGCCCAGATCCGCCCGCGCAGCGGACTGGCTGTAAAACAGGGAATTACCTGTCTCAACACACCTGGCACCATTGATGCAGATTATCGGGGAGAAATTAAGGTAATCTTAATCAACCTTTCGCAGGACGAACAGGTCATACAACCGGGCGACCGTATTGCCCAGATGGTGATTCAGCAAATAACCCAGATCAGCTGGCTGCAGGTAGAAGAACTGGAAGTGACAGAAAGAAATGCCGGCGGTTTTGGCCATACAGGTAAACAATAAACAAGAAGTCTACATGAAGATGATGCGTACTATTGTCTTGCTCACATTAGTTGCCGGCTTACTCATGGCCTCCTGCCGTTCTACACGTAAGATACAGACCGCTATTGCCAAAAAAGATACTGTTATAGCTCCTGTGGCTACTGTGGGCCCAACCCATGAAGATACTATGCAGTTTATTGGTCAGACGATGAATAAACTGAGCAATCAGCGTATCAGCTTCACCACTTTCTCTGCCAAAATCAACGTAGACTACCAGGGTGCCGATGGGAAAAAATATGATGTAAATGCCAACCTGCGGATGTATAAGGATAGCGTGATCTGGATATCCATTACCGCCATTTTCGGTATAGAGGGATTACGGGCTTATATTACTAAAGACTCTGTCAAGATACTTAACAAGCAGGATAAAATCTATACAGCCCGCAGCGTAAGTTACCTGCAGGAAGTGACCGCTTTGCCGCTTACACTCACCTCCCTTCAGGATGTGTTGCTGGGAAACCCGGTATTTGTTGACAGCAATACCGTATCATATACACGTGGCGATAACAATTCCGTATCCCTGCTGAGCATTGGCGACTGGTTTAAAAACCTGCTTACCATCAATGGCAGCGGAAACCTTGAAAACAGCAAGCTCGATGATATAGACCGCAACCGCAGCCGTACCTGCAACCTGAGCTATGCTGATTATGAGACTAAGAAGGGTGTCAATTTCTCTACACGCCGCCGGATTACTGTGGCCGAGAAATCGAAACTGGATATAAAGCTCGATTTCAAATCATATGATTTTAATGAAACGTTAAGTTTCCCGTTTTCAGTGCCACGCAGCTATAAAACGGAATGATCCGGTAAAATTTAACGCGCAATTGCCCGTTATAACTTTTCCCTGATCCGGCCCCGATTTTTGAACCAATACAAAAGTGGACGTATGAAAAAACAGTTCCTGATTTTTTTATTATGCCTGGGTACTATGGCCAGTGCACAACCTCCTTCCAATGAGCGTGCAGAACTGGAAAGAGAAAAAAAGGAAATTCAGGATGAGCTGCGTGAGATACAGCAGGTATATGATAAAGTAAAAGGTCAAACCCGCCAGTCGCTCAGTCAGCTCAATATGGTAAAACGGAAAATTGCCCTGCAGGAGCGTTATATCAGCAATATCAATAAAGAGCTGAAATATATCGATGATGATATTTACCTGAGCAACCTGGAGATATATCGTCTCCAAAAGCAGCTGGATACGCTTAAGTCTCAGTATGCCCGCACGGTGGTATATGCTTACAAGAACCGCAGCAGCTTTGATTATGTGAACTTCATTTTTTCTGCTACCAGTTTCAACGATGCCGTGCGCCGTGTGGCTTACCTGAAAAGTTATCGTTCTTATCGCGAAAAACAGGTGAGTACTATCAATGAAACGCAGGCACTGATCGCAAAACGCCAACAGCAACAGCTGGTACGTAAGGAACAAAAAAGCCAGGCACTGGAAACACAGAATAAACAACGAAGCGAGCTGGCCGATCAGAAAAAGGAAAAGGATGCAGTCGTATCCAAATTAAAGACCCAGGAAAATGATCTGAAGAAACAGATTGCAACCAGGAAAAAACGTGACCGCGACATTCAGAATGCAATCGCTGCCATCATTCGAAGAGAGATAGAAACAGCCAAGAAGGAAGAGGCGGCCCGTAAGGAGGCTGAGCGGAAAGCTCTTGCAGCCAATAACACTCCTGTTACACGTACGCCCAACAACTCCAATAGCAATTCAGCACCCACTACACCAGTTGCCACACCGCCGGCCAGTAAACCGGCCAGCTACCTCGAGTTGAATGCAACAGACGTGGCATTGGGTAAAAACTTTGCAGAGAACAGGGGCAGACTACCCTGGCCGGTTGATAATGGTTTTGTAAAAGTGCCTTTTGGCCGGTATACGATCGAGAAGACCGACCTTGTAGGAGACAATCCGGGTCTCACCATTGGCACACAGGTAGGTGCTTCGGTAAAAGCCATTTTTGACGGCGAGGTTTCAGCTATTCACAATTATGGAGACGGGGCCGCAGTAGTAATCCGTCATGGCAAATATTTTACTTCTTACAGCAACCTTTCTTCAGTTAATGTAAGCAAAGGCACGGTGGTGAAACGCGGACAGGTCATTGGCCGTGCGGGTGAATCAGATGATGGCGCTGGTGGTCAGGTCGATTTTATGCTTATGATCGAGACTAACAATGTGAATCCTGCTGTGTGGCTGCGCCGCTAAATCAATTACAGAAAACGGCTGTATAATGCCTCGTACTGAGGCACGATATTGTGAATATCGTATTGCTTCGCATGTGCAGCTGCCCGTTGTTTGAATCCCTGCAGTACATCATCTTTCCGGACTATTTCCAGGGCTTGCCGGCTCATGGAAGCTACATCGCCAATATTTGACATGAATCCTGTGACACCGTCGATATTGATCTCGCGCAAACCGCCGGCATTGGTCGAGACCACCGGTACACCGGAGGCCATAGCTTCAAGTGCAGCCAGTCCAAAACTTTCATAATCGGAGGTCAGCAAAAACAGATCAGCAATAGCGAGGATGTCTTCCATCTGCTCCTGTTTGCCCACAAAACGCACTTCATCGCATACGCCAAGCTCACGGGCCAGATCTTCGGCCGTACTGCGTTCCGGACCATCGCCTACAAACAGCAGCTTGGCAGGAACTTCTTTTTGTACATTATAGAAAATTTTCACCACATCCTGCACACGCTTAATTTTTCTGAAATTGGATGCGTGCAGCAGGATCCGCTCGCCATGTGGTGCAATCACTTTGCGGAAGGCATCGATAGGTTTGCGGCTGAAACGCTCTACATCCACAAAATTGTAGATGACCTCTATTTCTTTTTCAATAGGGAATATTTTAAAGGTCTCGTCGCGCAGGTTTTGCGATACGGCCGTGATAGCATCACTTTGATTGATTGAAAAAGCGACTACGGGTGCATAGGTCTTATCGCGTCCTACCAGCGTGATATCGGTGCCATGCAGGGTAGTGATGACCGGAATATTTTTGCCTTCTTTTTGCAGAATCTGCTTGGCCATATAGGCCGCTGACGCATGCGGAATGGCATAATGTACATGCAACAGGTCGAGATGATTGTTTTTGATCACATCCACCATCGTACTGGCCAGGGCCGTTTCGTAAGGGGGATAGTCAAAAAGCGGGTAGGTGGGTACCTGTACCTCGTGATAGAATATATTGGGGATAAACCCATTGAGCCTTACAGGCTGCTGGTAAGTGATAAAATGAACCTGATGTCCCTTTTGTGCGAGTGCTTTTCCTAATTCAGTAGCCAGTACACCACTACCGCCAAAAGTTGGATAACATACAATTCCAATATTCATAATAGTAAGCTGCTGTTAAAGCAACCCTAAGGTAACAGTTTTGACGGAGGAAGGTTTACCGTTCAACTGAATTCTTTATTTTCACGATCCAATCCAATCATTTACAGAAAAAATAACCTACATGAGAAGGGGACAGTTCTTAATAGGTCTGTTGCTGCTGGCGGCCAGTGCCGGCGCCCAGACAGATGACTCGCTGATGATCCGCCGCATTGCCGATGAAATACTGGTAAATGGTAAAGCATACGACAACCTGCATCACCTCACTAAAAAGATCGGTCCCAGGCTGGCAGGATCGCCGGGTATGGTGAAGGCCGAAAAATGGGGCCTTGAACTCATGAAAACTACTGGTGCCGATAAAGCCTGGCTGCAGGAATGTATGGTGCCCCACTGGGTAAGAGGCGGAAAAGATGAAGTGCTGATGCAGGCAAAGGGCCAGGCGAAATGGACGGCTTTGGACGTAGTGGCGCTTGGTAATTCGAAAGGAAGCGGTAAGGCAGGCGTAACTGCAGAAGTACTGCTTGTAAATTCCTTCGAAGAACTGGATGCAAAAAAAGAACAGGCAAAAGGTAAAATTGTTTTTTACAATTATAAGTTCGACCCCCGGTTTGTAAAAACCTTTACAGCATATAATGATGCGGGAAAATATCGTGGCCAGGGTCCCAGTGCTGCGGCTAAATACGGAGCAGTAGGTGTTATTGTGCGCAGCATGAGCCACAGCACCGACAACAACCCGCATACCGGCGGCACCCGTTACGATACCGCTTACCCGCAGATACCTGCCGTAGCAATCGGTCTGCGTGATGCAGACCGGCTCAGCCAGGTGGCGGCCGCGGCCGCTGTTAAAGTTAAACTGACCACGCATGGTTATTTCCTGCCCGATACTATTGGTAATAATGTGATAGGTGAAATAAAAGGCTCCGAATTTCCGGATGAGATTATAACAGTTGGCGGCCACCTCGATAGCTGGGATAATTGTGAAGGTGCACACGATGATGGCGCCGGTTGCGTACAGACAGTAGAGATACTGCGGGCATTTAAGGCTATCGGGTATAAACCACGCCGTACCATCCGCTTTGTGCTGTTTGCCAACGAAGAAAATGGCTTACGCGGGGGCAGCAAATATGCAGAAGAAGCGAAAGCGAACAAAGAGAAACATGTATTTGCCCTGGAAAGTGACGCGGGCGGATTTACGCCGCGTGGATTCGGATTCACGCTCAGCGATGCACAGTTTGGTAAAGTAATGAGCTGGCAGCCGTTACTGGCCCCTTATGGTGCCAGCGAGTTTAGTAAGGGTGGTGGTGGAGCCGATATTGGCCCGCTCAACAGAGCATTTGGTACTCCGCTGGCTGGCCTCACCCCTGACTCGCAGCGCTATTTCGACATTCACCATGCACGTAATGATACGTTCGAAGCGGTGAACAAACGGGAACTGGAGCTGGGCGCAGTAAATATGGCCGCTCTCATTTACCTGGTAGATAAATATGGACTGTAAGCAATAACGATAACGAAATAAGCAAAAGCGCTGCTTAGCCGGGTTGTACCAGGTTTTGCAGCGCTTTTTCTATTGCATCGAAGGGGAATGACTGATAAACTGTTTGCATACGCTGGCGGATTGCTTCTGTACAAAGATTGCCAACAGACCCCTCATGTGTATGATGAATGCCGGTCTCATAAGTGAACTGGCCGTTTTCAATCGCCATACCTATCTGTTTATAGGCATCACGGAAAGGGATACCCTGCAATACCAGTTTATTGACCTCTTCCACGCTGAATAGATATTTATATTTTTCATCGTTCAGCAGGTTTTCTTTTACCTGCATATGCGATAACATCAGCCCGGCCATTTCGATACAGCTTCGTAAAGTAGCAAATGCCGGAAAAAGATGCTCTTTCAGCAATTGCAGATCGCGATGATAACCGGAAGGCAAATTGGTGGTCATGAGCATGATCTCGTTGGGCAACGCTTTGATGCGGTTGCAATGTGAACGGATCAGCTCAAATACATCGGGATTCTTTTTATGCGGCATGATGCTGCTGCCTGTAGTGAGCTCGGCGGGAAAGCTGATAAAATCGAAATTCTGATTGAGATAAAGGCAGGCATCCATACTCAGGCGTGCCAGTGTATCGGCTACATTGGCCAGCGCCTGTGCTACCACGCGTTCTGCCTTACCCCGTCCCATTTGGGCATATACCACATTGTAATTCAGATCGGCAAAACCCAGCAGCTGTGTTGTAAGCGTACGATTGATAGGAAATGAAGATCCGTACCCGGCAGCAGAGCCCAGGGGATTTTTATTTACCACATCGAAGGCTGCATGGAGCGTGATGCAGTCATCGACCAGACTTTCGGCATAAGCTCCCAGCCAAAGACCCGCAGAGGAAGGCATGGCCAGTTGCAGATGGGTATAACCAGGCAGCAAATGATCTTTCAGTTCTTCGCTGCGTGATTGTAATAACCCGAAAAGCGGTTGAATAGCTTTCACAGTAAGTTCGAGTTCATGACGCAGATACAATTTGATATCTACCAGCACCTGGTCATTGCGGCTGCGTGCGCTATGAATTTTTTTACCGGTATCTCCCAGTTTTTGTGTGAGCAGCAGTTCAACCTGTGAATGGATATCTTCCACATCTTCCTGCAATTGAAAATCGCCTGCACTGATGTGACTGTAAATGTCACGTAAAGCGGCCTGCAGTGTCTTCAATTCTCCGGCAGTGAGCAGCCCCACAGTTTCCAGCATCTGTGTATGTGCCAGGGATCCCAGCACATCAAAGGCCGCCAGGTAGAGGTCCATCTCACGGTCTTTGCCCACAGTGAAGCTTTCTACTTCTTTAAGCGATGCTTTGTCTTTTTGCCAGAGTTTCATGGCGTATAGTTTATACCGGGTTTAAAAATAATTATGCTGCAGGCGGCAATACTACCTGATCCAGCAATTTTATATAAAGTTCAATCCCTGCATTTATCTCATCCACATATATAAATTCATCTGCAGTATGGCTGCGGGCTGAGTCTCCGGGTCCCATCTTAAGTGCCGGAAAAGGCATAAGAGCTTTGTCTGATGTGGTGGGCGATCCATAGTAGCTG
>JAGODE010000172.1 GCA_017998385.1 Chitinophagaceae bacterium | reverse complement strand
TGCGTGAGGTACCCGACCACGAGCAGCAGCTGCATTTCCATCGATGCGGAGAACTTCCGCGCCAGCTATGGTACCGGTTATGTGCTGAATACGATCAATGTAGGTACTACACGCAATGAAGGTATTGAGATCATGCTTGATGCCAGTATCGTAAACAACAGCGACTTTGGCTGGAACATGCGGTTCAACGTCAATAAAATGTGGAACAAAGTGGTATCACTTCCGTCCAACGTTCCGGAGTTTTATATCTCTGATACCTGGACTTTTGGTAATGCCCGTGGCGGTTTGATCACTGGCGGTCCTACCACAGCCATCACAGCCTATGGTTATCAGCGTAACAATGCCGGTCAGATTCTGATCGATCCTGCATCCGGTCTGCCACTGGTTGACCAGACTTTTAAAGTACGCGGCGACCGTAATCCTGACCTGTCTGTAGGCTGGGTCAACAGCTTCCGTTATAAAAACTGGAATCTGAGTTTCCTTTGGGATCTGAAACTGGGTGGCGATGTATTTAATGCCACTGATATGTATCTGACCGCCCGTGGCGTTAGTGCCCGTACCGATGACCGGCTCACTCCCCGCATCATTTCAGGTGTGTTGAAAGATGGTAAAGAAAACAGCAGCACTCCTACTGCAAATACCATCACCATCATTCCCGGATATAATGACACTTATTACGGCAGCGTTGGCGGTACTACCAGCCTGCCTGAAGAAGAGTTTATCGAAAAAAACATTAACTGGTTCCGCCTGCGCGATATCACACTTTCGTATACCCTGCCTGCCAAGCTGGTTGGTCGCTGGAAATTTGTGAAATCACTCAGCATATTTGCTACCGGTAATGACCTGGTACTCTTCAGCAACTACACAGGAGCCGATCCGTCTGTGAGTGGAAATACCGCCGGTACACGTGGTGTAGGTGGCTGGGGCTTTGACTATGGTAATATAGCTGCACCTGTGAGCTACAACTTTGGTCTGCGAGCCTCCTTCTAATCACAGCAAAATCTGATTCAACTTAAAAAAGTAAACAATGAAAAGATTTATAATAGCATTCGGTTTTCTGGCCAGCGCCTCAGTTATGCTGACCCGCTGTACCAAGAAAATTGATGAAGCATATGCCAACCCCAATGCAGATGTACGGGTGCCCATAGAACAAATGCTGCCCAATATGATTGCCACTATGGCAACTAATGGAGCCGGACATGGTCCGCTGAATGACATTCGTTTTATTGGCAAATACATTCAGAATTTTGTATTCTGCAACTCCGGTGGCCGTTATGATCAAATGGGCGGAACTTCCGGTACAAGTGATAATGCTGCGTCTATCTGGCGGATTCATTTTTATGACCTGGGCCAAAACGTACTCAAAATGATCCAATGGGGAACGGAAGAAGGGAAACCGGACTATGTAGGCGCTGCTCAGGCCATACTTGCCTGGAGCTGGCTCACACTTTCCGATTATCATGGCGAAGTAATTGATGTAAATGAAGCCTTCAATACAAGTGCCCTTACGTTCAAATATGGCACACAAGAACAGGTATATAATCATGTAAAGCAACTTTGCTATTCTGCACTGGAAAATCTTAACAAGGCAGGTGATCAGGCCAATTTTGCCAAAGGCGATGCTTTCTTCTACAATGGCGACAATGCGAAGTGGAAGAAATTTGTAAATGGTATCATGGCCCGTTTGTATAATCACCTTTCCAACAAGACTATTTATAATGCCGACTCGGTGGTATACTACTGCAACAATTCCATCCTTGCCAATGCAGATAATGCCCTGGTTAAATTTGCCAATACCGGCATCAGCGGCACAGCCAATTTCTATGGTCCGCTGCGCGGCAACCTGGGCAGCACATCGATTGGTACAGAAACAGCTATACGGCAGAGCGCGTTTATTGCCAACCTGATGTCTGGCACCAACAATGCCTTCCTTACTGTGGAAGACCCACGTGCCTGGTATATGTTGCGCCCCAATACCAATAATACTTTTGTAGGGTTACAGCCCAATAAGGGCCAAAGTGTGATTAGCGCCAATGATCGCCCGGAAAGCTTCCTGGGTATTGCACAGACTGGCAGTACCGCAAACAATACGGCTCCTCCCAACGATGCCAACTGCCGCTATCTGTTCCGCAATGACTCACCCTTCCCTGTTATGACCGCTTCAGAAATTGCTTTCATTAAGGCCGAAGCGCTCTTCCGGAAGGGAGATAAAACCGGTGCACTTACTGCCTATAAAAATGGAATTGATCTCAATTTCGATATGCTCACCACTACTTATTCTCCCGGCATCCCGACTGGTCGTGAAATAACACCGGCTATGAAAACAAACTTCCTTAACAATACGCTGGTAGTTCCTGCATCGGGCAATGATCTCACACTTACCAAAATCATGCTCCAGAAATATATCGCACTTTATATCCATGGCGCCTGCGAAACCTGGGTCGACATGCGTCGTTTTCACTACACAGATATCGACGCCCTTACCGGCCAGCAGGTATACCGCGATTTTGTACCACCCAGCGGAACTGACCTTAACGTTGATAATGCCGGTAAACTGGTGTATCGCGTACGTCCCCGCTACAACTCGGAATACGTATGGAATATGAATGAGCTGATCCGTATTGGTGCCGACCCCGCTCATCCCGACTACCATACTAAAGAATGCTGGTTCTCTCAACCCTAAACCACCAAACTCTAAAACCAAACAACAATGAAAGCATTTAATATATTCATGACGGGTTGCGGGTTGGCAGCTACCCTGCTCTTTATGCCCGCGTGCAAAAAAGACCTGGACCCAACCATCCAGGAAAACAATAACCTGGTCAATACATCGCAGGTGCAACTTTTTAATGCTATTGTAGGCAGCAACCGCAATTATATTTATGTTGACACCAAGCCGTTGAATGGAGCCACTATCGCTTATGGATCTTCTTTCCCGGCCAACGCCTATAGTTTTTCTGTGCCTTCGGGTTTCAGAGCCTTCCTGTTAAAAGATACACTTGTAACATCCACACAGGCTCAGCTGTCCTTTGCAGAAAACCTGCAATCACAGAAAAACTATACCGTTTTTGCCTACGATACCATTACTGCTCCCAAACAAATCACTGTAGAAACCAAACTGGAAATACCCGCAGATACAACCGCTCGTGTCCGTTTTGCCAACTTCCTGTATTCAACGGCTGCTTTACCCGCTGTTGATGTATTCTCTGTAAAACGTCAGGCCAATGTATTTTCCGGTGTTATCAAAACTGGTGTTACCGACTTTATTCCCTATGCATCCGCACTCAATGACACCCTGCTGGTACGCTGGACGGGAACCACTACACAGGTAATAGCCCTCAATGGATTTAATCCAACTCAGAAGAGAAGTTATACCGTTGTAATAAGAGGTGGTGCGACAAGGGCTATCAGTTCATTCGCGAATCGTTAAGCAGTATAGCAGTTGTTTTTATTAAAAAGGCCCCGTTGATCGGGGCTTTTTTAATGATTTGAAGATGAGGGGCGAATGTTCTAGTGTGCTAATGTGCCAATGTGCTAGTGTGCTAGTGTGCCAATGTGCTAGTGTGCTAATGTGCTAATAATGGTGATCAAAGATTTGAAAAAGACGGTCATCTGTCATCGGTTAACTGTCGACTAGGCAAAAAACACGTAGGATACGGCAATGGCCGTAATGATGCCCACCAGGTCGGCCAGTAGCATCGTACCCACGGCATAGCGCGTGTTTTTAATACCCACAGCACCGAAGTATACGGCTACAATATAGAAAGTAGTATCAGCAGAACCGCGGAATACACTGGCCAGGTTGCCCACAAATGAATCCGCCCCATGGGTCTTGAGGCTATCGATCATCATAGCCCTGGCCCCACTGCCACTCAGCGGTTTGATCAACGAGGTGGGCAATGCATCTACAATGCGTGTATCGCCGCCAAAAAAGGTAAATACCTGTTTGATGCCATCCAGCACCAGGTCAAAAGCACCGCTATTGCGAAGCAAACTGATCGCTACCAGCAGCCCTACGAGGTACGGAATAATACGTACAGCCGTTTCAAAACCGGCTTTGGCACCTTCGATGAAGGCATCAAAAATGTTAATCCGCTTATATACTCCCCCCAGCACGATCAGCAGAAGGATCAGCAGGATGATGCCATTGCTCAGGTTACTGGAAAATACCTGCACGCCATTTACATCGAGTGAATGAATATAACTGATGAGACCAGCAATCACGGCCATGATACCTACAACCCAAAGCAGGATCACGGGTTGAAATACCCGGATGCCCTGCCTGATGGAAACGATGAGCATGGCTGCCATAGTTGCAGCAAAAGTGGCGATCATACAGGGTATGAAAATATTGGTCGGATGCTGCGAACCCAGCAATACGCGGTCTGCAATGATAGCAGTTGGAATAAGCGTAAGCCCCGATGCATGCAGACACAAAAACATGACCTGTGCATTGGAAGCTTTTTCCTTATCAGGATTGAGCTCCTGCAGGCTTTGCATGGCTTTTATACCAAATGGGGTGGCCGCATTATCGAGGCCCATGAGGTTGGCAGAAAAGTTCATAACCATATGTCCCATGCTGGGATGGTTGCGGGGTACTTCGGGAAATATACGGGAGAAAAAAGGGCCGATAATCCTTGACAAAAAACGGATACCACCCGCCTGTTCGGCAATGGACATAAATCCCATAAACAGGGCCAGGATACCAATGAGCCCGAGGCTGAGCGTCACCGCATCGCGGGCTGTTTCAAACAGGCCATTGGCCGGCAGCGTGGAAAAAACCTTTACCTGCCCTGCCCCAGTATTCACTACTTTCTCTTTGCCCCAGCTGGCTACCGGCTGTGAAGCCAACTGCTGCTGCACGGTTGCCGGCAGGCTGGCAGAGTCGGCCATGCGTACCCGCAGGGTATCACCGCTCTTGCCGGTCACCATCCGGTCAAGCAGCTTTTCCTGTCCGGGAGATACTATAAGGCGAATGCCTGCCGTAAGCAATGCTATAATGATAAAAGCGGTCCATATCCTGCTTAATGCCATATTGCGGAGTTTGAGTAAGACGGCTGATTAATGAGGGTTCCGGGCCTGTTTGTTAAGCACTTGCGCCCCTGATTGCAGCCGGCGTCTGAAGGTAATCTAAAGTTGCAAATAAGGCAAAGCGGGCCGCTATTTTCACTTATCTTTGCGCCCCTGAAATGGCCCCTCCAAAGGCTTTTTCACTTCCTAAAAGCAAAAACAGCACAATGGCATTACAAGCAGGTATCGTAGGCTTACCCAATGTGGGAAAATCCACCCTTTTCAACGCCGTCAGCAATAGTGCAAAGGCCCAGGCCAGCAACTATCGGTTCTGTACCATTGACCCCAACGTGGGCCTCGTGGATGTACCCGATCCCCGCCTGACCAAACTGGCCGAACTGGTGCAACCCAATCGCATTGTACCCACACAAATCGAAATTGTAGATATCGCCGGCCTGGTGCGTGGCGCCAGCAAAGGCGAAGGACTTGGTAATAAATTCCTGGCCAACATCCGTGAAGTAGATGCCATCATTCATGTGATCCGCTGTTTTGAAGACGAAAATATCCTGCGCGACGAAGGAGCTATCAATCCTGTAGGCGACAAGGAAATCATCGACACAGAACTTCAGCTTAAAGACCTGGATAGTGTAGAAAAGAAAATACAGAAAACAGAAAAACAGGCCCGCACTGATCCCAAGATGAAAGCCGAACTGGAAATACTGGTTCGCTGCAAGGAACATCTCGAAAAAGGAAAAAGCATTCGTGAACTCGGACTTTCCAAAGAAGAAAAGGTAGCTATTGCCGACCTCTTTTTACTCACCGATAAACCAGTACTGTATGTAGCCAACGTAGATGAAGGCTCCATGCATACCGGCAACAAATTTTCAGAAGCCCTGAAAGCTGCTGTGCAGGCAGAAAATGCCGAAGTCATCATCATGAACAATACCATTGAAGCGCAGATTGCCGAAATGGACAATGCAGATGACCGCCAGCTTTTCATGGAAGAATATAAAATGACGGAGCCGGCTCTCGACCGGCTGATCCATTCCGCCTACCGCCTGCTGCGTCTCTATACCTATTTCACTGCAGGTGTACAGGAAGTAAGAGCCTGGACCATACAGGAAGGCTGGAAAGCTCCGCAAGCCGCCAGTGTGATCCACACCGACTTCGAAAAAGGCTTTATCAAAGCCGAGGTGATTGCCTACGACGATTTTGTGAAATATGGCTCAGAAGCCGCCTGCCGCGAAGCCGGCAAACTGCGCATAGAAGGAAAGGAATATATCGTAAAGGATGGCGATGTGATGCACTTCCGCTTCAACGTGTAGCATTTCTCAGAACAGCGCAGTAATGGCTGCACGGCCAATATGCACGGTACGTGCAGATGCCGGCTTACGTCCATCATATTGAAAATTCAACTCCAGGTTGTTGAGCAGCCGTTTGGTAAGCGTAAGCGACCAGAGCATATTCTTACCCGGCAACAGACCATCGAGCATCGTATAGCTTACCGTAGTAGTAGCCGACCCGGTGGCGGAGTTGAATTTAATATTATTGAAGGTAAACTTACCGGTAATAGAACTGTTTTGCAGTACATTGTACTTGGTCTCAACATTAATGGCATGTGATCTTGCATTTTCGCCGCCATACTGCTGTTTATTTTCCTTTTTCTCCAGCTTATATCCCGTAGACACCCGTATCGTAGTTCCTTTTATCCAGGAAAATACTGGCTCAATACTGTTAATGGCCAGATCATAATTGCGGTTATCAAACTGCGCGTTGGGAGTAGACAGGGAATTGCTGCTGTGGCGTCCGTTGAGATTAAAGGTAAGCGAGCGATTAAAATTGACGCGTAGTTTGGCAGTCCAGTCAATCAATTCGCGGCTTTCGTAACCATAGGTGAGCAGCGATTTACCATTGTTGCGCAGGTTGCTGAAATCAATCCCCCACTTACTGCTAAACCGGTTAAAGGACAGTGTGTTTACAAAAACGGCCGACAGTGTCACGAGGGCGGTATCATTGGCATTGTACTTAAAGGGATCAAATTCGAATTTTCCTGCCGAAACCGATTTACGGCTGGTTTGCAGCGATGAGGTGAGGTTAAAACGTGCTACAAACCGGCCCATGCTGTTGGCTTTGGCAGCACCCAGCAGTGACCGGGGATTGATACCAACGCTATAGTTGAACGTGATATAATTGGCTTTTACAAACTCGTTGCTGGGCGTGAGTATACGTATAAACTTAGCCTGGTCGGGAAATGCAGCGAGTTCGAATTCGTTGAGCTGTTGTACCCCATCATTATTGTAATCGATCCATGCATACTGTCCGGTGCCGGCAGGTACTTCGAGATAAGCCAGGTCGCGGCGTTGCTCCTGCCCCGCCCCCACTTCATAGAGAAAATTACCCGTCAGAAAGCCCTTCCATTCATTCATCATATATTCTGCACGGCCCAGGATCGTTTCTTCCGCTTCCTGCCTTGATACAAGCGGGTTTAAGACCTGCAGCTTACGGAAAGTAGTATTTACAATAAGCTGCCGCTGCGCGTTCGACAATAGTTCTGCCTGCAGGTTCAGATTCAGGCTGCGGTCACCCTTCAGGAAACTCTTTCCGTAGGCATATTTATCTGTGCGTGTAAAAAAGGTGACTCCATAACGGTTCCGTTTGGCTTCATCCGAACGGAGGTATACCGAATAGCTATCAAAATAAAAAGCGGATGCAGTCAGTGTGTCCGTTGCTTTATCGCGGACCTTATTCCCTTCCAGCGCATAACGTACACCCATGCGCCAGTTGCCCAGGCTTTTCAATTGCTTGCTGAGATCCAGCGTGGGCCGCACAAACTGCCCTTTATCGATGGTGGTATTAAACTGGGTTAAGACCAGTTCATTGGCAAACTGCCAGCCTTTCCAGTCAAACCGGTGTGTGATGGCATTCTGAAAACCTTTATAATCATTTCCCCGCTGATAATTGGTAAACTTATACTGTACGCTATGTTGCCGTTTATCTTTTAATGCCACTGAAGCACGCAGGATATTTTCGTCCTGCTGCTGCACCACCAGTGGCAGGCCCCAGTCGCGCGAAAACTCTACAGAGCGTAATCGCTCCAGCGGTCGAAATTTACGCTGTACAAATTCATAATCAAGGCCTGTCTGCAACTCCAGTTTGCTGGCCTGCCGCAACAGCCGGTTATTCGTTACCTGCAGCTTACCGGCAAATCCTTTATCATCACCATTATCAATTTTGGAAAATGTATTCGCATCGTAATTACTCATGGCCACTTCGGTCTTTATAAGCGTACCCTTATCGACCTGGTAGTCAGCCCCGAGATTGATCATCTGCTGCGTCTTGGGCGTGACCAGTATAGTAACAGGCTCATAATCGCCCTGCTTTACACCTCCAACGGGTGCTACATAACGAAATACTTTTCCATTGGCGCCATTGTAGTCGGTCACATAGTTGCCGTTGCCCGAGCCCACCACGGCAAAGGATAGATTGTATCTGGCCACATTGGGATCGGTACTGTACTGATAAAATGAATCGAGTACCGGCGTAGTGATATAGATTTTTTCGTATAAAATCTTGCCTGCGGCAAATGTATCCACAACAGCAGAGGGATAAAAAGCCCGTTGAATGCTGTCGCCCAGTCCGGCAAGAAATTGTTTCTGCCGGTCATCGAGCGTCTGGTTGATCTGCGAATTGCGCGAATCGCTGTTGGTAAAAGCGCCTACTCTGAGTTTTAATTTTTCACCGAAACCAAATTCCTGGCTGGCATAAAAGTTTGCGTTGAGGTAATTGCGGTCTGCATATTCAAACTCTATCTGAATACGGCTATCCTTGGTGATCATACGACGCGGAGTAAACGTGACTTCAGCTGTATTGTAATTGATCACATAGTCCTGGTCTTCGCCGCGCTGCAGCAACTGTCCGTCTACAAATACGCGCTCCGTATTGGCCAGCACAATAAAGAAGGCTTCGTTGTTGGCGCCTGTAAGCCGGTAAGGTCCCTGGTTTCCTTCCAGTCCCTGAAAGACATTGCGGGTAAATTTACCTTTGGCTATCGAGCCACTTACCAGTGTATTGGAGCTGATGTGCGGTCCCAGGTTGTTGCGTGTCTGAAAAGAAATACCCTGCAGGCGTTTATAGAAGTTGAGGAAATAGCTTTGATTCTGACGAATGTCGATATCACCCAGGTTGAGTTGCCAGTTTTTTTTACTGAACCGAAGGTATACCTGGTCAAATTCATTGAGCTGTTGGGTGGTACCATCGGGCTGAATGGGAATATTATTATCCGTAATGGCGGCCTGTACTTCGATGCTATCACCCAGCAGGCCACTCAGCTGCAGGTTAAGTGTGGAGTTGAGTACAGCATCCTGGCTGTTGCCAAATGATATTTGTCGTCCGAAGCTACCCTCTGCCCTTATATTTCCAAAATTGAAGATTCCTTTTTGCGCATCGCTCAATTCATTGTTGAATTCATAAGGCGTCAGCGCCATGTTGTTGCTGATGCTATCAAATTTCATCCGCTGTACGCTGGGATTAAGCCGGTAGCCGAAGCTGCGCCAGGAAATATGTACGCTATCTGTAGCCGGTTTTTTGAGCCAGATGAGCCAGGCATTGACCGGATCGAGGCGGTAATCGGTGACAGCTACGCCCTGTACGAGCAATGATTTGGGAATTACGCTGCTGCTATCGAG
>JAGODE010000006.1 GCA_017998385.1 Chitinophagaceae bacterium | reverse complement strand
GTGCTACACAGGTCATCGACCGCATATGTTTTACTAAAGACGGACTTTTGGAAGGCGAGTTTAAAAATCTGTATCGGGCATTGTTTGAGGATGCGGACCGCCACCTGGCGATTGTAAAAATGCTTGCCAGAAATAATGCAGGAATGACGCGCACGCAGATACTGGAAGGGGCAGGCATCAATTCGGGAGGTACAATCACCAGTCAGTTGGATGAGTTGATGGAATCCGGCTTTATTACCGCATGGCTGCCGTATAACAGAAAATCGAAAGATCAATTATTTAAACTCGCAGATGAATTCACTCATTTTTATTTGAAGTTCATGGAAAACAACCGTTCCAGGGGTAAAGGCGCCTGGCAGACTCTTGCAACAAGCCCGTCATGGCGTAGCTGGAGCGGTGTGGCTTTCGAAAGAGTATGTTTAAAGCATATTATACAGATCAAAGAGGCACTGGGCATTTCCGGTGTTCATACAGAAGAGTCAGCCTGGCGAAAGCTGCAGCAGAAAAATCCGGGTGCCCAAATTGATTTACTGATAGACCGCAGGGACCAGGTCATCAACATCTGCGAAATGAAATATGCCGAATCTGAATTTGTGATTGATAAAAAATACAGCACCGAACTGGAAAACAAACGCACTGTCTTTAAGCAGGCTACCGGTACAAAAAAATCGCTCTTCCTGACCATGCTCACCACTTTTGGACTAAAGGAAAATGAATATTCCGGCCGCCTGGTTCAAAACAGCCTGACGATGGATGATTTGTTTAAATAGCCCCTATGGATAAGCTTTTGGTATTCCTACACCAGTCTTTCCTAACTTAGGCGTCATATCTCTTAAATCAAGTTAATGCTTATGCGATCCATCAACTGTTTTATTCTCTGCCTGCTCTTTTGCCTGGGCAGCAGCAGCCTGTCTGCCCAGCGCGGACTGAAGTGGAATACAGAGGGTACAGCCTACTATGCCATCGAAAAAGGAGTAATTGTGCAGTATGAGCTGCCTTCGTTTACCCGTTCCGAAGTAATTCAGCCCGCGCAGCTTACTCCTGTGGGTAGTGATAAGCCGCTCGCTGTTCGCGATTTTGCCTTCAGTGCAGATGGTAATCGTCTGCTGATCTATACCAACAGCAAACGTGTTTGGCGCCAGGATACGCGTGGCGATTACTGGGTGCTCGACCTGGCCGGTAAAACGCTACGCCAGATCGGAAAAGATAAACCGGCATCTTCATTGATGTTTGCCAAGTTTTCGCCCGATGCAAGCCAGGTGGCCTATGTAAGCGGACATAATATCTATGTAGAAAACGTGCAGACCGGTGCTGTAAACGCCATGACCACAGACGGAACCGACCGCATTATTAACGGCACTTTCGACTGGGTATATGAAGAAGAATTTGGATGCCGCGATGGATTTCGCTGGAGTCCCGATGGCAAAAGCATTGCTTACTGGCGGCTGGATGCCACACGTATCCGCAATTTTCTTATGATCAATAATACCGATTCGGTTTATTCCTTTACCATACCCGTAGAATATCCCAAAGCCGGCGAGGACCCTTCTGCCTGCAAGGTGGGGGTAGTGACGGTGGCAACGGGAACTACCAAATGGATGGATGTACCCGGCGATGCGGTACAGCATTATATTCCTGCGATGGAGTGGATGGCAGACAGCAAACAGATCATGCTTGAGCAACTGAACCGTAAACAGAATGAAGCAAAAATATTTCTCTGCGATATTATTACGGGGGCATCACGTTCTATTTACAACGAGTCTACCAGTACCTGGATAGATGTGGAACCGACTGAAGGTAATGGCTGGAAGTGGATCAATAACGGAAAAGAATTTCTGGTGATTTCGGAAAAAGACGGCTGGCGCCATCTGTACCGCGTAAGTACCAAAGACGGAAAGGAACAGCTTGTGACTGTTGGTAACTACGACATGATCAGCCTGAAGACAGTCGATGAGAAAGGCGGTTATGTTTATTTTATGGCTTCACCTGATAACTCTACCCAACAGTATCTTTATCGAATTTTACTAAACGGCAAAGGAAAACTGGAATTGTTGTCACCCGCAGATCAGAAAGGCTCGCACAACTATACGCTCTCGCCAAACGGCAAGTATGCCAGTCATAATTTTTCCAATCACAGAAATCAGTCGGTATCGGAGTGGGTGAGTTTTCCCGGTCATAAAACCATTAAGGAAAATTCACGTAAAATGGAACCTTCCGGCAATGTAGAAATGTTTCAGATCACTACAGACGATGGCGTGACCATGGATGGCTGGATGGTAAAGCCCAAAAATTTTGATAGCACCAGGAAGTATCCTGTTCTGTTTTTTGTATATGCGGAACCTGCCAGTGCCACCGTGCGCGATGCAATGGGCGTGGCCAGTACCCGGCTGTATGCCGGCGATATTGCGGCCGATGGTTATATTCAGATCAGCGTGGATGGGCGGGGTAGTCCCGCACCTAAAGGCGCAGCCTGGCGTAAAGCTATTTACCAGAATATCGGTATTATCAATATCCGCGATCAGGCCATGGCCGCCAAAAAAATCATGCAATGGCCTTTTGTAGATACAGCACGTATAGCAGTACATGGCTGGAGTGGCGGTGGTTCCACCACATTGAACCTGCTGTTTCAATATCCGGAGATTTATAAGACGGGCATAGCAATTGCGCCTGTAGCCAATCAGTTATTGTACGACAATATTTACCAGGAGCGCTATATGGGCCTGCCCCAGGAAAATAAAGAACCATTTATACAGGGCTCACCCATTACACATGCCAAAAACCTTCGGGGCAACCTGCTGGTAGTACACGGTACTGGCGACGACAACGTGCATTACCAGGGTACCGAAATGCTGATCAATGAGCTGGTAAAACAAGGTAAACAGTTTCAGATGATGAGCTATCCCAACCGCAGTCATGGCATCAGCGAAGGTCCGGGTACGTCACAACACCTGTCTCGCTTATTTACCAGTTTCCTGAAAACCTATTGTCCGGGAGGCCCCCGCTAAGGTATTTTCATAAGAGATAAGAATGCCCGCAGCATATCATTGCTGCGGGCATTCTTAGTTAATTATAGTGATAATGGCCATACAAACAGTTTCTTTTAGCCGCTTGAGGGAAGTGAAATATATTATTCGGGAGGGTTGATACGGGAGTTGCAGTAATACTGTATCACTAAATAGTACTACAATGGCAAAGTATTCTAAAAAAGCCGGTGAGAAAGTAGAAAAAGCAATGCACGAAAAAAAGAAAGGTACATTGCGAAGTGGTCGTAGCGGTAAAAAGGTGACCAGCCGCAAGCAGGCCATTGCTATTGGTCTTTCGGAGGCGCGCCAGGCTGGCGCTAAAGTGCCCAAAAAGAAAGGAGCCGCAAAAAAGAAAGCTGCACCCCGCAAAAAGGCTGCAAAGAAAAAAACGACATCCAGGAAAAAGTGAGAAAATCCGTGACGTTTTTTTTCTCTTTAAGCATAATCTCCTGCGCTAAATCTGTAGCGGCATGTAGCGGTTTTGCCTGAAAATGGGCAATGCCTGCATTCGGCCGGTATCATTAATTCGGCACGGCTGTTTTTATGCCCGTTTGTATCCGGAACGTACAGTTTATTGTTCATATCCGTACAGTTTCAGGTATATACCTCATTCAATCTATTGATAAATAAACCATTATGATTTGGCAAACTATTTGTTTAGCAAAAGTGAATCAAATAGTATGAGCCGAAATTATTTAGGTGAATTCGAGGAACTGGTCCTGCTGACTGTAGCTGCACTGGATGGTCAGGCATACGGTGCTTTATTGCTGGAAGATATTCAGCAACGAACGGGACGCAGTCTGCAACTCAGTGCCGTTCATGTAGCACTTTATCGTCTGGAAGAAAAGAAGCTGGTAAACTCCTGTATGGGAGGCGCCACAGCGGAACGTGGTGGGCGGAGGAAAAGATTCTTTTCTATCACCGCAGAAGGATTACAGATTTTGAAAGATACCAGAAATGTGCGCGAATCTCTCTGGCGCCTTATACCCGGATAAGCATAAGCCATGAACAAACAACAACACAACCCTCCCCGCTGGATTCATTTCCTCCTGCGCAAGCGAATAGATGAGCGTGTCCTCGAAGAAATAGAAGGTGATCTGCTTGAGGTGTATCAGCGCTGGATAAGCAAGTCGGGTAAACTCATTGCCGGTTTACGTTACCTGATACAGGTATTGTTTTATCTGCGCAAGCTTCCGCGCAGCCTTCGCCGTAAACCTCAACCGGTATATCCCAAAACATATTCCAAACCATTAATAGATACTGCTATGTTTCATTCCTCACTAAAAATAGCGTGGCGTCAGCTGCGCAGGAGTAAAGGTTACGCTTTCATAAATATTGGCGGACTGGCTGTGGGCATGGCTGTAGTGCTCATGATCGGACTGTGGGTATGGGATGAGTTGTCATTTGATCGCAGCCATAAAAATCATGACCGGCTGGCACAGGCCTGGCAGGTGGTGAACTTTGATGGCAACAACGGATATTATAACTCGATGCCCATACCTCTGGGAGAGGAGTTGCGCACAAAGTATCCCGGCATTGAGGCAGCCAGCATAACCTCGTATCCCAGGGATTATGTGATCATGCAGGATAAGAAGAAACTGACACTGAACGGGCTCTTTGCAGAACCCGATCTGCCATCCATGTTAACATTGGAGATGAAAGAAGGAGATGTACATGCGTTGACCGACAAACATGCGGTTCTGATTTCCGCCTCTATGGCCAAAGCATTATTTGGCAACGAAGCCCCCATGGAGCAGGCTTTTCGTATCAATGATAAACTGGATGTTAAAGTGGCGGGAGTGTATAAAGACTTTCCGGGCAATAGCTCATTCAATGGCATTAAGTTTATTGCTAACTGGTCGCTTTATACCCAAATGGAAAGTTATGCGGCCTATGCCCTGGATAAATGGGATGAAAATTCTTTTCAGCTTTTTGTACTGATGAAAAAAGCTGCGTCAGTTGATCAGCTGTCTGAGCAAATTCGTGACATCCGGATGAAGCGGGAAAATCCTCCGCGGTATAAACCGCAGTTTTTTCTTCACCCGATGAATAAGTGGCATCTATATGGCGATTTTACAGGATGGGCAAAGAGCGAAGGATTGATCAGGCTGGTGCGGCTCTTTGCTATAGCAGGTATATTCGTGTTGTTGCTGGCCTGCATCAACTTTATGAACCTGAGTACTGCGCGAAGTGAGAAACGGGCCCGCGAGGTGGGTATTCGCAAGGCTCTGGGCTCGCAGAAGGGACAGTTGCTGTATCAATTTTTTTCGGAGTCTGTCCTGATCGCTTTTCTTTCGCTGATAGTATGCCTGTTGCTGAGCTGGCTGACTCTTCCTTTCTTTGCCAGTATTGCCAGTAAAGACATCCGCATGCCATGGACAAACTGGATGTTCTGGCTGGCGTTGTTTCTCTTTACTCTTTTTACAGGTCTGCTGGCAGGTAGCTATCCTGCTATATTTCTTTCTTCCTTCAGGCCGGTTGCCGTGCTAAAAGGTGTGTTTAAAACAGGCCGGGCCAACGTGCTGTCACGTAAAATACTGGTAGTATTTCAGTTCGCAGTTTCGGTAGCATTGATCATTGCCACGATTGTGGTAGGCAAACAGATACAGTATGCGAAGGACAGATCCAGCGGATACAGTCGTGATCAGCTGGTGGAAGTACCGATGTATACCCGGGAGCTGTACGGACACTATGATGTGCTGCGCGAAGACCTGCTCAAGACGGGTGTTGTCTACAACATGGCTCAGTCGCAGGGCAGCATTACAGCAGACTATGGAGGCACTACAGATATCTCCTGGCCGGGAAAGGCTCCGGGTAGTTCTCCGTTGCTGATGGCAAACAGAATAACACATGATTTCGGGGGTACCGTGGGGTGGAAGCTGGTAAAAGGCCGGGACTTTTCCCGCGGCTTTTCCACAGATACTTCGGCGATCATTTTTAATGAAGAAGCCATTCGGGTCATGGGCCTTCAGGACCCCGTTGACCAGATAGTGAGATATAGCGGTAAAGATTACCGTATCATTGGTGTAGCAGCCAACATTATCAAAGAGGATCCCTTCAAGCCCGTCATGCCCACACTTTATACACTGGACTACAGGAGCGTAAACAGTGTGATGATTCGTATCAGGCAGGGCGCAAATATGCAGAACGCACTGGCGCGTATAGAGCAGGTGTTTAACAAACACAGCCCATCGTCTCCTTTCGATTACAAATTTGTGGACGAGGCCTACGCAGTGAAATTTGCTACCGAATTACGTATCGGTAAGCTGGCAGGTTTCTTTGCGGTTTTTGCCATCTTTATTTCCCTGCTTGGTTTATTTGGTTTGGCGGCTTTTATGGCGGAGCGTCGGACGAAGGAAATCGGTATACGAAAAGTACTTGGGGCCAATGTATTGCAGGTGTGGACACTTTTGTCGAAAGAGTTTATTCTGCTGGCAGCCCTGGCTTTTATAATAGCAGCTCCCGTGGCCTACTATTTTATGAATCAGTGGCTGGAGAACTATTCTTACCGTATTCAGATTTCTTTATGGACTTTTGCAGTTGTAGCACTCTGTATTGTGGCTGTAACCGTTTTCACCGTGAGTATACAGGCTATCCGCGCTGCGTTGATGAATCCTGTGCGCAGCATCCGTACCGATTAGATGGTAACGGAACATTCTATTTGGCAGCTTTAAAGTTTAGATAAAGCGTTTTCCGTAAATGGCCACCCTGCTGCAGGTGGCCATTGTTTTTAGTAAAAGGAGAAAGGGTGAAGGTGTAAGGCGCAGGATAAAAAAGTAATTAAACTTTTACACCATACCTTTTACCTTTCGCCTTCAACCTAATACCTTTTTCTTACCGGAATCGTTTGCGCTGATCGCAGACCATGGCTGGCGGATTTCAAATAAATTCGTCTCCCGATAAACGATTGTTATGCACTCAACAGCAGCCAGGTTTTGCCCGCGTTCTTTGTACCTGCGTCTTTTTGTATGGATATTTTTTTGCATATCTCCGTCCCTACTCCCGGCACAGGACCGGGAGGTGATGAGCATCAACAGCGGCTGGCAGTTTGTGAAAGGCGGACCGGAGAGGCCTGCTCCTGCAGCAGCCTGGCAGCCGGTTAGTTTGCCGCATAGCTGGAATACGACCGATGTGATGGACGATGAACCCGGCTATTACAGAGGTGTTGGCTGGTATCGCCGGCTGTTGCCGGCCGAAACAACAGCACCGGACCGGCAATTGTATCTCCGGCTTGAAGGCGCTAACCAGCTATGCAGCGTGTATGTAAATGGTCAGCTGGCGGCTACTCATACCGGTGGGTATACCGCCCTGCAGGCTTATTTGTCGCCTTACTTATTTACCGACACTGCACGCCGCTGGAATGAGTTACTTATACGCGTCGACAATAGCCATAACCTGCAGGTGCCACCACTCACAGCCGACTTCACTTTTTTGGGTGGGCTTTACCGGGATGCCTGGCTCATAAGCCTGCCGGCCGTTCATTTTAATATGGCTACTACAGGCAATGATGCCGTTTACGTGTATACGCCACAGGTAAACAAACAGCAGGCGCAGGTACAGGTAAAAGGACAAATCATTAATAAAGCGAATACCGCGCAACGATTTGAATTGCGTGCAGTGGTTGCCGACAGTGCGGGTAAAATAATCGTACAAAGCAGTAAAAAAATTACGATGAAGCCGGGACAGTTGCTGGACTTTAGCCAGGATATGCCCGCTGTAAAACAGCCAGTGTTGTGGAATCCCGATCGGCCTTATCTGTATTCCATTACCACTCAGCTGGCAGATGCTGCAACTGGCCGGCTTATAGATCAGGTGGTAAACCCGCTCGGTTTTCGCTGGTACCGGTTCGATGCCGACAGCGGTTTTTATCTGAATGGCAAGCCCCTTAAACTTATTGGTGCCAGCCGTCACCAGGACAGGCCGGGTGTGGGTAATGCGGTATCAAATGCACAGGCCTGGCAGGATATAGAATGGCTGAAGAGTGCAGGAGCCAATTTTCTGCGGGTAGCGCACTATCCCCAGGATCCGGCTATTCTGGAAGCCTGCGACCGGCTGGGTATCCTCACTTCTGTTGAGATTCCCGTAGTCAATGAGATTACTGAGTCGGATAGCTTTTACAACAACTGCCTCGAGATGCAGCGGGAAATGATTCACCAAAACTTCAATCACCCCAGTGTGATCATGTGGTGTTATATGAACGAAATATTGCTGCGCCCGCATTTCAACGGAGATAAGGAACGCCAGCAGGAATACTTTAAGAATATTGCGCGACTGGCTGGCAGGCTCGACAGTCTTACAAGAGCCGAGGATAAGGAGCGATATACTTTCATGGCCTGTCATGGCGCTTTTGACCGTTATAGCCAGGCGGGGCTCACCCGTATCCCCATGGTGCTGGGCTGGAATCTTTATTCCGGATGGTATGGAGGAGTGCTGTCCGATTTTCCTTCTTTTCTCGAAAAACATCATAAAGAATTACCGCAAACGCCACTGGTGGTTTCAGAATACGGTGCCGATGCGGACCCGCGCATCAGAAGTACAGAGCCCGTGCGGTTTGATAAAAGTGTGGAATATGCCATCGGCTTTCATCAATATTACTGGGCCGAAATGAGAAAACGACCCTATGTGGCAGCTGCCATGGTATGGAACCTGGCCGATTTTAATTCGGAAACGCGTGAAGAAACCATGCCCCATATCAACAATAAAGGATTGCTTACCTGGCACAGGAAACCCAAGGACACTTATTATCTGTATCAGGCGGCCTGGCGTAAGGACGCTGTACTGAAGATTACCTCTTCGGCCTGGCAAAACCGTGCTGCATATGCAGACAGTGGTAACATAGAGGTGACGACACAGTTGCTGCAGGCAGCAACCAATGCAGATTCGGCAGAGTTAATCGTAAATGGCCGTTCGCTGGGTTGGCGTAAACCCGTTGAGTATATTGCCGGGTGGAATGTGCCTTTTGTACAGGGGAGTAATGTAGTGGAGGTCCGGGCACAGCAAAACGGCCAATGGCACCGGGATGCGTGTGTGATCAACTACGACATTTTTAGTACCGAGCCCGGGTTTGTACTGCCGCCTTCGGGTATCAATGTGCTACTCGGAGCCAACCGCTATTTTGTCGATGAGGAGTCGCAGCTTACCTGGGTACCGGGCCGGCCCTATGTACAGGGAGGCTGGGGTGCAATAGGCGGTACTGCCTTTAAAATGGCAGGCAGCTCGCGGCAGTCATACGGCAGCGATAAAGCTATCAGCGGCACAGATAAGGATCCTGTATATCAGACTCAGTTGGTAGATATCCGGGGCTATAAGCTGGATGTGCCTGCGGGTGGGTATGAACTCACCCTGCATTTTGCCGAACTGCAGGGTGCGGCAGCAGCCCCGCTGGCTTATAATCTTTCTTCCGGAAATACCTCTGGAGAAAAAATACAGCGTGTATTTAATGTAACAGTCAACGGCCAGCCGTTGCTGCAAAAATTTGATATAGCCGCAGAATATGGGGTGGCCGCCGCCTCATCGGTAAGCACCCTTGTTTATGTGAAAGAAGGACAGGGCATCAGCCTTGAATTTACACCCGTAAAAGGCACACCTGTACTGAATGCGTTGCAATTGCATAAAAAGAATTGACCATGAAAAGATGTGGATGGCTCGTGCCCTGTTTTTTAATTAGTCTTTTTTTGTCCGTAACCAGTTCGGCTGTGATGGCACAGGGTGCCTGGCAATCGGACTGGGTACAGGAGATAAACGGACAGCTGCAGTATAAGCAAGATGCAAAGGGAAACCGCATACCCGATTTCAGCCGGGTAGGCTACAGGCAGGGCGCTGCACCTTTGCCGCAGGTGCCTGTGGTAATAACTATTGTTCCAAACGGCAACAGCGACCGGGAGGTAGTGCAGCACGCGATTGATGAGCTGGCGCAGCGTAAACCGGATAAGGATGGTTTTAGAGGAGCCGTGTTACTCAAAAAGGGAATTTGGAAAATAGACGGATCGATCCGAATTGGCGTCAGTGGTATTGTGTTGCGGGGCGAAGGCGAAGAAACCCGCCTGATAGCAACGGGCCGGCAGCAGCACAGCCTGATCCTGGCTCAGGGGAAGGGATCCATTACCGAAATAGCCGGCACCAGGCAGCCGGTGCTGGATGATTATGTGCCTGCCGGAGCCACCGTTGTACGGGTGGCAAAGCCGGAGCTGTATAAAGCCGGCGATGCCGTGGTCTTATTCAGACCCGGTACTGCTGCATGGATCAGCGACCTGAAAATGGATCGCATCGAAATGCGCGACAGCAATACTAAACAATGGAAGCCGGCAGAGTATGACCTGCATTTCGAGCGGCGTGTCTTGCGTGTAGAAGGTCAGCAAATCGTACTGGATAACCCCGTCATGATGCCACTCGAGAAAAAGTATGGAGGCGCGTACCTGTACAAGTATAGTTTTGAAGGGCGTATCCGCCAGGTAGGCATAGAAAAATTACTTTGCGAATCGGCATACAGCAGCGATACCGACGAAGCGCATGGCTGGAATGCGATTACCCTCAATCGTATCGAAGATGCCTGGGTAACCGAAGTGACAGCGCGCTACTTCGGTTTTGCCTGTGTAAACCTGGGCGATAAAAGCCGGCAGGTAACTGTGCTTAAATGCCGCTCTCTTGACCCCAAATCGCAGATTACAGGAGGACGGCGGTACTCATTCAATAATGATGGTCAGCTGAATCTTTTTATGTACTGCAGTGCAACAGACGGGCGGCATGATTATGTAACCGGTGCACGTGTTTGTGGTCCCAATGTATTTTATGCATCTGTTGCTGCCAATGCTCATGCTGATATTGGCCCGCATCACCGCTGGGCAATAGGTACATTGTACGACAATATCGTTACCGATGGGGAAATAAATGTGCAGGATCGTGGCAACTGGGGCACCGGCCACGGATGGGCAGGGGTGACGCAGGTCATCTGGAATTGTAAGGCCAGAGTCGCAGCTATACAGAGCCCATGGGTGTCTGGCATAAACTATGCTATAGGGCTGCAGGCAGCCAAAGTAAAAGGGCGGCTTGGCGGAAGACCCGATGGTGTCTGGGAAGGACAAAACAGGTCAGGATTAATGCCTGTTTCTCTTTTTCGCCGACAGGCGGCCGCATTACACCATCCGTTTGAACAATAACGATTGAGTATACAAAGAGGGATGCCACGGCATCCCTCTTTCTTACATGGATTGTTGACGATCACTGTCAGAACCGGGTGCCTATGCCCAGTCCAAAAATGAAGGGATTCACATCTACATCTTTCAGTACAGTATTGGTTGCGCCTTTGACAGTTACATCTGTCTGCAGGAAAATTTTCTTTACATCCAGGTTAAGGAACCATTTATCATTGAGTTTATAATCGAAGCCCAACTGGGTAGAAAAACCGGCTTTGTTTTTATAATCCAGTTTGAGAGCCTGATCTTTTTCGCCATAAAAAATAGTGTAGTTGATGCCTGCGCCCACATAAGGAGTAATTGCTCCTGCAGGGAAATGATATTGCAGATTAAGCGTTGGCGGCAGTAACCATACTTTGCCCAGTTTGGATGTGCCTTCGCTGCTTTTCAGCTTTACCTGGTGGTGTGTTGTACCCAGTATCAGTTCGGCGGCCAGGTTTTTTGTAAAGAAATACGTAAAGTCGAGTTCCGGTACTACAGAGGTCGATATTTTAATGTCGGCTCCGGAGAGGTCATAGCTGCTCGAAGGGGGTACGGCTGCAATGGCACGCAGTCTTACTTTCCATTTCAGATTGTCGGGAGAGGCAGTGTTTGTCTTTTGCTGTGCCAGTACTGCGAAGCTGCTTAGCAGCAAGAGCGCAGTAAACATGTTTCTTTTCATGAATGATTCATTTTGGTAGGGCAAAAGTATCCGCAACCACTATCGGCACAGTCTGACTTTAATCAGGCAAAAAGATGATTGCAATAGGGATGGGAGCGTCTTAATTGGCGGGATGTTGAATCGTTTAAGGGGATAAAGGTATAAAAGTGAAAAGCGCATCTATCCTTTAAACATTTATACCTTTAAACTTTTAAACTCAACCGTTTGCAGAAATTCACTCAACCGTTTGCATATGATTGCTGTGGAATTATGTTTTACTTTCAGGGCTGCGCCGGTTTTCCGGGCAGTTTTTTTAATACGATTAAATCAATAGGATGAACCGTAAAGAATTTGTAAAGAATACAGGATTGGCCATGGCCTCCCTCAGTTTGTTGCCAACCGGTAGCCTTTTTGGCGCAGCTGCTGATCCCAAAGTCAAAGTAGCGATTATCGGGGTGGGCCTGCGTGGACAAAATCACCTCGATCTGCTGCTTAGCAGAAATGATGTAGACCTGGTGGCTATCTGCGATATTGATGAACGTATGCTGAAAACTGCCCGCGAAATGATCACCAGGAGCGGAAAGAAAATGCCACAGGTTTATACCGGTGATGTGAATGCCTGGAAAAAGCTCCTGGAAAAAGAAAAGCCCGAGGCTATTATCATCGCTACTCCCTGGGAGTGGCATAAACCCATGATTATTGGTGCACTTGAATCAGGCGTTAAATATGTAGGTACGGAGGTTATCCTGGGTATTACGCTGCAGGATCACTGGGATGTGGTAAAAGTTGCTGAGCGCTACAGTGCGCATGTAATGATGCTGGAAAACGTATGTTACCGTCGTGATGTGATGGCTGTGCTAAATATGGTACGTCAGGGATTGTTTGGTGAACTTATGCACCTGCAGGGAGGCTATCAGCACGACCTGCGCGATGTGAAATTCAACGATGGCGTGAATCCTTATGGGCATGGCGTGGAATTCGGCGAGAAAGGATTCTCCGAAGCGCGCTGGCGTACCGAGCATTCCGTGCATCGCAATGGCGACCTGTATCCCACTCACGGCATCGGACCCATTGCCCATTATATCAATATTAACCGGGGCAATCGTTTTACGACACTTTCTGCTTTTTCGACCAAGGCGCGCGGTCTGCATGATTATGTCGTGAAAAAAGGCGGAGCAGATCATCCCAATGCAAAAGTTAATTTCAAACTGGGCGATATAGTGACTACGCAGATCGGCTGTGCCAATGGCGAAACCATCCTGTTGCAGCACGATACCAACCTGCCCCGTCCATACTCACTCGGCTTCCGCGTGCAGGGCACCGAAGGCATCTGGATGGATCTGAACCGTGGCGTTTATATCGAAGGAAAATCGGCCAAGCCACACCAGTGGGATGATCAGAAAGTCTGGTTCGACAAATATGATCACCCCCTGTGGGCGCGCTGGAGCAAGGAAGCTCAGGGCTCTGGTCATGGCGGCATGGATTTTTATGTGATTCATTCATTCATCGAATCGGCCAAGCGAAAACTGCCTACCCAGATGGATGTGTACGATGCGGCAGCCTGGAGTGCTATTACACCATTGAGTGAGCAGTCAATTGAACTGGGTTTTGAAACAGTTGAGTTTCCCGATTTCACCGGTGGACAATGGATGTACCGCAAACCGGTTTTTGCGTTGAATGATGACTATTAATAGCTAAACCTTATCCGTTCTGGAACCTACTACACTATCGCCATCACCCGCGTCGGTGCTGCCAGCCTTTGGACTTAATGTGGCCGAATGCCGGATCTATCCTTTTGGGTCGGGACTCATCAATCATACCTGGAAGATAGAGCAGGGTGATGCGGCATACATATTACAGAGCATCAATCAGGCAGTCTTCAAAAGGCCGGGCGATATAGCGCATAATCTGCAACAACTGGGCAATTATCTGCAACAGCAGCATCCCGGTTACCGGTTTATTGCCCCGCTGGCTACACCGCAGGGTGATACGCTGGTATATTCAGCCGGGTCGGGGTATTACCGGCTATTCCCTTTCGTCAGTGGCTCACATTCCATTGATGTGGTGACTACTCCCGGGCAGGCATATGAAGCGGCCCGTCAGTTTGGTGGATTCACGCGTCGACTGTCAGGCTTTCCTGTTGAGCAATTGCATATCACCATTCCTTCTTTTCATGATCTTACACTGCGGTATCAGCAGTTTCTGAAGGCAGTGGAAAACGGCGATCGCGAACGGCGTCTGCAATCGGCTGATCTCATCAGTCAGGCTACGCTTCATGCAGATATTGTTAAGGAGTTTTCGCAGATCAGGCAGCATAGCGGCTTCAGGCTGCGGGTTACACACCATGATACCAAGATCAGTAATGTGCTGTTTGATAGTGCAGGCAAAGGACTTTGTGTGATCGATCTCGATACCGTAATGCCCGGTTATTTTATCAGCGACCTGGGCGATATGATGCGTACCTATCTCTCGCCGGTAAGTGAAGAGGAGAAGGATGTGGAAAAAATAGAAGTAAGAGCTTCCTTTTACCAGGCTATTGTAGAAGGTTATTTGTCGGAGATGCGGGATGAGTTGAGCGAAGCAGAAAGAGCCCATCTTTTTTATGCAGGCAAATTCCTCATCTATATGCAGGCATTACGTTTTCTCACCGATCATCTCAATAAGGACGTGTATTATGGAGCATCCTATCCCGGACATAATTTTTACCGCGCGCGTAATCAGTTTGTACTGCTGCAGCGGCTGGTCGAGAAGGAGCCGGATCTGCAGAAAATCAATTGATGGCAAAACAAATTACCGGCCCGCGATGCATCGCGGGCCGGTCTCATAAAAAACTTTCCTGATCATCTGTAAAAGCTGAGTGAGCGGAGCAATTCTGCCAGGCCAATCTTGTGCGGACAACAGTAGTTAATGGATTTTCCTTTTTTGGGCAACTTTCGGGAAGGTTCAACTGTTACTTTTGCAGTAAGCTGCATTTTTATGGGAGTCTTCAAACAACTGGCAGAATACCTGTTTATCCGCAAAAAGGATACAGACCGCCCCGACAGCAAATGGGTTGGTTATATGCATGGTATAAACCGGATCAGTCTCTTTCTTTTTATTATTTGCCTGATTATTTTGGCGATCAAGCTGCTCCGGTAACAAAATCGTAGATGCTGCGTGCGGCCTTGGCAGAAGCACGGCCACCCTGGCTAAGCAGTTGTTTTAATGCTGCGTAGTCGCGGGCCAGTTGCTCTTTACGTGTTTCATTGTGGAGGATGTCATTCAGCTCGCGGTTGAGGTTGGCCGCAGTAAGGTCATGCTGTATCAGTTCTTTCACTACCAGCCGGTCCATAATCAGGTTGACGAGCGAGATGAATTTTACTTTTATCACCCGTTTGGCAATGGCATAGGAGATGGGTGAGCCTTTATAACAAACTACTTCGGGTACGCCAAACAGGGCTGTTTCGAGTGTGGCCGTGCCACTTGTGACCAGTGCCGCTGTTGATTGCAGCAGTAGTTCATACGTGGCATTGCGGGTATAGGTCACATTCGGATAGGCCTGCAGCATATGATCATAAAACGATTCGTCCATGCCCGGTGCTTTGGCCACCATAAACTGGTAATCGGGAAAGAAACGGCTTACTTCCAGCATTACGGGCAGTTTTTTGATGATTTCCTGCTTGCGGCTGCCCGGTAGCAGGGCTATGACCGGTTTGCTGGCCAGTGCCTGACCTGCGCCTGCGGCCATGCGCTGATCCACCACTTCTACCAGGGGGTGGCCTACATATTCAACCTCCCAGTTCCATTTATTCCTGTAGTAATCTTTTTCGAAAGGGAGAATGACCAGCATTTTGTCAATGCATTCTTTCATCATTTTTACCCGGTTCTCTTTCCAGGCCCATACCTGCGGGCTGATATAGTATACCACACGTATGCCCTGTGCCCGTGCCCATTTGGCAATGCGCAGGTTAAAACCCGGGTAGTCGATGAGGACGAGTGTATCAGGTTTGAATTGCAGGATATCTTCTTTGCAGAAAGCCAGGTTGCGGAATATGGTACGCAGGTTCATCACTACTTCTGCAAAACCCATAAAGGCGAGATCGCGGTAATGCTTCACCAGCTCGCCACCGGCTTCCTGCATTTTATCTCCGCCCCAGCAACGGATAGAAGCAGTGTTGTCCAGCAACCGGAGTTCCCGAATGAGATTGCTGCCATGAAGATCGCCCGATGCTTCGCCTGCAATAATGTAATATTTCATACGCGGTCAGATTCACCTCCGTGCGGGAGCTGTTAACGTGTAGCCTGTTTTAAAGGCTAAAGATAAGAAGGCTAACTCAGGAGTTGAAGACCTTCAGAATGAGAATGGCAATGCCAAACACTACGGTGATCAGGAAGATGCCTTTGGCTGTGCGGTCGCGGTGGGTATTGATGTACAGCGTAAATAATACCACGTTTGCCAGCAGGGCCAGTGATCCGATAGAAGTGATCAGCCGGTTATCGCTGAAAAACTGCTCGAGAAAGATGCCAAAACTATTGGAAGAAAATTTGGCAAAATAGATAATAACGAGGCCGAGCAGGGGTCCCAGGAAGCCCAGGATACATCCAAGTTGCAGGTTGTCTTTTTTCAGGAACATTATTTCCAGCTTTTTTCCAGTTTCTTTTTTTGTTCGTAATGGGTAAGATCAAACTGCACGGGAACCACACTCACATAACCATTGGCCAGTGCCCATACATCGGTATCTTTTCCTTTGTCAAAATTTACAAATTCGCCCGTGAGCCAATAGTAATGGCGGCCATGCGGATCCTGGCGTGCAATAAAATCCTCCACATATTTGGCATAGGCCTGCCGGCAGATTTTGATGCCTTTAAGCAGATTGGCTGGCAGGGCAGGGATATTTACATTCAGTACCGTATGCTTGTCGAGTTTGGTGGTCAGCATTTTTTGCACCACCTGGCGGGCAAAGAGTCGCGCACCTTCAAAATCGGCTTCAATACTGTGATCCAGCAGCGAAAAACCAGCCGAAGGAATACTTTCAATAGCAGCTTCTACGGCAGCACTCATGGTGCCGGAATAAATAACGTTGATGCTGTGATTGGCTCCGTGATTGATACCAGAGAGGCAAAGATCCGGCTTGCGGTGCAGCACCTTGTCAACCGCCAGTTTTACGCAATCTACGGGTGTACCCGTGCAGGAGTATGCTTCGATCTCGCCGAAATTATGCACCCGCTGCAAACGCAGGGGCTGACCAATGGTAATGGCATGTCCCATACCTGACTGAGGTTTGTCGGGAGCCACCACCACAATTTTCCCGAGATCCTTCACCGCTTCTACCAGGTTGCTGATACCCGGTGCAGTCACTCCATCATCATTGGTGATCAGGATAACCGGTTTGGATTTTCCGCTGCGGGCGGTTGATTTTTTTGTAGCCATAGAAAGCGCAAAAGTGCTGTTATTTTTCGGATGTGTCAAGTACGAATTTAATACCTGCGGGTAAAAAAAAATGCTCCAAAATTTTGGAAAGACAAGGAAATTAGTAAATTCGCTAAATAAATTAGTCACACATGGCGCTTTCCAATCAGAATCTGAAATACCTGCGGAAGCTTCGCGGGTTGACACAGGAAGAATTTGCACAAAAGCTGGGAATCAAGAGATCACTGCTGGGGGCTTATGAAGAGGAGCGGGCTGAACCACGGATGGAGGTCCTGGAAACAGTCTGTGATATGTTTAAGCTTACAATGGATGATCTCCTGCGGAAAGACCTGAGTGATACAAAAAGTAATTATCTCTCCCGCCGCCGGGCGATGAAACTGGCAACCGGCCGTTCAGAGATTCCTTTTGTACCGGTCAAAGCCGCTGCCGGCTACCTGGCCGGTTATGCTGACCCTGAGTTTGTAGATGAGCTGAACACATTTACCCTGCCCATGCTTTCCGGCGGTAATTACCGTGCATTTGAAATAGTGGGCGACTCTATGCTGCCCACCCCCAGTGGATCCGTGATAGTTGGCGAAAAGATTGATAATCTGGAAGATGTGAAAAACGGGAATGCTTATATAGTGATCTCCCGTCACGAAGGCATTGTATATAAACGCATTCAGAAAAACGGGCGGTCTAAAAGTAAGATTACCCTGGTTAGCGATAATCCCATTTATCACCCCTATACCGTCAATACAGATGATGTGCTGGAAATGTGGCAGGCCCAGATGATTATCTCCAAAGCTACCCAGCAGCATCAGTGGGATGTAGGGCAGCTGGCCAGTATCGTCAACAACCTGCAGGAACAGGTAGTTTCCCTCAAAAAGCGGATGAATTAACGGGGTCAGCGTGATTTTGACGGTTTCGGGCTAATTTTTTAGCCTAATGCTTTCTCCTTCGCGGTCGGAACTTTATATTTGAGCGGAACTGACTGTATGTATAGAAGACCTGTCCTGCTGTGTATGACGCTGTTATGTGGAATTGCTGCCGTGCTGGCACAGCCCAGGTCGTTGCCATCCGTTAAGACCAATCAGCCTCCCCGCATTGATGGCGACCTGTCAGACGCCGTCTGGCAACTCGCTCCCGTAGCTACCGATTTTATCCAGAATTTCCCCAATGTTGGCAAAAAGGCTTCTCAACGTACCGAAGTAAGGGTCGTTTACGACAACACCGCCATCTATATCGGCGCCTATCTCTACGATGATCCTGCTCTTATCCGCCGGCAGATCACAGCGCGCGATGAAGAGCAGCTCAAAGACCTCGATTATTTCTCCGTCTTCTTTGATACCTACAATGATCACCAAAACGGATTTCAGTTTCTGGCCACTTCCAGCAATGTACAGACAGATGCAAGGCTGGCTCCCAACCTGACGCTGGGGTATGGCGAGTATGGCGATAAGACCTGGGATGCTGTGTGGGACAGTAAAGTATCCATCAAAGAAGATGGCTGGGTAGTGGAAATGAAGATACCCTATATCTCTTTGCGCTTTTCGAAGAGTGCGCGGCAGGATTGGGGGCTCCAGTTTATGCGCTCTGTCCGGCGCAACAATGAAACAACCTTCTGGAATCCCGTTGATCCCAATGTAAACGGGTTTGTAAACCAGTTTGGCCTGCTCAAAGATATTATCGATATCAAACCACCGTTGCGTCTGAGCTTTTCTCCGTATATATCTACCGGATACAGACGCGCTCCGGAGAATACAGGCTTCAGCGAAGAATGGCTCAAAAGCGGTGGTATGGATGTGAAGTACGGTATCAATGAAAGCTTCACGCTCGATGCCACACTTGTGCCCGACTTTGGTCAGGTAATCTCCGATAATGTAGTGAACAATCTCACTCCTTACGAAGTGCGATTTGACGAATACCGCCCTTTCTTTACAGAGGGTACCGAGATATTTAATAAATCGGGACTCTTTTACTCCCGCCGTATCGGCTCTACTCCTTCGGGTTATTATGCTGTGAAGGATATGGTTGATGCCGATCCCAATCTCGAAATAGTCAGGAATCCCGGCAGAACACAGCTCTATAATGCCATAAAGTTTTCGGGTCGCACACCTGCTAAACTGGGTATCGGATTTTTCAATGCAGTAGGTGCGCCTATGTATGCCACCATACGTGACAAGTCTACGGGCGATAAAACAAAAATTCTTACCGAGCCGCTTACCAACTACAACATCCTGGTGCTGGATCAGGCCCTGCGTGGACGTTCCTATATCACATTTACCAATACGAATGTTATCCGCGAAGGCCAGGCCCGCGATGCCAATGTAACCGGTCTTGATTTCAGTTTCTATGATAAGAAGAATATGTTCAACGTACGTGGCTATGGCCATTACAGTAAAATATTCAGCACAAACAGCACAGAAGGATACAACACACAGTTACGCCTGGGTAAAGTAAGCGGACGCTGGCAGTATTATGCGCAGAACCTGATCCGTTCGCTCAATTATAATCCTACCGACCTGGGTTATCTGCAAACAGCCAATCAGCATATCAACCAGGCTTCGATTGGTTATTATCAGTATGAGCCTACGCGCAGTTTTTTAAATTATAATTATACACTTACGGCCGTATACCGCCGCCTGTACAGACCCGATGTATTTAACGACCTTACTGTGGAAGGCACATCATTCTGGTATCTGCGCAATTTCTGGGATATCAGTTTGCGGGTCGGGTATCTGCCCGATCAGCATGATTACTTCGTTATTGGCCGCCCGTTTGGTCAGTATGCGCGCCGTCCGCAGTATGGGTATGCCGGATTGTCGGGCAGTACCGATAGCCGCAAGCGCCTGTACTTTCAGTATGATGTACTGGCGGCCGATTTCTTTAAAAATCCAGAAAAGGAATATTACATATTATCCGGCGGTGTACGTTATCGTTTCAGCAACAAGCTGACCATTGATCTCAACCACCGGTTCGAAACAGAAACAGATTACATCGTATCCGGTGGTCGCGATGGTATGGGGCAACCCCGTATGGCTTTTGTCGACTTCAAAGATGTAACATCCGTTCTGTCGGGCATCTACAATTTTACGCCACGCATCAATCTTACACTTCGGGTGCGGCATTACTGGAGCAATGTGAAATATAAACGTATTGCTTACATAGATGCCAAAGGTTATCCGCAATCGCCCACGACACTTTCAGGTCTTGATAACGTAAACTTCTTTAATACCGATGCTTTCCTGACCTGGGACTTCCGTTATGGCAGTCGCCTCATACTGGGCTACAAGAGCTGGCTGGGCGATGATCAGACCTATAGCGTAGATGGAAATGCCTATAAACGCTACCTCTCAAACTTTGGTAAGACTTTCGATCTCTCGCATGGTACAGAACTGACTGTACGGTTTATCTACTTCCTGGATTATAATCAGCTGAAACGATCCAAATAGTATATCATTTTTTACCCAGCAGAATAATGTCTTTTTCTACAAGGGCATAAGCGTGATCGTTTTTGCCGGGCTCTACCGTATACGAGCCGGTGAAACGGCTGAAGGCGGGTAAGATGCAGTAATTGTCTGTAAAATAAAAACACGGAAAGCGCAGGGCCTGTTTGCCTTTACCTCTCAGGGAGACCGCCGGGTGCACATGTCCCGAAAAAGTATGCAGATTTTCAGTAAGTGCAATGCCGGGTTCCAGCACATCATGTATAAACTGATGGCTGCCTATCTGCAGCGGTTTTTCATGCACTTCAATCGCAGCTTCCGCATACCATTGTGCATCCAGTATGTCATGATTGCCCCGGGCCAGTTTAATATCAAGGGAGGAAAAGTCGCGGCGCCAGCGCAGAAAAAGATCCAGCTCCCGGTTGGCATGACTGTGGCTCAGATCGCCAACAATAATCAGTTTGTCTGCTTTGAAAAAAAGTACTTGCGTCATGAGCCGTTGCAGATCTTCCTTATATACCGATTGCGGCACTGCAATACCCGATTTCCGGAAATGACCGGTTTTGCCGATATGAAGATCAGCTACAATAAGAGTTTGCTCATTTTCCCAGAAAAGAGTGCGCTCACTGCTAAGTACAAAATGATCAGAGCCGATGGTATGAGAGAGGAGGGCAGGCATGAGCGCGAAAGTATAAAAAGTTTAAAAGTTTAAAGGTATAAAAGTATAAAAAGGGTAAAGAGGTATAAGGATGTTAGTGCTTCTGTTATCATCGTTATACCTTTAAACCTTTATACTTTTAAACTTATTACTCTTCAAGTTGCTGCTGCATTTTTCTTACCCTGTCTTCCAGTTTTTCGGAAGATAGGTCTTCGCGCATGCTGTCTACTTTAATGGGAAAGCAGAAAGGGGTGAGCTGTTGTGGCCAGGTAATAACGATAGTGGATTGCTGAATGCGCTCCAGCATATCGCGCAGGCGTACTTCTTCCATTTGCTGATCCATAACTTCCTGGTAGGCCTGCCGCAGCAGCAGGTTGTCGGGATCATATTCGCTGAATACCTTAAACAGTAAGGAGGCCGAGGATTGCAGATGCCGTGTCTTTTTATATTCACCCGGGTAGCCCTGGAATATCAGGCCGCCAATCACTGCAATGTCTCTGAATTTGCGGCGTGCCATTTCTGTAGAGTTGACACTGCGTTGTATATCCTGCAGTAATTGATCGGGGGAGAACAGTTCATATACATTGCTGTCGTCGACGGGTATGGGCTGATCGCTGAGCAATTCAAAGCCATAATCGTTCATGGCAAAAGAGAACGTGATAGGTCTGATACGGCTGATGCGATAAGCGAGAATTGCCGCCATGGCTTCATGTACCAATCTGCCTTCAAAGGGGTAGACAAAAAGATGAAACCCATCTTTAGTTTCAATTTGCTCGATCAGCAGCTCATTTGCTGCAGGCACATGTGAGTGCTCCTGTTGCCGTTCAAATAGCGGGCGTAAAGCGTCTATCTCATAGGGTACATTCTTTTGTCCCCGAGTGGCGAGGTTGAGTGTTTCGCGCAATTTACGGCCCAGGTTGGCAGAGAGTGGCATGCGGCCGCCATTCCAGCTGGGTACCTGAGCTTTGCGGGCCGACGATTTTTTTACCAGTACGGTCATGTCTTTTATCATCACCAGCTCGAGGTTGCGGCCAGCCAGCGTAAATACATCACCCGGCTCGAGGCGGGAAATAAAATATTCTTCAATGACGCCAACATACCCGCCGCTAAAAAATTTAACCTTCAGCATCGAGTCGCTTACGATGGTACCGATATGCAGCCGATGCCGCATGGCAATACGGCGGTTGCTGATGTGGTAGAGTTCGCCAATGCGTTCCACCTTGCGGTATTCGTCATATTGCTGCAATGCATTTCCTCCTTCAGTAATATGCAGCATTACCTGATCCCATTCCTGCTCCTGTATGTCGCGATAGCAATAGGTGCTGCGTACTTCTTCCAGGATGTCTGTTGCCAAAAATCCTTCGCCGATAGCCAGTGTACAGAGGTATTGAATGAGTACATCAAAGCAAAGCAGCTGCGGCGGACGGCTTTCAATCAGTGATTCGCTTATCGCCGATTTAAGTGCAGCCGCTTCCATCAGTTCGAGTGAGTGTGTGGGCAAAAAATAAATCCGGCTCGTTTCATCGGGCCGGTGGCCACTGCGTCCGGCTCTTTGCAGAAAGCGCGATACGCCTTTGGGAGAGCCGACCTGTATTACGGTCTCTACCGGTCTGAAGTCAACACCCAGGTCAAGAGAGGCTGTACATACCACCGCTTTGAGTCGTCCCGTATGCAGGTTTTCTTCTACCCAATCGCGCAATTCGCGGTCAACGCTGCCATGATGCAGCGCAATTGCACCAGCCAGTTCCGGAGCCACCTGCAGCAATGTCTGGTACCAGAGCTCACTCATACCACGGGTATTGATAAAAATGAGCGTAGTACGGCTGGCTTCGATAATAGGAAGTACTTTATGTACCAGCTTAATACCCAGGTGTCCGGCCCATGGATACTTTTCAATCTCATCTGGCAGCACAGACAATACTTCTACCTCTTTGCGCACCTGTGCACGAATGATGCTGCCCGTTTGTTGTAGTGGTGCCAGTAGAACCTCGCAGGCCTCATCAAGATTGCCGATGGTGGCAGATATGCCCCAGATGCTGAGTGGTATAGCAGAATCGCTCTTTCGGCGCAGTCCGCAAATACGGCTGATAGCCAGTTCAACCTGCACACCCCGCTTGCTGCCCAGCAACTCATGCCATTCATCTACGGCAACTATGCGTAAATTTTTCAATACATCCGGATAACCTTTTTGTGCCAGTAAAAGGTGCAGGCTTTCCGGCGTTATGATCAGTACCTCCGGCATATTTCTTTTCTGGCGTGCCCGCTCATTTACATCCGTATCGCCATTGCGTATACCTATCTGCCATTGCATGCCCAGGCTGGCAATTACTTCCTCCATGGCGCGGCCAATATCTTTGGCAAGGGCGCGTAGAGGCGTTATCCAGAGCAATTGCAGACCGTTACTCTTCTTTGTCTGGTATTGAGTAGGATGCTGATTGATGAAATCAATCAGCGCGCCGAGAAATACAGAATAGGTTTTACCACAGCCGGTAGGCGCATTGACCAGTCCGCTTTCGTGGTTAAGAATTGCCTGCCAGGTTTGTTGCTGGAAAACAAAAGCAGTCATATCCCGGCTTTGCAGCCAGGTATTTAACACATTAAATCCAGGGGATGATTCCAGCGGCATCATGGGCCGTAAATCTCCGGTATTTTTAGATCAGTAAAAAGAGTTCTGTACTCCTGTAGACTTAGTAATTGACAGACTTGATGAGTCCATCCTGCCATTTTACGAAGTAGAGACGTTTGTTTTCAAAATACTGCAGGCTCATGGCGCCTTTGCTGAGGACCGGTTGAATATCGAAATCGGTGAAAACAGCATATTGTTTGTTGCCCAGGTTCGATGCCAGGTCTTTGCCATGCTGCAGCAGCAGCTTTGCATATTTCCAGGTTACCTCATAGCCGCGGAATACCATATCGCTCGGACGGGCATACATGGTAGTATTAAAATAGTTGTTTATGTCCTGGCTTACTTTATCGGTTTTGGCATTGTAGAATGGATTGCTGTAAATAATCTCCGGGCCTTTGAACTCAGGGCGGGTAAATTCACGAATACCTTCCCAGGTAGGCATGCCAATGATAGTAGTGCGATAGGTTTTGCTGATACCGGCTAACTGTGCTGCGAGGCGGCGGCCAAAATTGATATCCAGACTGCCTGCCAGACATACATTGGCGCGGGTACTGTCGAGATGCACGCGCAGCTGATTGACCGTAAAACTGTCAATCAGGTCAACATATTTTATTTTCACAGGTGAGCCCAGCGCGGTTTTGCTGTATTCATCCAGTACCGAGCGTATATGATCTTCGGTGGCGCCTTTTTTACGGAATACCACAATCGGGTTCAGGGAATAATATTTCTGGATATAACGATAGATGCCTTCACACTGCGTTTTCAATGTGGGATTGAGTAATACGAAATACGGATTGCTTTGCGTGCCGGCATCGTTGGGAATGGTGGTATTAATCACAGGCACATGTTTGCGATAGCCAAACTCCGAGAAGGTGCGCACTTCATTGCTGCTGCAATGCGCTATGACCAGGTCAATGTCTTCCAGTTCTGGTTTGGCCAGTTGCTGTTCGAGTGTTTCAGTAGCAGAGCGGGTATCGTAAATAAAAACTTCCAGTTTGCTGCCTTCACGTGAAAGGCTGTCGAGGGCGAGCTGTACGCCTTCATAAAATTCCAGTCCGGGATTGATAAATTTGGGGAATACATTCTTTGCATAGCGGTATTCGTTCACCTGGTTATAGGCAGAATCGAGATAGAGCGGAGCAAAAATAGCTATGCGGGGTGTTTCTGCAGCCTGTTGCGCATGGCTGGCAGTAGTCAGCAGACAAAACAGGGTCAGCCCCAACAAGAGTTGTTTCATTCCTAAAGATTTTGTGAGGCAGTGTGCAGCTTCCCGGATTACTCCCACTCAATGGTGGCTGGCGGCTTGCTGCTGATATCATACACTACCCGGTTGATCCCTCTCACGTTATTAATGATCTCGTTAGAGATATTGGCCAGAAAACTATAGGGGAGATGTGCCCAGTCTGCCGTCATGCCGTCTACGCTGGTTACAGCGCGCAGTGCCACGGTGTATTCGTACGTACGCTCATCGCCCATTACCCCTACACTTTTTACCGGTAACAAGATAGCCCCGGCCTGCCAAACAGTTGCATAGAGGTCGTTATCTTTCAGGCCTTTAACATAAAGGTGATCAGCTTCCTGCAACAACCGTACCTTTTCTTCGGTGATCTCGCCCAGGATGCGGATAGCAAGACCCGGACCGGGGAAGGGGTGACGGTCAATCATTTCATCAGGAATACCCAGCTCGCGACCAACCTTACGAACCTCGTCTTTGAAGAGGTAACGCAGCGGCTCTACCAGTTCAAGGTGCATTTTTTCAGGTAAGCCACCCACATTGTGGTGCGATTTGATGGTGACGGAAGGGCCGTGTACAGATACACTTTCGATTACATCGGGGTAGATGGTGCCTTGTCCCAGCAGTTCAATGCCCTCAATATGACGGGCTTCGTCCTGAAACGTATCAATAAAAAGTTTGCCGATGACTTTGCGTTTGGCTTCAGGGTCAGTTTTGCCTTCCAGTTCTTTATAGAAGACTTCTTTGGCATCAACTCCTTTTACATTCAGTCCCAGTTTGGCGTAGGTAGCCAGTACGGATTCAAATTCGCCTTTGCGGAGCACGCCATTGTCAACAAAGATGCCATAGAGGCGATCACCGATAGCGCGGTGGATGAGCGTAGCTGCTACCGTTGAGTCCACACCACCACTCAATGCCATGATCACTTTGCGATTGCCGATCTGCTGCTTCAGGGCTTCTACCGTATCGGTAATAAAATGGGCGGGTGTCCAGTCCTGTGCACAGCCACAGATAGCGGTCAGGAAGTTGAAGAGTATTTTTTTGCCTTCGGCAGAATGATATACTTCGGGGTGAAACTGTACTCCATAAAGAGCACACTCAGTCGTATTGTCCTGGGCCCGGCGGAAGGCTGCCACGGGAATGCTCTCCGTGTCGGCCAGCAGTTCAAAACCGGCAGGCAGTTCTTTGATGGTATCGCTATGACTCATCCAAACCTGGCTATGTGCTGATACGCCTTCAAATAACGGATCTTCCTGTTTGCGCTCCAGCATGGCACGGCCATATTCGCGCTTATTACTTTTGGCCACCACACCGCCAAAACGTTTGGCTGTGAGCTGGGCACCGTAGCACACCCCCAAAACAGGTACTTTTTTCACAAAAGCCTGTATATCCACATCGGGTGCATTGGGCTCATTAACCGAAAAAGGCGAACCAGAAAGGATAATGCCCTTCAGGCCTGGCTCAAAGGTGAATGACTTATGATAGGGGATGATCTCGCAGTAAACATTGGCCTCTCGTACAGCCCTGGCGATCAATTGAGTATATTGGGAACCAAAATCGAGAATAAGGATTTTTTCCGTCATGGTGCTGCGAAGGTAAAAAATCTGCGGCTAGTTTGGGCGGATGGTTTTATATATCCGCCAGGATCATGTATTCTTGTAACCTGGCAGACAAAAGCTGCGTCAAACAGGTGTATCTGTCAAAAGTTATTCGAAACATCAAAACCAACATCATGAAACGATACGGATTTGTAGTAGTACTCGCAATTACAGCTTTATTCACTTCCTGTAATTATATCGGTGGCCGCCGGGTGGACGGCGATGGTAATGTGATTTCGCAGGACAGGAATTTTCGCGATTTTACCGCAATTGAGGTGAGCAGTGCGATACATCTAACAGTAACACAGGATTCCGCTTATTCTGTAAAAGTGGAAACAGACAGCAACCTGCAGGAACTGGTGGAGGTATATAAAGAGGGGGGAGTATTGCGTATTCGACTGGCAAATAATATTAGTCTCAACCCCACACGTGATGTGGCTGTGTATGTATCAGGTCCTTCCTTTGATCATATCGGAGCTTCAGGCGCCTGTAATGTGCTTGGTAAAAACATGTTTACCGGTAACGAGCGTTTTGATCTGGAACTGAGTGGTGCCAGCGAAGCAGATCTGCAGATAGATGCCCCCGTAGTAAACGTTGAACTGAGTGGCGCCTGCAAGGCTGCGCTCAAAGGCAAAACCCGCGACCTGCGCATCGATTGCTCTGGCAGCTCTTCTGTACGGGCCTTTGAACTGCCGGCAGAAAATGTATCAGCCGGACTTTCGGGAGCCAGCAATGCCGATGTATTTGCCAGCGTGCGGATAGAGGGAGAACTGAGCGGTGCTTCTGATCTTGAGTATAAAGGTGGTGCCCAGACCAATATTCATACAAGCGGTGCTTCTTCTATACGCAAAGTGGAATAAAACAATCAAATTTTTATGTAGAAGGCCGGCTTTGCCGGCCTTCTGTTATTGGAGGGAATCTACCCGTTTTGTGGTATTGACACATATGCACAAATAATGCATCTTGCGCGCCATTAAACCGACTCGCTATGTTATCCCGCCGCCAGTTTATCAGGCAAACAGGCCTTGCTACAGGGGCTGTTTTGCTGTCTGCACAGGCCAACAGTAATTTTTTTATAGGCCGCAAACCCACCGTTATTATCATAGGATCCGGCTTTGCCGGCCTTGCAGCTGCACTTGCCCTTCACCGTCGTGGCATATCCAGTATAATACTCGAAGCCCGTAACCGTATTGGCGGCCGGGTATTTTCCTATCCTATTGATCCGGCAGAAAAGCTGGTGATAGAACTGGGAGCCGAATGGGTAGGAGAGTCACATACCCGCATGAAGGAGCTGTGCGGCGAGTTTGAATTGCCGCTTATCAACAACCAGCTCGATACTCATCTTGTCTACAAGGGTGCTTATCATCCTAAAGGCGGCTGGGATTACAGCGAAACCTGGAAAAAGAAGTTTCAGGAGATGCTGGAAAACTACCAGCATCTTTCTGATAAACAAAAAGAAGAAATCGATCGCATTGACTGGTGGCGCTACCTCGTAAATAATGGCTGCGAAGGACGTGATCTTGACCTGCGGGAATTGCTCGACAGTACCGATTTTGGCGAAAGTATCCGCCATGTATCTGCCTTTGCTGCACTGGCAGAATATGCAGAGAGCAGTGAGAAAAATGAAATGGATCTGAAAATAAAAGGAGGCAATGGTATGCTGGCAGAGCGTATCGCCGACAGGATCGGGCGCGAGCATATCCATCTCCAACATCGGGTTACACGCATAGTGCAAAACCGGCAGGGCGTAAAGGTGTACTGCGACAACGGTAAAGAATTTGCTGCCGATAAACTGATTTGTACTGCACCCACTTTTGCGGCCCGCAAAATTAAATGGGAACCCGGTTTGCCGGAAGCACAGCTGCAGGCGATGAATGAGTTGCAATATGCCCGTATCAATAAAAACCCGTTACTTTTCAGCAATCGTTTCTGGAAAGACGAAGCCTTTGACCTGGTAAGCGATCAACTGCCTCATTATTTCTATCATGCCACCAAAGGGCAGACTTCTTCCAAAGGCGTACTTATCTCCTATACCATCGGCGATAAAGCCGCTGTAGTGGCCAACCAGGATGACGCCTGGCGTTCGGCTGCTGTGCAGCAAACGCTGGGGCCGCACTTCGGAAATGTGACAGGCTGGTTAGAAAAGCAGGTAAATTATTACTGGGGAAATGATGAATTTTCGCATGGTGCATATGCCATGTATGGTCCGGGACAATGGTTTGGTCTTATGCCCAGATTGCGTAAGAAACATATGCATACGTATTTTGCCGGAGAGCACCTGGCCGACTGGCAGGGCTTTATGGAAGGTGCGATTAATTCAGGAGAAGAGGTAGCCGAAATGGTGAGATAAAGTATCTGGTATTCGTTTAATAGGGATATACATCTATAAAGAGAGAGGGGTAGGTTAAACTATTTGTTTTAAGTCAAAGTACATTAACCTTGTTCCATTCTGTTTGTTTTTTCCATCCTTCACATCTTTATCTGTAAGGTAATCGAAGCCGTTTTTTTCATAAAATCTCAGCGATTGGGAATAGGCATCGACTGTAATAAACCTGCATCCTGTTTTATTTTTATCTACAAACCATATCTTGAGGTAGTTCAATATTTGAGTGCCTATTTTATTGGCCTTATAATCATTATGCACACCAAGCCTCCCGAGTTTTACAGCAGGATAATCTTTTCGCCGTTTGTTATGAGGTATTTTCTTGCCAACTTTGGTTGTCCAAAAATTCTTACTTCTACTTTCCTCTATCTTTATTTTATCGGTGACCAGTGTAAAGAAGGCTGCTGTCTTATTGGCTGCCATATCTTCTAAAAGGTATGTTACCGAAAACAATTGTTCCAGCTGTGGGCGAGAGTCATTTAGCAGAAAATCGTTTAAGTCAGTATCTCCGCAATCAAAGGGTTTGATCGGATAATCATGTTCTAATCTAACCAACTGAAAGTTGCTAAAGTCCATTAAAATTTGGAAATAGAACGTAATGCACTAAAATGCTCACGCATTGTAGCGAGTTGTTGGGGAGATGCTTTCGTTTCTTCAGTCTTTTTTATTTTTCGTAAAAAGCGCTTGGCATCTTTCCCTTTTAATGTCGGGGTATCTTTTATAGGCTTAGCCATAGTATAAAGGTACAAAACAAAATAATTTTGGACGCCAGGAGGGTAAAGCGGGCATTTTTATATTGATTTTCAATATTTTAATAGGTGTTTGATCATGCAGGGATAAGGCCGGATTCTTTTAAGTCAGATTTATAGTATAAAGGTTGCAGTTAAGGAAAGGAGCGGTATGGATTAAACGTCACAGGTTTACATGTCGTACCGTTATGCGTATATGCCTGGTACGCCCCCTGTCGTCTGTACAGGAAATTTTCACAGGGCCTTCATCTGGAAGGAAAAACTGTTTTTCACCTGCGGCAGCGCTTTTGTAGAATTTATCGTTGATATACCAGTATACCTTACTTACATCGTTCGATGTTTTGCACGACAACTGCAGCGGTTCCGGATTTTTTTTGCTGATTAGGTATTCCATTCCGTTTGACGGGGAGTGAATGACCGGAGCGCCACCCTTGATCAGTTCTTCACAATCGGGATTGTGCTCCGGTATTTTTTCATAGGAAACATTATTGTCTGCCATCCACGATTGCATGTCGGGGCTGATGATGCGGTACCATTTTTTCTGATAGCCGGCAGCAGGGGCGCAGGCACGGCAATAAGATATTTTACCATTGGCACTAATCATTATTTCCTGCCGGTTATTGCAGGGCAGGGTAGAAGAAATCAACGGAATGTAATAGTCCGATACCAGTTGTGTGCATTGAGGGCCGGGCACCATACCGGTTTCACTGCATACCTGGCGAATGCCGCAGTCGGCCGGTGCACTAAACCAGGCTTCGTCGCTATCGTAGTCGATCGTATTGAAAATTTTGAATAAAAGGGGGGTAGCTACATTGGCACCACTCAGGTCGGCTACGCCCACACCGGAAAAATTACCCACCCATACACCTACCGTATATTGCCGGTTGTAACCAATGCTCCATGCATCGCGCCGTCCATAGCTGGTGCCCGTTTTCCAGGCTATTTTCGGCATTCGTTCCGTGGCTGTCCAGTTTATCGGAAAATCGGGGCGGTTGACCTTCGATAAAATTTCGTTGATCATAAAAGTGGCTGCCGGGCTAATGAGTTGCCGGCCGGTTTGCAATGGCTGATCGCTGGTGAAGGCAGGGCTGTAAAACTTTCCATCGTTGGCAAAACAGGAAAAAAGGCCGGTCAGTTCTTCCAGCGTGGTACCGCAGCCGCCCAGAATCATAGAAAGCCCCAGTTTACGCCGGTCATGCTGAATCTGTGTGAAACTGGCGCTACTCAATGCATCAATAAGGCGGTCTGTACCCAGTTGCTGTAATGCGTTTACTGCAGGTATATTCAGGGATTGTTCAAGTGCAAATTCAATTGAAACATATCCATGAAAGCGGCGGTCGTAGTTTTCCGGGGCATACCCTTGATAATTGACAGGTACATCAGTTACGACCTGACGGGGAGTGAGCAGTCCCTGATCAAAACTAAGGGCGTAAAGCAGCGGTTTAAGTGTGCTGCCCGGTTGTCTCACAGCGCTGGCTCCGTTTACCTGCCCGGCATCGGTCGTGTCGGTAAATGAAGCAGATCCTACGTAGCTGAGTACCCGGTGTGTTTTGTTATCAATGACCACCACGGCGGCATTGCGGATATTGCGCAGCTTTTGCGAACGTGCATATTCGGCCACCAGCGTTTCTGTTTTGAGCTGCATATTCAGGTCAATGCTGGAATTGATTTCGGTGCCACCACGTCGTTTTAGTTTGTAGGCAAGATGTGGTGCCAGTTTAGGTACGGTGTGGCGCCGGGCGGTCAGCGGCTCGGCCAGGGCGTCTTCAATTTCTTTTTCAGTAAAAACGTTGTCGTTGGCAAATTTTTGTAGCCAGCGGTTGCGCTCTTCGATAATCCTGTCATTGTTTCTTCCTACCATCAGCGAAGAGGGCCGGTTGGGTATTATACTGAGAGCGGTGATCTCTGCCAGGGAGAGATGGTCAGGATCTTTCTGGAAATAGAGAAGGGAAGCCGCTTTTACTCCTTCAATATTGCCACCATAGGGTACAAGGTTCAGGTAAAGCTGCAATATCTCATCCTTACTGTATTTCCATTCCAGTTGCAGCGCCCTGAACATCTCAATCACTTTGCTCATCATCGTCCGTGGGCGGTGTTCCAGCGCCCGGGCTACCTGCATGGTAATGGTGCTGGCTCCTGAAGTGCGTTTCATGCGCAGCACATTTTTCACAAAAGCACGTCCTACAGCCAGCAGGTTAATACCGGGGTGCTGGTAAAAATACCTGTCTTCCTTGGCCAGGATGGTCTTGCGCAGCAAGGGTGAGATTTCATTCAACTCGGTTTTCATACGCCATTTCTGATCAGGGGTAAGAAACGCATGAATGACGGTGCCCTTATTGTCGGTGATAATCGTGGAATAACTGATCCGGTCGGGCAGCGGAAATAACAGGTTGAGGAGCAGGAAAAGCAATACAGAAGCCAGTATAAACAGGCCCAACCGCTTCAGCCAGCGCAAAAGTCGTGGCTTATATTTGCTGATCCGGGATTTCACCGGCCAAAAATAGTTTAAAGGGTATAAAAGTTTAAAAGTATAAAAGACCTCCTGCTTTATACTTTTAAACTTTTATACCATCTACACCCAACTATTTACCGCCGGCTAAATACCCGCGACCGATCACTGATCGCTGCCACTTTCTTTTTATTTTCGTCGCAGAATTTGCTTATCTTCTCAACACAATTAACCTGACCATTCAACCCCTTCCTAATCATTATGCGACGTATGCCTTTTCTGGCGGTGCTTGCCCTGCTGTTGCTGGCAGCCTGTAACCGCAATGCCGTATCCCTTTCTTATACCAATGCCAAAGGTGAAGTACCACAACTTGGCAACCTGGTATTCCGGTTTAGTCAGAGCATGATAGCCGATAGCCTGCTTAATAATTGGGATTCGTCGGCCTATATCAGCTTCAGCCCATCTATTAAAGGCCGGTTTCGCTGGGAAAGCCCCGATCAGCTGGTGTTTTCGCCCATGCAACCGCTTGACCCAGCTACCAGCTATACAGCCAGTATCAACAGCGAAGTATTACGGTTTAGTAAATATGATAAAGTAGAAGGCGGTGATAAGATCAGCTTTCATACACCGGGCCTTCGTCTCGATGATGCCCGTATGATCTGGATAGGCGAATCGGGAGCCACCGCACAACCTCAACTTGATCTTTATTTCAATTACCGGGTGAATCCGGCTGATATAAAAGAAAAACTTAAAGTAGAAGTTGAAAATAAGGAAGCAGTCTATGATGTAATCACCACTAATGCTGATAACCGTATCAGCATCCGCATTAATGGAATCAAAACAGAAGATAAGGACTACGCCGTAAGTGTAAGGCTGGCCAAAGGACTTAAACCAACAGTTGGCACCAACAGCACCGCCGATCCGATTACCACATCGCTTTCCATTCCTTCACCTTACGTGCTCACCATCCTGGCATCAGAGGCTGAGCACGATGGTACAGAAGGTATTATCCGGGTAAGCACGAGCCAGCAATTGGGAAATGAAAATGCAAAGAGTTTTATCAGCTTTGAGCCGGCGGTAGCATTTACTGTTGAAAATACGGAAACAGGTTTCGTGATCCGCAGCGATAAGTTTGATATGGAGCGGAGTTATACCCTTACTGTAAAGAAAGGTCTGCGCGGCCGGCTGGGCGGAGTACTTAAAGAAGATTATGGCAACAGCGTTGCCTTTGGTGAACTGGAGGCCGGTATCAATTTTACGAATAATAAAGCGGTATATCTTTCCCGCCAGGGCGGACGCAACCTAGAAGTGCGTATTACCAATGTACCCAAAGTAAAACTGGTGATCTCAAAAATATATGAGAACAACCTGCTTATGGCACAACGTTATGGCTATTATCCTCAGGAAACCCGCCAGACCGGCAATGGCTACGAAGACGAATATGGTTATGATGATTACTACGGAAGTGATGCCATGCTGGGTGATGTAGTATATGAAAAGGAGATTGATACCCGTTCCTTGCCCCGCTCTGCCGGCGGCCGCCTCCTCAATCTTTCTTCATTCGAAGACCGCCTGCCGGATTTTAAGGGTATTTATCATGTAATGATTCGCTCCACCGAAGATTACTGGGTAAGAGACAGCCGTTTTATCTCTGTATCTGATCTGGGATTGATAGCTAAGGAAGGGCAGGATAAGATTATGGTATTCGTTAACTCTATCAAAACCTCGCAGGCCGTAGCGGGTGTAAACGTAGCGGTCTACGCCAGCAACAATCAGCTGATAGGAACAGGTGCTGCCGATGCCAATGGGGTAGCAGAAGTAGTGTATGCCAAAAAAGACTTTACCGGTTTTAAACCGGCTATGATCATTGCCAAAACAGCAGAAGATTTTAACTATCTGCCTTTTCAGAATACACGTGTCAATACCTCACGCTTCGATGTAGGCGGTAAACGCAACAATCCATCGGGCCTCGATGCATTTGTATATGCTGAGCGCGACATCTATCGTCCGGGCGAACGCATCAACTTTTCGGTAATCGTACGTGACAGGCAATGGAATGTACCAGGCGATATGCCGTTGAAATTCCGGTTCCTGATGCCCAATGGAAAAGAGTTGAAGTCGTTCCGCAAAAATCTTAATGAGCAGGGCTCTGCCGAAGGTAATATTGACCTGGCCACTTCAGTTATCACAGGGAGTTATACACTCGAAGTTTATACTTCTTCCGATGTGTTGCTGACGACCGAGCGTTTTTCGGTGGAAGAATTTGTACCCGATCGTATCCGTGTCAACAGCAAGCTGAGCAGTGCAGCAGCCCGCCCGGGCGAATCATTGCAGCTGTCGATCAATGCAATGAATTTCTTTGGACCACCTGCTGCCAACCGCAACTACGAAACAGAAGTACAGGTGCGCCAGCGCGCTTTTAGCCCGGAACAATTCCCACAATACAATTTCACGCTTGCCAATCAGCAATCATTTGGCGACAAGATCGTGGAGGAGGGAAAAACAGATGCAGAAGGTAATGCCACATTCACTTACAAGGTGCCCGATACCTATCTCGACAAAGGCAGATTGCAAGCTACTTTTTATACAACAGTATTTGATGAAACAGGCCGGCCGGTAAGCCGTGCTGCCAGCGCCGATATCTTTACACAGGATGTGTTTTTTGGCATCCAGGAAGACTGGTACTATTACTATCCGCTCAACCAGGCTGTGAAATTTCCGCTGGTGGCAGTGAGTAAGGATGGTAAGGCAATCAATGCAACGGCCAGAGTAGAGGTAATCAAACATGAGTATCGCACCGTGCTGGCGAAGAGCGGCAGTTACTTCCGCTACGAATCGCAGCAGGATGATAAGATGATGACCGAAAGCCAGCTGGCGGTGGGCACCAACACAGTGTTTTCCTATATCCCCCGCTCACCCGGTAATTATGAGTTGCGTGTTTACCGGCCGGGATCTAACACCTATGTAAGCCGCAGTTTCTACAGCTATGGCAGCTGGGGCGGCGATAACAATTCGTTTGAAGTAAGCAATGAAGGTAATATTGAGATTTCGCTCGAAAAGAAATCTTACTATGCTGGTGAATCAGTCAAGGCTTTGTTCAAAACTCCGTTTAGTGGCCGTATGCTGGTGACGGTGGAAACCGATCATGTAGTATCGTATCAATATGTAGAGGTCAGCAATCGCACCGCATCACTCGATCTGAAACTAACCGGTGAGCATGTGCCCAATGCGTATATCACAGCCACGCTCATCAAACCACATGAGTTGTCGGATATTCCACTTACAGTAGCTCATGGATTCCAGAATGTAAAGGTCGAAGAAAAGAGCCGGCATATTGATGTATCTATTGCCGCTGCTAAAACTGTTCGCTCCCGCACCAAGCAAAAGATAAAAGTAAAAGCAGCGCCGGGCAGTATGGTCACCCTTGCTGCGGTAGACAATGGTGTATTGCAGGTGAGTGACTTTAAAACACCTGATCCTTACGGCTATTTTTATCAGAAAAAAGCGCTGCAGGTAAATGCATTTGACCTGTATCCATTGCTCTTTGCCGAAGTGCGTGCAAGGCTGAGCAGTACGGGTGGTGACGGTGAGATGGATATGATGAAACGGGTGAATCCCATGCCGGCCAAACGAATCAAGGTAGTAAGTTACTGGAGTGGTATGCGTAAGGCAAATGGAAGTGGCGAAGCCGAATTTGATGTGGAGATACCTGCATTCAGCGGCGAGATCAGAATGATGGCTGTATCCTACAAAGGCAACAGCTTTGGTGCCGGCGAATCGGTTATGACAGTAGCCGACCCGATAGTGATCAGCAGTGCATTGCCGCGCTTCCTCAGTCCCGGCGATACAGTGTCGATGCCGGTTACGCTTAGTAATACAACAGATAAAGCAGCTACGGTAACGGCTACCCTTAAAACGGAGGGGGCTGTAAAAGCACTGGGCGGAGTTACACAATCAATCAATCTGCCGGCAAAGAGTGAAGGCCGTGCGAACTTCCAGCTTGTAGCCGGAACAGGTATCGGAGTAGGTAATGTGCAAGTGCAGGTAAGTGGTTTGGGTGAGAAATTTGAGGAGGCCAATGAGATTTCCGTTCGTCCTCCGTCTACCTTACAAAAGCGCTCGGGTAGCGGATCCATTGCAGGCGGAGCAAGTCAGAAACTCAATATCAACCTGCAGGAGTTTATGCCGGGCAGCACTACCTACAGCCTGGTGGTGAGCCGCTCCCCCGTACTCGAGTGGGGCGACCAGTTGCGCTACCTGGTGCAATACCCATACGGATGTACAGAGCAGACTATTTCTGCCGCATTCCCGCAATTGTATTATGGCGATATGGCCGATCTTATGCAACTCAACAGCCAGGGTAAGGTCAATGCCAACAGTAATGTGCTGGAAGCGATTCGTAAAATCAAGATGCGCCAGTTGTATTCCGGCGCGGTTACGCTGTGGGATGGTGAGGGTAAGGAAGACTGGTGGACGACTATTTATGCGGCTCATTTTCTGCTCGAAGCACGTAAAGCCGGCTTTGATGTAGACAACAGCCTGCTCGAAACTATGCTCAGCTATATCAACTTCCGGATGAAGAATAAGGAATTGATCAGTTATACCTACAATCGAGATCAGAATAAAAAGATTGCACCCAAGGAGGTGGCCTATAGTCTTTATGTACTGGCTGTAGCCGGCCGCAGCAATGTGGCTACCATGAATTATTACAAAGCCAATCAATCGGTGCTGGCTCTCGATAGCCGTTACCTGCTGGCTGCAGCATATGCTACTGCCGGTGATAAGAAGTCATTTGCCAGTCTGCTGCCCGCTGCATTTGAAGGCGAAGTATCGGTCGCTCAGACAGGAGGCAGTTATTATTCCGATGTGCGGGATGAAGCTATAGCGCTTAATATGCTGCTGGATGTTGATCCAGGCAATAAGCAGGTGCCCTTGATGGTAAAACATGTGAGTGACAAACTAAAAGGGCGCCGTTGGCTGAGCACACAGGAGCGTGCATTTGCCTTCCTGGCCCTGGGTAAAAATGCACGTAGTGTTAAGAATTCTACTGCCACCGCAGAGATCAAAGTGGATGGTAAAACCGTGGCCCGCGTAGAAAACGGACAGTGGCGTGGCGATCAGGCAACACTTAAAGGCGGAAATATTGAAATTGCTACGAAGGGAACCGGTCCTGTTTATTATTACTGGCAGTCGGAGGGTATCAGCAGTACCGGGTCTTATGTAGAAGAAGACAGCTATATCAAAGTAAGGAAACGCTTCTATGACCGGTATGGCAGCCCCATCAATGGTAATTCATTTAAGCAGAATGAACTGGTGATTGTGGGCATCACGCTGGAACGTACGTTTAATACCACGATTGAAAATATAGTGATCACCGATCTGCTGCCGGCCGGCTTCGAAATCGAAAACCCGCGCACACGCGAAATACCTGGTATGGACTGGATCAAAGATGCCAGCACACCCACAGCGCTGGATATACGCGACGACAGGATCCATTTCTTTGTAGACGCTTACAACAATAAGCAAACGTATTATTATGCTGTACGTGCGGTATCGCCCGGGCAGTATAAAATGGGACCTGTGAGTGCCGATGCCATGTACAATGGCGAATATCATAGTTACAATGGTGCGGGTGTGATCAGGATTACACAGTAAAAGGCGGACTTAGTCTGGATATAACGAAAACAGCCGTGGGGAACCACGGCTGTTTTTATTTATAAAAAGAAAAAATTAAGAAACACTTTGCTTGCTGGCGGAAATGGTTACTACCGGTATATGCGATGCATAAGATAGTAAGCGGTTGGTAAGACGATTCCATAATCCCGGCAAACGGAAGTCCTTAACGGGATTTACCATGATCAGGTCGGCATTGATACGCCGGCTGAAATCAAGTGTGCTCTTGGCCAGGTTTTTTCCTTCGAGCAGGAAAGTCTGTACGGGCACCGTAGAAATACTTTGTACCATTTCGAGGGCATTGGTCAGTATGTTGTTTTTCTCGTCGACCGTCTGACGCAGGGATACAAAGTATACAGTTGATTTAAAGGCGCGGCCAAGCAGCGCAGCCAGGCGAATCTGGCGGAAAGGTATTTCACCGGATACGGGTAATACAATTTTTTTGTAATGACATACCAGTCCGCTTGATCTCACGGCCAGTACCGGTATATGTGTTTTGTTGGCCAGACGGCTGATAGAAACGGCCGATATAATGCGGTGTAATACGTTGAAACGTGCAAGCCCGGTTATAACCAGATCCATCTCATAGTTTTCAATATATTGCTGCAGTTGTTTGGAACGGCTTCCCGTGAGCACGCTTATCTCCATCCTGCCTTCGCCGCATAATTGCTGGCTGTAGGCGTCACGCATTTGTTCCAGGCGTCTGAACGCTGTTTCGGTACTATACTGGCGCATAAGTGACCGGCGTTTTCCTGCTACATAAACCAGGTGGATATTACAATTGAAACTGTTTGACAGTTCAATCGCTTTGGTGATGGCCCAACGGTTTTTGCTGGTGAAGTCAACCGGTACCAGGATGTTATAAAGTTTGTTAGACATAGGCATCCGTTTTAGTAGTTTATATTATTGTTTCCGGCAGTAGTAATTTACCAAATTTTGATCAGGCAAGAGCCAGCAGGGGTTCAAAATTTCTTTGTTTAATACTTTTAAAAGCTATTTTTTCCAGCATTTCATCGGTTGCACAAAAGGCAATGCCTTTTCCGGCATGGGCGATCATACACCGGTCGTCTTTGCTGTCGCCCACTGCAATCACATTTTTCAGTTTCACATTATATTGTTCGGATACATGTTGTAAGGCGTTGGTTTTGCAGAAGCTATGTCCGCAAATGCTTTCAGGTGAGCCAAAGAAGTAGGAGGGCAGGTTGACTTCGCCGGTAGCTTTTCCTTCAAAAAATTCCAGCTGATGGGCTACAGAAAAATCAGCGCCAATCTGCTGTTTAACATAATTGGTAATAAGTGTATAGCTGTGACTGATGATACCCACCAGATATCCTTTTTCTTTATAAACCTTTACCATTTCGCGGATATTCTCCGCCATCTGCATATTGCTGATAACATGCAGTAGTTCGTCCATGGTTCTGTTCTTCAGCAACAATCCAATCCGTTTGGTGAGAATGATGGGGTCTTTTTCATTGAATCGTAATTCGTCGAGTTTGCTGCTGAAGCCGAATTCGGCCGCACATACATTGATAAAACGATCGGTGAGAATAGTGTCATCCATATCCAGCACAATCATCTTGTGATAGGCAGAAAGATTTTCACGGAGAGCATTGTTCATCTCGCGCTGAATGGTCTCCAGTGAGTTTACACTCTCCAGGGAAAATTCATTGCTGTTGTGCCGCTGGGCACGACTCAGAATAGCGCGCGATACTTCACGGCTCATTTTACCAAGAGCTTCCCATGGCTTGCTCTTGTTTTCAATATAGCCAATATTGACCTCAGCCACACGGGCTTTCATAAGGTACATATCTATCAGGATGCCGATGTCTACTCCGTAGTCGTTGAAGAATTCAATTTTCTGGAAATAGTTTTTTTTGCCTGCAATCATACCACTTAGGGGTTGTGCAAAATGTGCCAGTCCCGGAAAGAGGATGGTCAGCAATGGCTTTGCCACCAGCTCTGTTACACGACCGGCATTGCGGGCAAAGGAACCTTTTACAAAATCGGCTTCATCGTTGATAAGCGGGGAAACGAGCTTGTGTATGGATTGATCCGGATATGGATCAATATCGGCATCAAGAAATACCACCACGTCATTAGTAGTGGCATCAATACCTTCCTTCATGGAAATGCCTTTGCCCCTGGTGGCGCTGATCAATACACGGGCACCTGCTTCGCGGGCCAGTTCAACCGTATTGTCATCGGAGGTGTCGTCAACAACAATTATTTCAGAAACCAGCGGCTCCGACTGACAGAACCGGATGACTGACACAATTGTATTGGCTTCATTCAGCGCAGGTATAATAACCGTTACCATGAATTCCTCCTGGGTTTAGTGAAAAAATTGGGGCTAAAACTGACACACGGGTCAAACAGACACCTTTTTCAGTCAAACATCAGGCCTAATATCCTCCAATGCCATGTCAACAAGGGTCTTAAAGTCCCGAAGCTAAGGATAATCAACCGGGTAGCGTATTGGAATTAGATTAGAAAGAAATTTATTAACATTCAATTACTTAGAACTAAATTTTTACCGACAAAATGACGTGTCGGGATGGATATTATTTATTAGCAGAAAATAAGATATAACTGCGGCCAGTGTGTTGGGGTAAAAAATCAGCATATTACAGTACATCGATCCTGAAACAAATCTGGCAGATCGGATAAGCAGGTTCGGCGATTGCCATAAAAAGAAGGGTTTCCGCCTGCTATTTTCGGGAAAAAAACATGGAAACTTTAATTAATGAACTGAAACAGCAGGTAGAAAATCAACGCAGATTATTAAGACGCTATATGTATATTGGCAGCCTGTTGATTGCAGCTTTTTTTTCCTTTCTTCTTTTATCTTTCAGGGATACAGACAATGCTCGCGTGCTGCGGGCACGCGGATTAGTGATCGTTGACGAACAGGGGCGAGACCGTATCCTGATTGGTGCTCCCTTTCCTCAGAGCAATCAGCGCATTCGTACCGACTTTGAAAAAAGCAAAGCTGCCTGGGGTTGGAGGTTTGGTGGCAAGTTTGACTGGTATAAGACTAATAAAAGTATTGATGCCGGTGGTGCAGGCCTGGTGATACTGGATGAAAAAGGGCATGACCGCCTCAGCATTGGCGCCCCTGCACCAAGCAGTTGGATTGGACGCATCGCTCCGCTTACGGGCATGACAATTAATGACGATGAAGGAAGTGAGCGGGCCGGTTTTGGGTTGATGAAAAATGAAAACTTCAACCGGGTGGTACTGGGGCTGGATCATGCTACCGGGTATGAGGCGGCTACCATGGCAGTGATAGAAGATGGCTCTACCTCTATTCGTTTGAATGATCCGCAGAATAATAACCGGTTGCAATTGCTCAACGACAGGGGTTTGCTGAGTGAGCGGGAGTCGTTGCCGCCCTTTATGTCTGGTATGGTATTGAAAGATGAAAAAGGCAATACGAAATCCCTGCTTGACGCCACGCCGCTTAAACCTGTTTGGTTATTAAAGGATACGCTCCGATAGTATCAAAAGGGGAGAGGTGTGTGGACGATAAGGAAGTTTAAATTAATAAATGAATAAGGAGGGTAGTATGTTTCAGAACAGAAAGATGATATGGCTGCATGTACTTTACTGGCTTCTCGCACTGGTGGATTTTATGTTTATCTCCAACTGGTT
>JAGODE010000171.1 GCA_017998385.1 Chitinophagaceae bacterium | reverse complement strand
GCATGTAGGCCATCCGCTGGGCTATATCGCTTCCGATATTTACAGTCGCTATAAACGGCTCAAAGGCTTCAATGTGCTTCACCCAATGGGCTTCGACAGCTTTGGCCTGCCTGCCGAACAGTATGCACTCGATACAGGACAGCACCCCGCAGTCACCACCGAAAAAAATATCGCCACATTCAAACAGCAGCTCGACAATATCGGTTTCTGCTACGACTGGGAACGCGAAGTACGTACCAGCGATGCGCCTTATTACAAATGGACACAGTGGATATTCCTGCAGCTGTTTGACAGCTTTTTTAACCGCCAGAGTGGTAAAGCCGAACGTATAGCGGTATTGCAGGCTGCGTTCGAAAAAGAAGGAAACCGGTCTCATCCGGTGCCCAATGCACAATATCCTATACAACAGTTCACCGCTTCTGACTGGACAGCAATGACACAGGCCCAGCAACAGGATCTGCTTATGCAGTACCGCCTGGCCTATTGCGGCCTTGGTGAAGTAAACTGGTGCGAAGCACTGGGTACCGTGCTGGCCAACGATGAAGTAGTGAATGGGGTGAGTGAGCGTGGCGGACACCCCGTAGAAAAAAAGAAACTGCGTCAATGGTACCTGCGTATTACCGAATATGCCGACCGGTTGCTGGAAGGCCTCGAGCGGATCGACTTCAGCGAAGCCATGAAGGAAATGCAGACCAACTGGATCGGTAAATCATCCGGCGCAGAAATCGATTTTGCCATCAATGGCCTCGATGCAGCAACCCTGCGCGTATATACCACCCGCCCCGATACTATTTTCGGTGTAGATTTTATGGTGATAGCACCCGAACATGAACTGGTGCCCCAACTGGCAACGCCGGCGCAGAAGGAAGCTGTTGATAGCTACGTAGCCTATGTGAAGAGCAGGAGCGAACGTGAACGAATGGCGGAGAAAAAGATCACCGGCACATTTACCGGCAGCTATGCAGTAAATCCCTTCGATGGCCGCCTCATCCCTATCTGGATATCGGAGTATGTACTCGCCGGCTACGGTACCGGGGCTATCATGGCTGTGCCCTGTGGTGATGAGCGCGATTTTAAATTTGCCCGTCATTTTGGAATTGAGATTACCAATATAATCGGTAAAGCATTTGATGGCGAAGAAGCCAATGCGACCAAAGATGCCATACTGGAAAACTCCGGTTTTCTTACCGGCATGCGTATGCGCGATGCCATTGAGGCGTCCATTAAAGCGATTGAAGAAAAAGGAATCGGCCATCGTAAAGTAAATTATAAAATGCGCGATGCCGCATTCAGCCGTCAGCGTTACTGGGGTGAGCCATTTCCCATTATCTGGAGTGGCAGCATGGCACTGCCCCTGCCTGAGGTGGAACTGCCCCTGCAATTGCCGCAGGTAGACAGCTACCGCCCCGGTCCCGATGGACAGGGCCCGCTGGCGAATATCGAAAGCTGGGTAGAACAGAAACTTGAGACCAATACTATGCCCGGCTATGCCGGATCGAGCTGGTATTTTCTGCGTTATATGGATCCGCAGAACCAGCAGGAGTTTTGCAGCCGCGAGGCTTCCGACTACTGGGGCCAGGTGGATATATATATCGGCGGTACCGAACATGCCGTGGGACACCTGTTGTATAGCCGGATGTGGACAAAAGCATTGTATGATCTCGGTTATATCGGTCACGACGAACCCTTCAAAAAGCTTGTAAACCAGGGTATGATACAGGGCAGCAGCCGGTTTGTATATCGGGTGCATGGTACCAATCAGTATGTATCCGCAGGCTTAAAAGATCAGTACACTACTGATTCCATTCATGTAGATGTAAATATGGTGGATGGACTTGAATTGGATATAGAAGCTTTTAAGAAATGGCGTGATGAATTTGCAGATGCCGTTTTTATACTGGAGAACGATAAGTATATCTGTGGTGCTGAGGTGGAGAAAATGTCCAAGTCGAAATTCAATACTGTCAATCCAGATGATCTTGTGGCAAAATACGGTGCCGACACCTTCCGCATGTATGAAATGTTTCTGGGCCCCGTAGAAATGAGCAAGCCCTGGGATACCAAGGGTATTGAAGGCGTACATCGCTTTCTCAAAAAACTCTGGCGTCTTTTCTACGATGAAGTGAAAGGAAAGCTGTGGAATACCGATGCGCCTACTAATGAAGAACTGAAGGTACTGCACCGCAGTATCCGTAAGATCGAAGAAGATACCGAGCGCTTCAGTTTTAATACTGCAGTAAGCGGATTTATGATTGCGGTAAATGAGCTGAGTGAGCTGAACTGTCATAAAAAAGAAATACTGCAGCCCTTGCTTATATTACTGACGCCGTATGCTCCGCATGTGGCAGAAGAGCTGTGGCATTTGCTGGGCAATGAAACCAGTATACTCGATGCAGCCTATCCGAAGTTTGAGGCTGCTTACCTGGTAGAAAGCAGTAAAGAATATCCCATTTCGGTAAATGGTAAGCTGCGTACAACGCTTACTATATCACTTGATGCCAGCGAACAGGAGGTACAGCAGATGGTATTGTCAAATGAGGTGGTACAAAAATGGCTGGAAGGAAAAACGCCTAAACGGATTGTTTTTGTGAAAGGCAAAATGGTGAACGTAGTAGTATAATAGTAGACAGTTAACGGTGGACAGTTGACAGGAATTTTGCCCTTAAACTTTTTACATCACTTCCTAATCGAAGGATTTTATTTTATTTGTATGAAAACATTTCGCTTTGCGCTGCTGGCTGTATTGCTGGCAACAACAATTTCAGTTGCTTCAGCACAGGATATTCGGGTAATGACATTCAATATACGTCTGCATACAGCGTCAGACAGTCTGAATGCCTGGCCCTATCGCAAAGACAAAGTAGCATCGCAGATATTGTTTCATGGTATTGAACTGCTGGGTGTGCAGGAAGCATTGCACGATCAGATGGCAGACCTGCGTGAGCGGCTGCCCCGCTTCAAATCCATTGGCGGTGGCCGCGACGACGGAAAGGAAAAAGGAGAGTACTCCGCTATTTTTTACGATACCACCCGTTTGCAGGCAGTACAGACCGGTATGTTTTGGTTGTCTGAAACACCCGAAGTACCGGGTAGCAAGAGCTGGGATGCAGCTATTACGCGAATGGTGACCTGGGCACGGTTTAAAGACCGCCGCAGCAAAAAGATATTTTATGCTTTCAATACGCACTTTGACCATATTGGCAAAGTAGCCCGCAGAGAAAGTGCTCACCTTGTGCTGAAGAAAGTAAAAGAAATTGCCGGTAATGTGCCGGTAGTGTTTACCGGCGACTTTAATGCCCAGCCGGCAGATGAGCCGGTGCAGGTAATCGTGAATACGGCAGATCCGCTGCATCTGACAGATTCGAAAGCCATTTCACAAACGCCTCATTATGGCCCCACCGGTACTTTCAATGCGTTTCGCTCCAAAGAGGTGAATGATGACCCGATTGATTACATCTTCCTCAAAGGAAAGTGGACGGTAAAACAACATGCCAGTATATCCCAGACCTGGGGAGGCCGTTTTGCTTCCGATCACTTTGCCGTGATGGCTGTGCTTACTCTTTAAGGGGTTTATTGTTTGTTTCCGGCTTATAAAGACGGATCATGGCGCTGCTGCCTTCTGTGCTTTCGAGGCTGGCTTCAAAACGTTTTCCACCCGCTTCTGCTACCATATAAGAAGTATTGGGAGGGATGGTACCCAGGTTTTCTGCTACCATTATAAGTTCATTACTGCCTTGCAGTTCAGCAATGGCCAGTTTTACTTTATACGCATTGCCGGTGAGCCGTATGTGACTGAATAACAGCTTGCCATTCAGAAAAAGCGAAATAGAGTCGCCGTCAATTTCGGCATTATCATAAAAACGCAGTTCAATCGAGTCTCCCATAAGGGGAATCTCTGTTACCAGTTTTTTACTGCGATTGCTGAATTTTTCTTCGATACTGGGCTGTTTGTTGGGAATAACAATAGCTACAGGCGCGTTATCGGGTTTCGTAATGGCGGGAGCTGACCGCACCGGCGAAGAAGCCGGATGGCTTACCACAACCGGACTTGCAGGAGGTGCACCCGCCAGACGGGAGATACTGTCGATTATAGAAGGATCATTGGCTCCGGCAGTATAATTGTCGATCACAAAATCCCAGTCATCTTCAAATATCCGGTCTTCGGTTTTTTCAAGAGCCACATCGCCCCGTGGCCGGTCAGTGTTGCGGTCAGTGGCCTTCCCGTCCAGAAACATTTTTGTGCCGCCGGGACAATTAAAATCGGCACTTGCGAGCAGGTTTGCCTGTCCGGCAACAGCACGTAAAGGCTTTTCTTCCAGCAGCTGATCATCCCACCACACCGCCTGGTTGCTGCCGGCAGCATAATAACCTTTAATGCTGTATTTACGGAACCTGGAGGCCGACTCATAATAATAAGAAGTACCCAGCAGGCTGTCTCCTTTCTGAATGATACGGACTTCCACTTTCTGCCGGTTGATGCGCCCCTTCCATACACCTGTGATCATTTGCGCCCGGTTAACCAATGGAAGCATAAGCAGCAATAAAATAAAGGCGGGAATGCGGTAAAACAATTTCAACAGATTGATTTTAAGTTAGAAATGACCGTGAAACAATAAAACGGATTGCCTCAACTGATAGTATGTGACCGATGACATCACCCCGCAGAAAAACGCAAGCATATAAAGTGGCTTTGCATTGATATACTTACACTTAGAGGGGAAGAAAAAAAGCTTTTAAAAATTGTGGTAAAAGAAAAATTAAATATCTTCCACTACCGATTCTCCTCTGGACAACCAAAACACACTAGAACTATCACACAAATACTGCTTATGAGAAAGATCTACTTTCCATTTCTTCTCGCATTTTCCCTATTGACATCGTTGTGTATGCAGGCGCAGACTACTATTACCATACCTGCAGCCAATACCAATTCTGGAAGTTCGCGCGTACCCCTCGGTACCTATTGGGGCTATGAACGGGCTGCTATGATTTTTACTCCGGCCGAAATCGGAGCAATAGGCCAGATACAGCGGGTAGCTTTTTATGCTAACGGCCTGACGAGTGCCGGTAATATGGTCAACCTGACCATTTACATGAAGACACGCAGCACGCTGTTTACCGCTACATCTACGTACGCTACAGAAACAGCCGGTGCTACAATCGTATACGGACCTACTACATTGAGTGCATCTGCACTTACTGCAGGACAATGGAATACGATCACGCTTGCCACTCCCTTTGCCTATAGTGGTACCGATAACCTGGAAGTGATAGTGGAAACAAATGCCGGAGGCACCGGCAACGAAGGAGAAACGGCTAAAGCGCTTCGTGCAACTACTCAACCAAGCAATCAATATGCACAATACTGGTCAGCAGACAATGCTGCTCCTACAACGGCAGGTACATTGCTTACTTTTCGTCCAAATATTCAGCTGACGATTCAGGAGCCACCCTGCGTACCAGGATCACTCAGCGGAGGTACTACACAGTCTTCCACACCTGCTTCCTGCGCCGGAGCCAGTTTCGCGCTTAGTGTAAATGGAGCCAGTGTAGGTGATGGACTTACTTATCAATGGCAATCATCGCCCGACAACGGCACATGGACAGATATTGCATCTGCAACCGGTATGGCACTTACCACCACACAAAGTGCGGGTACCTATTATCGTCGTAAAATGACCTGTGCCGGTACAGACGCTTATTCGACCTCAGTACAGGTGACTGCGATTCCTGCGCTGACCTTACCTGTTACCGAAGACTTTACCAGCACCACATTCCCGCCATCCTGCTGGGTTACCAGCAATAACACCTATACTTACCGCAGTGCGGTAAGTGGATTTGGTAATGGCCTGGGTTCGGTTAAGTTTGATTTCTACAATACGTCGGCAACGATGGATTTTGTAACACCGCTTTTTGATGCAGTACCCGCCAACTACCGGCTCACATTCGATCATGCCTATGCTACCTATACCGGAGAAAATGACCAGTTGAGAATTTTGTACTCAACAGATGGCGGAGCAACTTTCATTGCACTTACTACTTATGGCGGTGGCAGTTCTGGTCCTCTTAATACCGCTGGCAGCACTACAAGTGCCTTTACGCCAACAGCAGCACAATGGAGCAGCAAAGCTCTTGCACTTCCTGCAGGCACCAACCGGCTTATGTTCCGTGGTATATCTGCATTCGGCAATAATCTGTATGTAGATAATATTAAAATAGCTGAAACACCTCCCTGTCTGCCTCCCACCAATCTGGTAACAATTCCTGCTACTCCAACTTCAGAAAACCTGAGCTGGACGGCATCAACAAGCAATCCCGGGAATGGTTATGAATGGGAAGTGCGCACATCAGGTGCGGCAGGTAGTGGTGCCACAGGCCTGGCTGCCAATGGTACAACAACTGCCGGTGTAGTTACGGCTACTGCCACTGGCCTTAGTGCTGCAACTTCCTACAATCTGTATGTAAGATCTTATTGCAGTGTGGGACTGTACAGCGAATGGACAATGGCTAAAACATTTACCACTATATGTACGCCTACCAATATACCATATGCAGAAAACTTCGATGCAGCTGTAAGCCCCAACTTCCCTGACTGTATTGTTACACAGGATATGAATGGAGGAGGCAAATGGAATATGTATTACGATGGCGATGTGCCGGCTTCTACACAACCCAACAGCATTTATTATGCATATGATGCCAGTGTGCCGGGCGATGACTGGTTCTTCCTGCGTGGGCTTAACCTCGTAGCTGGTAAAACTTACACACTCAATTTTGTGTATAAAGCTTCTGATGGTCCTGATTTTGTAGAAAATCTGGAAGTAAAATATGGAGCAGCTCCCAATGCGGCGTCTATGACCAGTGCGCCCCTGTTCCGTGAAACGGCTATTGCTACCAATATCGATGGTCCGTTTACACAGGCTTCTGTAACATTTACTGTACCGGCAAGTGGTGTATATTATTTAGGTTTCCATGCGTTTTCTGATGCAGATCAGGCCTTCCTGCTCGTTGATGATATCAGTGTGGAATCATGCCCCACACCTACAAACGTATCGGCACTGAGCCCGCTGCCTACAACAGCACAGGTATCCTTTACCTCTGCCGGCAGCAACTTTGTAGTGGAATACGGACCTGCAGGATTTGTACCAGGCACCGGAGCTACTGCTGGCGGCGGCACAGTAGTAACAGGTACAGCATCACCCATCAGCATTTCCGGTCTTACAGCCAATACGCTGTATGATATCTATGTACGTCAGAACTGTTCCGCTGCTTCCGAGTTCAGCCTGAATGCAAAGGCGACCGTGCGTACGCAATGTAATCCGGTTAACGTACCTTATCTGCAGGACTTTACCGGTGTATCTGCACCTGCCATACCTTCCTGTACTTCTGTTCAGGATATAAATGGTACACCCACCTGGAGCACCTTTACGCCGCTGGCTACATGGGGCTTCAACGGCACTACGCTGCGTTATCTGTATGATGCGGCGAAGCCGGGCAATGACTGGTTTTATATCCAGGGTGTAAATCTGCAGGCTGGTAAACAGTATGAATTGTCTTATAAATATGGTTCTACTGATCCGCTTTATCCCGAAAGCATGAAAGTGGCTATTGGTAATGCGGCAGAAGCCGGCTCAATGACGACCACGCTGGCTGATTATCCCAATATCATAGCCAATGCACAGGCTCCGTTTGCTAAACTGGATCGTATCCTGTTTACAGTACCTGCCAACGGCGCTTATTATGTCGGCTTCCAGGTTTATTCACAGCCCGATCAGATTACTTTATACCTGGATAGCATCGTGGTACGTGAAGTGCCGGTAGTGGATGTTGGTATTACCAAACTCAACAACGCACCCAGCTGCCCTGCCAGCAATTTTGCACTCAATGCTACTTTACATAACTACAATCTGGTGCCCATCGATTTTGCCGCCACTCCTGTAACAGTAACTGCTACAGTGTCTGGTGCAGCAGCAACTACACTTAGTACTACTATAAACAGTGGTACCCTGGCTGCCGGCGGTAACCTGTCGGTTAACCTGCCTGCATTCACTTTTGCCCAGGGTGTATATACACTTGAAGTAACAACCAGCTCACCTGATGATGGTGTAGCCAGCAACGATAAGATTACGCAATTGCAGGTTGTAAATGGCAGCCCTGCAGCCGCCGTATTCACACCAGCGAATCCTCAGGTTTGCGCAGGTGGTACGGTACAGGTGAGTACACAGTTCACCGCAGCAGCACCAGCTCCCACCACTATGCCCGCCGTTACAACCGGCACCATCAGTGTAGGCATTCCGGATAACACTCCCGCAGGTATTACCAGCACACTTAGTGTATCTGGTGTGCCTGCTACAGCAGTAGTTACGGGCATTAGTGTAACACTTAATGCTACACATACATGGAACGCTGATCTGTCATTTAACCTGCGCGCACCCAATGGTAAAATACTTAACCTGGTAAATGGTAAAGGCGGAAGTGGTGACGGATACACCAACGCGATCATCAGCTCAACTGGTACAACAGCTCTGCCGACGGCCAATACAACACCGGTTACCGGCACATTTGCTGCTGATGCAGCACTGGGTGCAGGCGCCTCCGGCTTTGTGTCAAATGCCAGCAGTTTTGCTGACCTGTACAATGTAGGTAATGGAGACTGGACACTGGCTGTGCGCGATGGTGCTCTTGGCGATGTAGGAGTGCTTACCGGATGGTCTATTACTATCACTTATGGCCAGCCCAACCCCATGGTAACCTGGTCGCCTGTAACAGGACTTTATACAAATGCTGCGGCAACTACAGCATATCAACCCAATGCCAATGCAGCTTCTGTATACGTGAAGCCTGCAGGTACTACTACCTATACAGTGACCACTACCAGCCAGTTTGGCTGTACGTCTACCCGCGATGTAACCGTAACGGTTAATGCCAACCCTGTTATTAACCTGGCAACCCTGCCCAGCCGAATCTGCCTCAGCGATACACTGGTACCCCTGTCGGCTACACCGGTGGGTGGTACATGGTCAGGTATTGGCGTATCAGGCAGCAACCTGGTGCCGCCAGCAACATCGATCGGCACTTATCCGCTTACATATAGCTATACCAATGCCGCTGGTTGTACCAGCACCGCCTCTACACTGGCTAAAATCGAAGACTGTCCCGAACGCCGCCGCCTGTTGCGCGATGATGCAGTAATGCTGTATCCCAATCCCAACAATGGTCAGTTCAGGATCCGTGTCAACAGTACTTTGTACAATAAGCTCGTGATGACGGTGTACACAACGGGTGGTCATGTAGCCCGCAAGCAGCAGTTTACCGGACTTAATTATGGCCGCGAACTGAATGTAGATCTCACCTCTCTGCCCGGCGGTACATACATGGTACAGTTCTATTATGAAGGTGGACCGCGAACCTCCGAGAAGACCTTTACTGTTGTCGTAGGCAGGTAAGCATTTATCTTCTGTTGATATTACTCCGGCTGTCACTACTGGCAGCCGGAGTCTTTTTATTAAGGTATAAGGTAAAGGGTATAGGGTAGAAGGTATGTTGAAGTTAAAAGTCCTTTAGCCTTCCGCCTTTTCCCTTCAGCTGAAAGGCTTATATAAGGCAAAGGGTATAAGGTAGAGGGTAGAAGGGATGTTGAAGTTAAAAGTCCTTTAGCCTTCCGCCTTTTACCTTTTCCCTTCAGCTGAAAGGCTTATATAAGGCAAAGGGTATAAGGTAGAGGGTAGAAG
>JAGODE010000170.1 GCA_017998385.1 Chitinophagaceae bacterium | reverse complement strand
ATTCTATCCAGGGCTTCAAAACAGAAATCCTGGCCGCTTCAATCCGCAACGCCCTGCATATTGTGAAGTGTGCGGAGGCCGGTGCCGATGTATGTACCTGTCCGCTCGACTCTATTCTCGGTCTGCTGAAACATCCGCTGACTGATATTGGCCTGGCCAAGTTCCTGGAAGATGCGAAGAAGTTTGCGTGATTAAAGGCAAATGGTGAAAGGCTAAGGGTAGAAGAAAAGGGAATAAAGAATATTGAGTATTAAATAATATGATCCCGGCAGGTATGCCGGGATTTTTTTATGCGCCTTTGCGCTTCTTAGTGCGGGTATTGTTATCAGATGGATTGGCAGGAAGGTCAGGGTCGGGTAGTTGTTTGATCCAGATGGTAGTGCTCGTCCTGATTTGCCGGTTTGTCTTCAACGTGGCGGTAATAGTTACTTTATCGGCGGCAAAATCTGGCGGCAGTACAAGGTCATTGCCCGAAAAATGTCCGCCCGTGCTGGTGAAATCTATCTGCTTATCAGTGAGTGGTAACCAGCGTCCATTGCTTTGCAGGCCATCTACATTGATATAATTGTGGGTGCCTTTTTTGAGGCTGTCGGTATATAAATGAAAGGCAATACTGTCTACCTGTTGGGCTTTCAGCGACTGGCCGGGTATTAATCCGATAAAAAAAGCAAGTAAAGCTATACGCATACGCCTGTACATTATATTATTCAGATGCAAATGAGGGGCAAAATGTACGATCCGTTTTATAGTTAACATTTCTTTTTGCCGGCAGGAGTATTTCAAAGCTAAGAAAAAGGGCCCGTATGGGCCCTTTGATAGTATAATGGGGGAAAACAGATCAGGGGAAGATACCGAGTTCGGCATAGCTGGTTGCTACTTTATTGATAGCAACTACATAAGCGGCTGTGCGCATGTCCGGAATGTCGGGATTGTTTTTCCATTCATTCATGATCTCATGTGTGGCGGCAATCATTGTTTCTTCGAGTCCGCTGTACACCAGATCAACCTCATCGGCGCCGTGTACAATGTACTCTTTTTCCTTGCCACCCATTTTTTTACCGGAAAGCGATTCAATCTGTGCCACGATATGTGAGTTCATGTTTTCGTTGAATCGTTTTTCCATACGGCCATAACGTACGTGGCTTAGGTTTTTCAGCCATTCAAAATACGATACCGTCACACCACCGGCATTGAGGTACATATCAGGCACCACCAGGGTTCCTTTTTTGGCAAATACCTCATCGGCTTCGGGGGTAAGCGGGCCGTTGGCTGCTTCACCTATCAGCCGGGCTTTAATGCGGGGAGCATTTTCGCCATTGATTACGTTTTCGAGGGCTGCAGGTATCAGGATGTCGCATTCCATTTCGAGCGCTTCCGTATTTTTTGCAAAATTGCTGGCGCCGGGGAAGTTGAGGATAGAGCCGGTAGCTTTACGGTGCTGGAATACTTTGTCTACATCCAGGCCTTCGTTGCTCCAGATAGAACCCTCATATTCGGCCAGTCCCACGATGATGGCTCCGGCGTCCTGGAAGAATTTGGCACTATGATATCCCACATTACCCAGTCCCTGTACCACTACCCGTTTTCCTTCTACTCCGGTAGTGAGACCAAGGCGCTGCATCACATCAGGCATATTACAAACCTCGCGCAAACCAAAGAATACGCCCAGGCCGGTAGCTTCGCGGCGACCACGCACACCGCCCTGCGATACAGGCTTACCGGTTACGCAGCCAGCAGCGTCAATTTCGCCCGGATGCATGGTCGTATAGGTATCGAGGATCCAGGCCATTTCGCGTTCGCCGGTTCCGTAATCGGGAGCGGGTACATCGGTGCCCGGTCCGATAAATTTCTTTTTGATCAGCTCACTGGTATAGCGGCGGGTGATCTTTTCCAGCTCAAAAGGAGAATATTCGCGCGGGTTGATCTTGATACCGCCCTTGCCACCACCAAAGGGCACATTTACGATAGCACATTTGTAGGTCATGAGGGCCGCCAGGGCCATCACTTCATCCTGGTTTACCTCGGCAGCAAACCGGATACCACCTTTACAGGGTGTTTTGTGCTGCGAATGCTGCACACGGTAAGCTTCAATTACTTCAATGGTTCCATTATCACGTTTTACCGGAAACTTCATACTGTAGATGGCATTGCAGGCTTTGATCTGCTCCAGGATACCCGGATCCCATTTGGTGAATCGGGCAGCCTTATCAAAACTTTTTTCTACGGCATTAAAAAAACTGTAATGTTTGTCGGGCATGATTCAAAATTTAGTGTTCAAATAGCAAGCATATGATTCGTTAGAAAATAAAAACAATTGGCAGGAAGTTTTATTGTCCTTTCTCGAGCCGGGTCATTTTTCTATCCAGACGCACTACATAAAGAATGAGACCGGCAAGTATGACCAGTATCACAGCTATAACTACATAGATACGGCCATTGCTCCGCATGGTTTCACCTATGGCTGACTGACCGGGTCCACCCTGGGCAAAGCAGGCTGTACAGCAGAAAAGAAATAATGCAGTAATGAGGGATCTCAATCGGTTCATGCGGATAATTTTTTTTCTTTAAACAAAGCCACTCTGATATTGAGTGTGGTGATCCAGACGCCCAGCAGGGTCCAGCCAATTACAGCCGGATAAAATACCATGCGCATACGTCCATCGATATCCTTAAAGTTCATAGCAGGATTACCTTCCTGTCCGGGATGCAGGCTGGGCAAAAGGCGGGGTACGATCCAGATGGCCGGAAATAACATGGCGTAGGCGAAAATGTTGTAGACAGCACTGATGCGGGCTCTTTTGTCCATATCCTGGATAGAGTCGCGCAGTACCAGGTAGGCAAAATAAATCAGCAGGGCAATAGCAGCGCCAATGAGTTTGGGTTCACGTGCCAGTGCACCAAATGACTGAAAGGCCGGATTGTTGGGATCGGCCCAGGTATAGCTCATCCAGATGGCGCCGGTAGCATAACCCAACAGACCAAAAACGATCCCACTGGTAGCAAACTGGCGGGCATAGATATCATATTTCAGGTCAAAACCGCGCAGATAATAAATAGAATAAATCACGGAAAGACTGAAAAGAATCATCATGGCAAACCACATACATACATGGAAGTAAAGGTTGCGGATGGTTTCTTCCAGTGCCGGCAGGCTAGGTACCGGCAGCAACAGCCCGCCTATGACCGTATATACCAGCAATAACACACTGAGAATCTTCCACCAGGATTTGTACATATAGTTTGCAGGACGGGTCATGATCAGATCATTAAGGAGCTAAAGTGCAGCAAAATTAAGGTGGGGCCGTTAATCCCCAGCAAAAATTAAAAAACGATAAAGCCAGGCAAAGGGTTTACCGGATTTAAATAAAAAAACCTGTTCTGTTGAACATTGTTCAAAAGAAACGGGAAAAAGGTAAATGAAGGGAGGAAGATGGTTTAATCTTGCCACAGAAACGGAAAGAGGATGACAGCCATGGTACCTACCAGTACATCCAGTGCGCCCAGCAGTAACAGGTCTGTTGCCTTAAAAGTAATAACCGGATTGAAGGCTGCATTGGAAATTTTCATCAGCAGGATCAGTTGGGGAATGATCAGCGGAAAGCCCAGTACCGCCATGATCGCCGCATTTTGCTGTGCCCGTGCGGCAATGGCTGCCAGAAACGTAAAAACCATACTGAGGCTCCAGCCACCCAGCAATACCAGTCCCATAAATGACCAGGGCCGGGCCAGCGGGCTACCCATCAACAGGCTGAAAAGCAACAGACTTAAAAGGCTCATCAGCAACATGAGCAGGGAATTGAACAGCAGCTTGGCCAGTACAAAATGGGCGGGCGATACAATGGAATAAAAATAAAGCATCCGGCCCCGGCTCTCCTGCAGAAAGCTTTTGGCAACGGCATTGATACAGATAAACAACTGGGTAACCCAAAACAGGCCATTCCATACCTTATGCTCCGGCTCATCGATGGCCAGGAATAATACAAAAATGGTTGCTCCGATATATAACAGTATCCCATAAAAGCTGTACTGCTGGCGGATCTCCAGTAGCAGGTCTTTTTTAAACAATGCGTATATGTGCCGGAATCGGTGAATAAACTGCGGGTTTTGTGAGCGCGAAAATAATACTAATTGTATCGGGGAAATGTCTATTTTGTCGACTAAACTTTTTTTTAATGAAAACAACAATGTTAGCTGCTGTCAAAGGCCTGGCCCTTGGGGCAGCAGTAATGGCCTTATCCTGCAATGCTGCCGATAAAAAAGCCGGTAGTGGCGGTAACAATGACCAGGCTTTCCGGTTCAATCCGCCCGTAGGTGCTGCTTATGATATTACCATGCAAATGGATATGGACCAGAAAGTAATGGGACAGAATAATAAAATCGGGTTGAGTACCACTTATAATATGCATGTGAAGGGGCTTGATACGGGGGTATATGACCTGCACATGAAATATAACCATTTCAGGATGTCCATGAATGCAGGAGGAATGGATATGGAAATAGATTCGGACAAACCGGCTACTGATGCTCCCAATACCGGTGATCCAACCGCTATGATGATAGCGATGATGAACCGTGTCTTTTCAGGTATCAAGGGACAGTCATTCAGCATGAAACTATCCGAAAGCGGCGAAATTTCTGATATCAAAGGCCTCCAGAATATAGTACAGGCAATGGTCGACAGCATGGGACTTCCGCCGGAGGCACAGGCGCAGGTAGGCGCATCGCTCAACGATCAGTTTAATGAAAATGATATCCGTAATTCCTTTCAGACAGCTTATTCTATTTATCCCAATAAGCCGATCAAAGTAGGGGAGAGCTGGACAAGAACAGCTTCAGTAAAAGGAAAGATGCCCATGATGATCGATTCGAAGTATACAGTAAAAGCGATCGAAAACGGTATAGCTACCCTGGGTGTGGCCTCCACCTTCTCACCACTTGAAAAAGATGGCAACAATAATATCAAAGGCACGCAGGATGGCGAAATGCAGGTAGACCTGGCCACCGGCATCACTACCGAGGCTAAGCTCAATCAGCAGTTCACTATGGAAAGCCAGGGAGTACCCGTAGAAATGAAATCGCTTGTAACGATTAAGAGCAAGCAGGTACAGTCTGGTAAATAATTAATATTATTTCTCAAAATAACATTGCCGGCACCGGGGCTCATACACGTCCCGGGCGCCGAGCATAACCTGGTCTTCATTGGGAATCTTGCGGTAAGAGTAATTGGCAATATGGCCGCATTGCACACAGATGGCATGCAGCTTGGTCACATAATCGGCTTTGGCCATTATAAAAGGCATCTGGCCAAAGGGTTTGCCGGTATAATCCATATCCAGGCCGGCTACAATAACCCGTATACCGCGATAAGCGAGTTCGTCGCACACATTGGGCAGCTCATTGTCAAAGAATTGGGCTTCATCAATCCCGATCACATCCACATCCTGCGCCATCAGCAGTATTTTCTGTGAATTATCTATAGGCGTGCTTTGAATGGCATTGGTATCGTGCGATACAATGTCTATTTCATGATAGCGGACATCCACCGCAGGTTTGAATATTTCTACTTTCAGGTTGGCAATTTTCACCCGCTTGAGCCGGCGGATCAGTTCTTCGGTTTTGCCGCTAAACATAGAGCCACAGATCACTTCTATCCAGCCACGTCTTTCGCCACGTATATTCGGTTCAATAAACATTGTTAATATTTTTATTTCCCAATCTCGTAATCGCTTAATTGGCAAACTGTTTGTAACTTACAGAGGCATTTTAATCCGGTTATTTTCCTTAGCGGGGCAATTACCGGCGTAATGCGGGCGTTTAGGCCGTAATCGCACTGAAATACCTTCTTTATCAGCGCTCCAAAAGTAGCATAATGGAACGAATACAGGCATTGATTGCGCAATTAAAAGAGCTGGCAGACCGTCAGGCAGATCCTGCCCAGATGATGCTGCTTGTACAATTGATCCAGCAGGAACTTTCTGCGCATCAGCATACCCCACGCACATTAGGAACTTCGAAGGTTGCCGTGTTGATGCCCGGCAGATCCACCCAGCATACAGAACAGCAGGTATGGGAAAAATATGCGCCCAAACCTGTTGCAGTTACTGCCGTAGCGGAAGTAGCTGCACCGGTTCCCAATCCCCAGGTTGCGCAACCGTCAGTCATTTCGAAGCCGGTAGTACAGGAAGAACCTGTTGTGCAGAAACCGGTGGTGCAAAAACCGCTTGTGCAGGAGCCTGTGCCGGTACCGCCACCACGTACGCCCGATCTGAATTATGATCCGCTGGTAGAGATACCCACGCTCTCGCAACAGGTAAAACAGGCAGAACCCGAGTCGATCAATGACCGGTTGAAACAAAGCAAAGTTGAGCTGGCCGAAATGCTCAAGGAATCACCCATTAAGGACCTCCGCAAAGCAATTGGGATCAACGACCGGTTTTTATTTATTAATGAACTTTTCAGGGGCGATGAGGCCATGTATGAGCGCAGCATCAAAACCATCAACGGTTTCAATATTTATCCCGAGGCAGAATACTGGATCAGCCGCGAATTGAAGACCAAACTGGGCTGGAATATCGATCATCCTTCTGTCCTGCAGTTTGATCAACTGGTCAAAAGGCGTTTTTCCTGAATAAAGTCAAGAATTTTCCTGGTGGCGCCAATGCTGCTGTCCACATATTGTCCCGCAGCCATTCCGGCCTTTACCCGGCTGTCCGGTAATTGTATCCATTGCTGAATATATGTGATGGCCTCAGCCGGCTCTGTTATGCTAAAGGCGGCTCCTGCGGCAATCAGGTCTTTCGCCTCTTTGAATTTATGAAAGACCGGGCCAAATAACAGGGGCTTTGCGTAAACTGCAGCCTCGAGCGTATTGTGAATTCCCTTACCAAATCCTCCTCCGATATAACAGGCCATTCCATAGCGGTAGATGGAAGAAAGTAACCCGATATTATCAATGATCAGTACGGGGGTGTCTGATGCAGGCAACCCGTTTTTAACCGCTGCGGAGTAACGGATAGCCTGTGGGAAGAGCTTTTCGATTGTGGTAATGCGGTTTTCGCTGATGTCGTGCGGAGCAATTACAATGCGAAGGTCTGCATGGGGCATCTGCAGCCATACCTGGTGCAGTAAAGTCTCGTCTTCGGGCCAGGTGCTGCCGGCAATGAGAGCAGGTCTGCCAGCAGTAAACTGTTCTACAACCGGCACAGAAGCAGCCTGCCGGGCGATAGCTGAAACACGGTCAAACCGGGTATCGCCCGATATGGTCGTGATAGGTCCAAGGCCAATATTCTGTAACAATTGCTGTGAGTTGGCATCCTGTACAAAAAGCTGGTCGAAACGGGAGAGCATTTTGCGCTGCATGGCACCATACCATTTGAAAAAAGACATCTTTTCCCAGAACAGTGCCGATACCAGGATCAGCGGAATATTTCGGTATTTGACTTTTTTGAGATAGTAAAACCAGAATTCATATTTGACAAAGATGACCAGTGAGGGTTGTACTATTTCCAGAAAGCGGCGTGCATTACGCGGGCCGTCCATAGGCAGGTAGAATACCCAGTCTGCGCCGGCATAATTTTTTCTGACTTCGTATCCTGAAGGGGAGAAGAAGGTGAGTAAAAGCTTGCAGGAAGGGTATTGTGTTCGTAATGCCTCCAGCAGGGGGCGTCCCTGTTCAAATTCGCCCAGTGAAGCACAGTGCATCCATACAACCTGCTGGCCGGGAGTAATAGCCGCTTCCAGCCGTTCAAAGATCTGATGGCGCCCTTTTACCCATTTGCGCGCCTTGGGGTGAAACAGGGCGGCTATGCGGATGCCGGCTTTAAAAGCAAGCAGAAACAGGTTATAAAAAATAAGTCCCAAATGCTGTGATATTGACCGGTTTGTGTCCGGTCGGCAAAAATAAACTCAAACCATGAAACTATTGGTATTTTACTATTTTTGCGACACTTTATAAGATCAGCGTTCGTTGTGTTGTGCCCCTCATGTGAAAACCGCCCCATGCAGGGATTCTATCACGGCCTACCGTTCAATTTAAGCTTATTCTATGCGTCCAATACAAATGGTGGATACCAAAAGTCAGTATCTGAAGATCAAATCTGAAGTAGATCAGGCGGTATTGCAGGTGATGGAAAGCACTGCTTTCATCAATGGCAAACCCGTACAGGAATTTGCCGAAAACCTGGCTCTTTACCTCGGAAGCCGTCATTGTATACCCTGTGCCAATGGTACAGATGCACTTCAGATAGCCATGATGGCCCTGGGGCTGCAACCGGGCGATGAAGTCATAACTCCTTCTTTTACCTATATCGCCACTACCGAGGTAATTGCTCTTTTGCGGCTTACCCCGGTATTTGTCGAAGTTGATCCGCGCACGTTCTGTATGGATCCTGCCGAGTTGGAAAAGGCTATTACCCCACGCACCAAAGCGATCGTGCCGGTACATCTGTACGGGCAGGCCGCTCCCATGGATGCTATCATGGATATTGCCAGTCGTCATGGTCTTTGGGTCATTGAAGATAATGCGCAGGCAATTGGATGCGATTACCGCTCTGCCAGTGGCCGTGTGAGTAAAACAGGCACATTGGGGCATATAGGAGCTACTTCTTTTTACCCGTCCAAAAATCTGGGGGCTTTTGGTGATGGCGGGGCACTGTTTACCAACGATGACGAGCTGGCTGCCCGTATGCGTATGATAGCCAATCATGGCCAGAGCAAACGATACTATCACGATGTGGTAGGTTGCAACAGCCGCCTCGATACCATGCAGGCTGCTATACTCAATATTAAATTAAAACATCTCGATAGCTATACAGATGCCCGCCGGCAGGTAGCAGCCTATTATAATCAGGCATTTGCCGGCCAGGCAGGCCTTGTTACTCCTTACGAAGCAGATTATACGCGGCATGTTTATCATCAGTATACATTATTGATTGAATCCGGCGATCAGTCTGCGGCAAAACGGGATGGGCTCAATGCCTTCCTGGCCAGTCATCAGATACCTTCCATGATCTACTATCCTGTACCAGGGCACCGCCAGGCCATGTTTGCACAGTTCAATACAGCCGGTCAGTCAATGCCGGTTACAGACTGGCTTACAGAGCGTGTTATCTCATTGCCGGTACATACCGAAATGGATGAGGAGCAACTGGCATTTATTACAGGTAAAGTCCTGGAGTATCTCAACAACTAATCGAAAACCAATATTGAATTTATTATGAAGATTGCAGTGGTCGGAACTGGTTATGTGGGTCTGGTAACCGGAACCTGTTTTGCAGAAACCGGCAATGATGTGACGTGTGTGGATATTGATGAAAATAAAGTAACAAAGCTCAGGAACGGCGAGATAACGATTTACGAACCCGGACTGGAAAAATTGTTTCTTCGTAATATCAAGGAAAGACGTCTGCGGTTTACAACGAATCTGGCGGAAGGTATACAGGATGCCGAAATAGTTTTTCTCGCATTGCCCACTCCGCCCGGCGAAGATGGTTCGGCCGATCTGAAGTATGTACTGGGTGTTGCAGCCGAGATAGGTAGCCTGCTTACGGACTATAAGGTAATCGTTGATAAAAGTACCGTACCTGTAGGCACATCCGAAAAAGTGAGCGCTGCCATCGCAAAAAATTATAAAGGCGAATTTGATGTAGTCAGCAATCCTGAATTTCTCCGGGAAGGAGTAGCAGTAGATGATTTTATGAAGCCTGACAGGGTGGTTATAGGTACTTCTTCTGCGCGTGCTGCTGCTGTGA
>JAGODE010000169.1 GCA_017998385.1 Chitinophagaceae bacterium | reverse complement strand
CACTATAGAACCCACGAGCAGCACACCACCCGGTACAACCAGCACCTATTTCGACTACGAGGTCATGGATATAGCCTCTCAGACTTCTTTATCGGCCGAACGTTATACCGTCACCTGGTCATCGCCGCTATTGCCGGTAAGACTACAATACTTCCGCCTGGAAAATCTGCGTGACTGTAAGATCAATCTGACATGGCTCGCAGAAGAAGACCAGGTCATATCGTACGAAGTTCAGCATAGCGCAGATGGATTACATTTCACCACCATCCACGAATTGGCGGCGCGCAACCAGGCCACAGCACAACTGTATAATTACATACACACATTGCAAGAGGGCTACAGCCAATTCCGGCTAAAAATCATTGACCTTGGTGGAAAAATCATCTACAGTCCGGTTCTGTATACCGGCAATACAGATTGTCAAAAGAATAAAATATCCCTGTTTCCAAATCCGGCAGCACATTCGTTTACCATCACAGGGTTGACTACCAACGATCTGATAAGTGTGTATAATACTGAAGGAAAACTTATGTTACGGCAACGGTTGAGTAATGGAAATCAATTTACCATTGAAATAAGTACATTTTCAAAAGGACTTTATTATCTCGAGGTAAATGGTCAGCGGGGGCGGCATTCCGGCACTTTCATGAAACAGTAATCACCGGAAACCGGTTTATCCATTACGATCGCTCAGCCATTACCTCAATCATTTGATATGACAGAATACGCAGTATACCGCAGATCAATAAAATTGCGTAACACATAAGCACCGGCATGAATCAGTTTAACATGCCCAACCTTATTTTCTATCGTTCAAATAGAATTAAGAGCATCTGCGAAAACTGGAAAAGTATTGTCCGGAAGTAAGTTATTCGAATATTCCAATCCAACCCTGGATCAGAACGCGATGAGTTCTGATCCAGGGTTTCCATATACATCATTCCAACATAAAACGCAGTGAAAGTTGTATCTAAAATAAACGAACTCCCGGAGGATAGCCTAAACGCTACCAATCTCCATCAGGAACCCGAATAAAAAGAGTCCCCCTCATTTTGTGTTAATATATTATTCACCGTTTGCGGGAAACCGTTAAACAGGAAACATTTTTTCCAGAAATTGTTCGAAAAACAAATTAAATTTTTTCTGTATTTTTATAAGAAGCACTTCCTAACAGGAGTGACTGAAGCTAACGATTCTGCTTATGAAGAAATGAGCATAGACAATCTACGCGTTTTATCTGGCTATATACCCTGAACCGATTGCCATTTCCGATAGATCTCAATCGTTGTGCTTTGCCGGGGATTTATAAAAAAATCTTATGCAAATGAATGAACGCACCGGGTCTTCGGTACAGTATGGAGCAGGTAGCAACAACGGCTATGTGACACGTATATCACTAACTGCCGCCCTCGCCGGTTTTATATTTGGTTTCGACACCGTGGTTATTTCGGGCGCCAATCTGCCAATAAGGGAACTATGGAATACCTCGCCGTGGTTTCATGGTTTCTTTATCATGTCGATGGCGCTTTGGGGCACTGTACTTGGTGCATTATTCGGAGGTATTCCCACAGAAAGATACGGCCGGAAAAAAGTGCTGGTATGGATTGGAATTCTTTTTACGCTTTCTGCCTTTGGTACAGCGCTGGCTCCTGAACCGTATAGTTTCTCTTTTTTCCGGTTTTTAGGCGGAATTGGTATTGGCGTATCATCCGTTGCCGCTCCCACTTATATTTCTGAGATCACTACCGCCAACAGGCGGGGGCGAATGGTGGCTTTATACCAGTTTAATATTGTTTTTGGTATACTCATAGCCTTTATATCTAATTATTTGCTGCAGGGTGCAGGCGGTGCCAACGACTGGCGGTGGATGCTCGGCATACTGGCTGTACCATCGCTGATCTATTCTTTACTGGTAATGGGTGTACCCGAAAGTCCACGCTGGCTGCTCACAAGAAAAAACGATGAAGCCGGCGCCAAAAAAATTCTCTCCCGTTTGGGCATTGCAGATACAGATGCAGCCGTGTCTGTTATCGTCAACAGCCATCAGCAGGAAAAACGGGAAAGCAGTAATACCGGTTTTTTTAGCGGTCGTTATAAAAAAGTCATCTGGCTTGCATTCATGATCGCATTTTTCAATCAATGGTCAGGCATCAATTTTATTTTATACTACGCCCCCGAAATCCTGGAAAGGGCCGGCCTGGCTGCAAAGGAATCCCTCTTTAATTCCATTGCTATAGGAGGTACCAATCTCCTTTTTACCTTTGTAGGCTTATACTTCATCGACCGACTGGGAAGAAAAAAACTGATGATTCTTGGTTCACTGGGTTATATCATTAGTCTTGCCATGGTAGCCTGGTGCTTCTATACACATGCCAACCCCGTACTGCTACTGAGTTTTCTCCTGCTTTTTATTGCGGCTCATGCCATAGGCCAGGGAGCCGTAATATGGGTATTTATTTCAGAGATATTCCCCAATAAGGTACGCGCGCTGGGCCAGTCATTTGGAGCCAGCACACATTGGATATTCGCTGCATTCATCACGTTGATTACACCCGTTTTCCTCGATAAAGACAATGGCATTTTCAGAGACAACCCCTGGCCCATTTTTGCCTTCTTTGCATTCATGATGGCATTACAGCTGATGTGGGTGCTAGGCAAGATGCCGGAAACAAAAGGTATTTCGCTCGAAGAGATCGAACAGGAACTTATATCCGGCAAAAAGAAGGAATAAGACAGGTGTGGTAAACACAAACAACAAACGATGAAACTCCTCCTTGCCATCTTAGCCAGTTGCAGTTGTACTTTTATCAGTGCACAGAGCAACCAGCCGGCCGATACTATACGGCAAATCAACATTCTTAAAGGGCAAACCTATCTGAATATCCCCGTCACTGAAACCAACCGGCTCATCAATGCAAAAATTTCGCTGGATGGCAGGATGCTCGATGCATTTACCGTAAAACTGGCAACCGCCAATCCTGACTACTGGGTATTCTTTGACGTAAGCCCATACCAGGGTAAAACAATTACACTGAGCATATCAACAGATCATGCACAGGAAGGCGAAGCTTTTACCAATATCACCCGGCAAAACAATCGGGCAAAAAAAGAACCGGTAGAAGATCCTGTTAAAGGATTAAGAATGGTATTTGCAGACTCAAAATTTCCGGGACAGGACAGCCTGTATAAAGAACAGCTAAGGCCACAGGTGCATTTTTCTTCTCAAAGAGGATGGATCAACGATCCAAACGGACTCATCTATTATGCCGGCCAGTACCATCTGTACTATCAGCATAACCCCTATGGCTGGGCATGGGGTAATATGCACTGGGGACATGCAGTAAGTACTGATCTGATCCACTGGAAAGAATTGACAGAAGCCATTTATCCTTTCAAAGAAGGAGATGCCGCCTTTTCCGGCAGTGCCGTTTATGATCTGCAAAACACTGCGGGTTTCCGTAAAAACGGTATCGATCCGTTGATTGCCATTTATACAAGTACGGGGCGGGGAGAATGTATTAAAATGAGTTATGACAATGGAAAAACCTTTGAAGATTATGCGGGCAACCCTGTTCTTAAACACAACGGACGTGATCCCCGGGTGTTTTGGTATAAGCCCGGCAATCACTGGGTGATGATCGTATGGGACGAAGGAAGAACCAAAAAAATGTCTGATGGCAAGACTGCTATTATCAACCAACATCTTATTTACACTTCACCGGACCTAAAAAACTGGACTTACCAATCGGGTGTTGCGGGTTTTTATGAATGTCCCGAGCTCTTCCCCCTGCCGGTAGAAGGAACTTCTAATGAAATAAAATGGGTTATGTATGATGCCACAGGCCGTTATATGATCGGTGACTTTGATGGCAAGAATTTCACTATCAGTCAGCACCTGAAAAAATATGATTATGGCGGAGGATACTTTTATGCCGCACAGACCTACAATAATGAGCCCGGCAACCGGCGTATACAGATTGGATGGGGCCGTGGCATTACTGCCCCCGGTGCCCCTTTCAACCAGGCTATGTTCATGCCGACCGAATTAACGTTGAAAAACACATTCGACGGACTAAGACTCTGCCCTACCCCCGTTCCGGAAATAGCATCCTTGCATTCCAATCCACAGCGTATTGAAAATAAATCTATCCATGTCAATACGCCATTAAGCATTCCTGTAGGGGATGGGCCATTGCATATCGTAGCTGAAATAGAAAAGGGAGATGCAAATCAGTTTGGCCTCAGTATACTTGGTTATGAAATAGTGTACGATGACCTGCTGGGCGTTTTTTCTACCAGCGAAACGCCGGGTACAGGATTTGAGTATGTAAAACCTGGCACAGAAATATTCAAAATTGAAGCTATTGTTGACAAAAACATCCTGGAGGTCTTTATTAATGATGGCGAAATCTATTATGTAGCGCCATTCAATAAAGAAAAGACCCGACGTATCGAAGCCTTTGTAAGAAACTCCGGCCCAGACCGGAAAAGCCAGGTTAAGCGGCTGGAGATATTTCAGTTGAAATCTATCTGGAGCGATAAATAAGTCCTGTTAAATTACTGACGTAAAGAAATTGTCATCGGGGCAAATTATACTCGATTCGCTCCACTGTGAGGCTCTTGTTCTATCTGGCACTCACGTGCCAGCCTGAATCGGACGCTACTGGCACTGCAGCGCCAATCCCCTGGTGCGGATATCCCGGGCACAGGCCAAAAAACACTGTTTACCAGCTAGATAACTATAAAATTGTCACTTTTTAGATAGATAGTGTAAAAAAATCCAATTATCTATCGATAATCTCACATAATCTTGCTATTTTTGAAACAGATAATGTAAAATTATCCAATTATCTATTTAAAAAATTGCACTCGTGTCTATTGAGCAATCTTTATTAAAATATGATGGACAGCCTATCACACAAAGTATCCTGAAGGATCTGCTCAGGGATTATTTGCGTCCGCATAATAAAGTGAGAGAACTGGAAAAGAAAAATATACTGACTCCTGTAAAACGCGGACTATATATAATCGGTCCTGCATTGAGCCATCGCAGACCTTCCGTTTATGTACTGGCCAATCATATCTATGGCCCAAGTTATGTCTCGCTGGAAGCGGCGCTTTCTTACTGGGGATTAATACCGGAGCGGGTTGCCACTATATCTTCCATGACCACTGGAAGTTCTAAAATTTTCCGGACTCCGGTTGGACTTTTCCAGTATACTCACCAGCGCCTGCCTTATTACAGTTTCGGCATCAGGATGGTGGAATCAGCCAGCGATCAGACTATTCTGATAGCCAGCCCGGAAAAGGCATTGTGCGACATCATAGCAACGAAGAGTGGTTTACTCCTTCGCAGCGTTGCCCAAACCAGGAACTTTCTGACAGAAGATCTTCGTATAGATCGGGAAACGCTAGCCCAACTGGAGCATTCACTCATTCAAAGCTGGATACCTGATGCACCCAAAAAAAGCAGTTTAGTCATGTTATTAAAAACACTGGAGGGATTATGATTAAGGAATGGCTGGAAACATATCGCCCTCAAAATAACGATGAAGCCCAACAGGCTTTACGGGAAATCATGCAGGAAATTGCACTTGCCGGACTACAGCGGAGCAGGTTCTTTGAAGCAGCAGCCTTCTATGGTGGTACAGCATTAAGAATTTTTCATGGCCTTGATCGGTTTTCAGAAGATCTGGACTTTTCTTTATTAAGAAGTCAACCCGACTTTTCGCTGCAACCATATCTCGATGGCATGACCAGAGAGTTGGCTGCTCTTGGTATTGAAGTGCGTGTAGAAAAAAAACAAAAAACAAAGATTAGCCAGGTTGAATCCGCCTTCCTGAAATCGGATACTGCCTGGCAGGAAATTATTCTGAAAGGAATTATTCCGCAGGAAAAGCTGGATAAAATAACACCGACTATTAAAATCAAACTGGAAGTTGATAAGAACCCGCCACCGGGGTTTCTGACCGAAGAAAGATTATTACTAAAACCTTTTTCATTTTACACGAAATGTTATCAGCTGCCAGATCTTTTTGCCGGCAAAATGCACGCTTTCCTTTTTCGTAAATGGGGGCAACGTGTAAAGGGAAGAGACTGGTACGACATGGAATGGTATATACGGAAAGGAACTCCGCTACATCTCAAGCACCTGGCGATACGCGCGCATGACAGTGGCAACTGGCCCACCCAACAAATGAGCCGGGAAGATTTCTTTCAACTGATCGATAACAGAATAAAATCGGTTTCGCTTAATCGGGTGAAAGAAGATGTTTTACCTTTTATAAAGGACTATAAAAAACTGGACATCTGGACTCCCGACTATTTCCGGGACATATCGAAGATGATCCGGTTTACGGAATGAAAACCGAAAGACAGGCCTATCAGACAACATGTTGAAAACACCAAAGAAACGATGGTAGCGCATGTATGTCATCCTTAACTTTATAATGTATGGATATGCAATTATTGCAAGTAATTTATTAAACAATGACAGACAGGAACCACCTACCTGATTTTTCCGGCGACGATTTTGCCAACGACAAAGATATCTTAGCACAAAGAGCCGCTATCAAAGCTTATGAAAAGATGATTGAAGACTCGTTGGCTTTAATTGCCCGGGAGTTGAAAATGAATACTGCCAGTCATACTAATTTCAAAGGCTTTCATATGTTCAAAAACCTGAGTGCCATAATTACAAAATCAATGAAATCGATTGGTCAAACCTATGAGATAAGGGCATCGCTGGCAGAATACACGTCCAGCTATCCGGTTCCACGGAATCCAAATACGGGCACAGATCTGTATTTATTTGGGCATATGACACTTAAAAAAAGTTATCCCCGCACCTATATCCATAAGGAAACAATCAAGGAAAAGATTGAAGACCTTTTCCTGAAAAGGGATTTGGACTTTCCGCAAAGCAAAAAATTTTCCCGGAAATTTCAGGTAATGACTGCGGATAAAGAAGCCCTTCATCAGCTGCTGCAGTTTAAAAATTTTGATCCGCTAACAGCATTCCCTGATATGGAACTGGAGCTTTCGGGCAATACCGCTTTATTCAGAAACTCCCGAAGAGCCCTCTCACTCGAAGAATCAACCGATTTTTGTGAGCTGTCGAAAGCTTTATTAACCATTTTCAACTAATCTGTTCCTGCCATCAGAAATTCTCCGTTACCACATTAATACGCCCTGCAATGAACAGTCAAATAACCTTTGAACAATTTAAAAAAGAATTCGAGTCTTTCAGGAACACGGTCATTCAAATACATGAAAGCGATTTCGGGGTATTATGGATAAACGACTACTACGACGGTATGCTTACGGGAATGCTCGAATTCCAGAGCAAAAAATACTGGTTTGAAATAATCGGCAATTATGAGGATAATCCGAGATATTTTGCAGTCCTTGAATTAACACCCGAGCAGATTGCTGTGGAATCATACTGGAACAACCTGTTTAAAGAATATGTGGGCAATCACAACAACTACGATTCAAACGAAACCCATAAAATAAAGCCGCAGAAAATGCATCATCTGTTTTATGACAGATATAAAATAAGAACCGAACCTGATTACAATCCGAATCCGGTTCATACATGGTTTCTAATGTAATCCGACTAGTTGAAGTAACTGAATCCAGTTTTATAAACTTCAGATTCCACTATTTTCTCTAATCCGCTTATACCTGAAAGAACGATTTCAAAGTATCTCCAACTCCCTTTCCATATTTTCCCTGGCAATCGCCTCATATCGTTCATAAAAATAGGCCGTTTAAATATCTGCGGAAGCTCCAGCAAATGCCGGAGTACCTTTCTGCGTCCGGGCTTATACAGAAAATCGGGATAGACACGGTATTCTTTTCGGATGGCTGACAAATAGTTCAGATAAGTTGTTTCGTCCTGTCCCAGTATGGAAAGATCGGCATCCGTAAAGAAATTGGTATCGGGGTCGGCTGATGCCTGATGCCCTTTTGTAGCCATGATATGCTGATAACAACGGCTGGCCCGTTGCTGACCGAAGCCGGCTTCCATCATTTTGCTAACCGCTTTTCCGGCACTTTTTTCTTCGTTATTGCTTTGGCGGGCATCGTAGAAAAAATCGTGATACACGATTGCACCAATCATAACCGGCCAGTCCTGAATTTGAGTTTTTACCGGCTGCAATTCTTTCCAGACCGATTCGAGATGATGCAGGGAGTGATAGTGGCGGGATTTGTACGCATACTGATGGACGATTTCACTCCAGCAGCTACCGGCAGCCGCCGGGGCCAACTGAACGGATTGAAGCGATTGGAGGAAATCGGTTTCTAACACAGCCACAACTTAAGCCTTTTCCGGCAGATGCTGAGTCACTGTTGTCCGGGGAAAATAAAAGAAATCAGCTTTTTTCCGAAAAGCTATATTCTTTTATTTCGCTGAAAAACAGTAGAGACTAAACCGAATCCCTCTCAGGAGGGAATTGCCCTGATTCCGCTGCCAGCCCAACGCAAGTTCCCGCCCTATACCGCGTCTAACCTATATTGCATACACATCTTCCAACCGCTTTGCTAAAATTCATTATGTCAAAACATTTAATTGCTCTGGCCGCCCTGACGGCCTCGCTGACTGCTACGGCACAGCGCACTGACTCCCTCAGTCGCAAAGACTATGAACATGCTGCCAGTTTCCTGGGCTTTGGCACCGAATCACTGGTTTACCGGACCAATCTCCGGGCCAACTGGATGGACGGCGATAAGTTCTGGTATGGCATCAATACCGAAAAGGGTACCGAATTCTTCCTGGTCGATCCCGCCAAAAAATCAAAAGCCCCCGCTTTTGATCAAAGCAAACTGGCTGCCGCTCTGTCTACTTCCCTGGGCCGAAACGTGGATCCCTACAAGTTGCCTTTTCAGCAATTTACCTATAGCCCCGATATGCAGTCTATTTCTTTCTCTGCCGACAGCAAGAGATGGAAATATGTGCTGAAGAGTGCTGTGCTCACCCAGGAAACGGGTACGGCACCTGCCGAAACGGCACCAGCACAGCCTATGGGCCGCCGCGGTGGCGGAGGCGATGTAGTTTCCCCCGATGGAAAGAAAGCGGCATTTATCCGGGATTATAACCTCTGGGTGCGCGATGTTGCCACTAAAAAGGAAACACAGCTCACCACCGATGGTATCAAAGATTTTGGATACGCTACCGATAATGCCGGCTGGAGTTCCAGCGACCGCGCCATCCTGCGCTGGTCGCCCGATTCCAAAAAGATCGCCACCTTCCAGCAGGATCAGCGTAAAGTAGGTGAAATGTACCTGGTGACCACCAATGTAGGACACCCTACCCTCCGCGCCTGGAAATATCCCCTGCCTGGCGATAAAGACATTGCCATGATTCACCGCGTGATCATCAACGTAGATGAACCCAAAGTAATTCGTCTGCAGGTAGCTCCTGATCCGCATCGTGCCTCACTGAGTGATGACATCTCCAGCAGCGGCACTTTTGATGATGTAGACTGGAAAGCAGATGGCACCGAGCTCGCCTTCCTCTCCACCTCACGCGATCATAAGATCGAAAAGATGCGCATTGCCGACGCCGGCACCGGAGCAGTACGTGAAGTATTTGAAGAACGTGTTGCCACACAATATGAATCCGGGCAGGGTGCTATCAATAGGCGTTATCTTGCCGCCACCAACGAATTTATCTGGTATTCTGAACGCGACGACTGGGGACACCTGTACCTCTACGATGCGAAAACAGGCCAGTTGAAAAACCAAATCACCAAAGGAAATTTTGTAG